>CALQTN020000004.1 GCA_943333505.2 Asaia bogorensis | reverse complement strand
TCAAACCGCATCTTCCAGTCCTACGACGACATTGTCGACCACTGCTGCCACGCCTGGAACAAACTTACCGATCAGCCATGGCGCATCATGACAATCGGATTGAGGGACTGGGCACATCGGTACTAGGCTGTGGGAATTGGTATTATATCAATGCTGAACGATGATCTCGCATTATTATCCGTGCGGGCTCTTTTTTCATCGCGCTGACGGCGCCCTTCTTTGTTATTTTCTTCATATTTTCTTGAATAATTATTCATGCAGGTACGACAGTAGCCTTTTAGGTTGCCCGACGGCGTCGAGCCAAAATGTTCCCGTGTCTCGGGTTTCATCGCGCCGCAACGAGTGCATTTCTTCATATATAAATTTCCATGCAATGTTTTGAACTCGGCTGATCTGGCGGGGGTTACGTCGGCGCTGCTGGGGCTTGGGGGCGCTATGGAGGGCGCTGCGACAGATGGTGCGGGCAGGGCGTAAGAGGGCGGTTGGCGGCTGTTAACCCAGTCCGTTGCTGCCTTAAAATCTTTGGCTTCAACCACGGCAATAAGGGGCGATCCAGCTCCGCCCTTAACCCAATCAGAATGCCGTGGGAAGGCAGTCGAAGTGCGGGGCACATCGGCGGATTTCTGCCCATCCTTTATGTCTTGACGCATTCCAACCTCCACATTGAATCCAATGCACCTGAGTTAGACGACGTAGAATTTGCGATTTTCATTGTAAGCACGCCCGCATGGAATTCGCTAATGGTGGCAGGCAGGAGAATTGATACGGCCCCAGGCAGGTATATGATATTTCTATCGGTGGCTAATGCTGCCCTCGCCCCAGGGGGGGCACCAGGATCTGGACCAGCTGTGTCGATGCGTTTGGTTGCCGGGTTGGCCGAATGCCCACTAATCCACTTCCATCACACGCTTTGGCAAGCGCTCAACCATGGTACCAATTTCGTCCTGAGCACGCCGCAGTTCATAGAGTTGCTGCAAATTCAACCAAACCTCCGGGCCAGTCGTGAACCAGTGCCCAAGGCGCAAAGCCGTATCCGCAGTAATGGCACGCTGACCATTGATGATCTGGGTGATGCGGTTGACCGGCAGCTCGATCTGGCGCGCCAGTTCGGTGGCGCTGATGCCGAGTTCCTGCAACTCGTCAGCCAAATGTTCGCCGGGGTGAATTGCGCTGCGGGCCATCATCGTCTCCATACTGCGTCAGCCGCGGCAATCAGCACCTTCACGGCCAGACATCTATTCCGGGGATGGCAATTCGATAGGATGATGCGCGCATTCGTAGGCCTCGACCAAATCCATCAGCCGATCAACCCGCACCCCCGCTTGCGTTCCACGACCAGCCCCCCACAGCCGTCGGAGTTCGGCAATCGCGCCGGCATGATCAACATCACTGTGAATTTCGTCCATTCCAACGCACCCCAAAATCCACCGTCCCAACGCCCAGCCCATACCCCACGAAGATTCAAATTAGCAAAGTTTTTTTGCTTCTTTTTGTTCACAAAAAGAAGAATCCCTTCACTTCCCCGTCCACCGCGGCACCCGCTTTTCCATAAACGCCGTCCGCCCCTCGCGATAATCCGCGCTATCGAAGCACGCCGCCACCAGCGCGTCGTATCCTGGCTTATCGCTGTCGCGCTTCATCACCTCATTCACCCCGCGCTTCATCGTCGCCACCGAGATCGGTGCATTGGCGGCGATGCTGGCGGCGAGTTTCTCGACATGCGCCATCAGCGCATCGGCCGGCAGGCATTTATTGATCAGGCCGATCCGCTCCGCCTCCACGGCATCAATCCGGTCCCCGCTGAACAGCAACGTGCGGGCATGGGCCTGGCCCACCAGGCTCACCAGACGGTCGATCATGTCGTAGCCATAGGCAATGCCGAGTTTGGACGCCGGAATACCGAACGATGACCCTGATGCGGCGAACCGCATATCCGCCTGCATGGCGATGCCCAGCCCGCCGCCGAGGCAGAACCCCTGGATACAGGCGATCACCGGCTTGGCAAACGCCCCTAATCGCGCACGGCCGGCGCTGGTCAGCCGGTCATACTCAATCTGGGCGTTACCGCTGGCGCGCTGCGATTCGAACTGGCTGATATCGGCACCCGATACGAACGCCTTGTCGCCCGCGCCGCGCATGACAACCACACGCAGGCTGGGATCGGCATCGAAATCATTCAGGATATCTTCCAGCCCGGTCCACATCCCCACCGACATCGCGTTGCGTTTTTCCGGCTGGTTGAAGGTAATCCAGCCAATGCCGCCCGCGGTTTCGGCCAGCATTTTGCCGTCGGCATAGGCCTTGGTCATCAAACCACGCCCTTGGCGCGCATCGCACTGATTTCGGCGGGCGAATAACCCACGCTCGCCAGCACCTCATCAGTGTGCTGCCCAGCCTCGGCGGTGGCGGTGCGGATGGCGCGCGACAGCCCGACTTGGTTGACCGGGGATGCAACAATCAACTCCTCCCCCAGGCGCGGATGGGTAATCGGCTGCGCCATCCCGAGATGCTTGACCTGCGGATCGGCAAACACCTTGTCGATGCTGTTGATCGGGCCGCACGGAATTCCGGCTTCCTCGAACAGATCGATCCAATATTCCGCCGGTTTCAGCTTGGTAACTTCCCCAATTGCGGCATTAATCGCCGCACGGTTCTTGCTGCGCCCGGCCTGGGTTTTCCAGTCCGGATGCTCCGCCCATTCCGGGTGCTCAATGGTTTCGCACAGCCGCACCCACAGCCTGCCGCCCGATGCCGCGATATTGATGAAGCCATCCGATGCCGGAAACACCCCGGTCGGGATGCCGGTCGGATGATCATTGCCCGCCTGCGGTGCAACTTCACCCTTCATCAACCAGCGCGACGCCTGGAAATCCAGCATGAACACCTGCACTTCGAGCAGGCTGGTGGTGACCCAGCGGCCAACTCCGGTTTTCTCGCGGTCGAACAGCGCGGTCATAATGCCGAACGCCAGCATGTTGCCGGCGGTAAGGTCAGCGATCGGGATGCCGACCCGCACCGGCCCCTGCCCCGGCAATCCGGTGATCGACATCAGCCCGCCCATACCTTGCGCGATCTGATCAACCCCCGCCCGCTTTCCGTAAGGCCCGTCCTGGCCGAAGCCCGAGATACTGCCATAGACAATACGCGGATTGATCGCGCGCACGCTTTCGTAATCAACCTTAAGCCGGAACTTCACCGCCGATCGCATATTTTCGACGATCACATCGGCCTTGGCCGCCAGCCGCATGAAAGCCGCATGGCCTTCCGGCGATTTCAGATCGAGGTTGATGCAGCGTTTGTTACGATGCAAATTCTGGAAATCGAAGCCGTCACGATCCCCGGCAATATCCTCCCCACCAGCGGCCGGCGGCTCGATGCGGATCACATCCGCCCCCCAGTCAGCGAGATGGCGCACGCAGGTCGGGCCGGCGCGGGCCAGCGTCAGGTCCAGCACCACAAGGCGGGCCAAGGGCAGTTGCGGTTGGGCGATGTCGGGCATGGAGGTCTCCGGGATGTGCTTGGCGCTATGATCCACCCTGAAGATGGTTTCGCCAAGCCCAGGCTACCACTTGCTGCGCAGAACGCCCGCAGCCGGGAAATTACCCCGCCAATGCCGCGCAATATCCGCCCGCGTCGCCACCCAAACATCCGGGTGCGTCCCGACATAATCCAGAAACCGCTCCAGCGCCGCGGTACGCCCAGGCCGCCCGGCCAGCCGCCCATGCAAGCCCAGGCTCATCATCCGCGGCCGCCCTTCCTGGCCGTCGCGATAGAGCACATCGAAGGTATCGCGCAGATAATTGAAGAACGCATCGCCATCAGGGAAGCCGCCCGGCACCGCAAAGCGCATGTCGTTGGCTTCGAGCGTATAGGGCACGAACAATTCAGGCTTGCCAGCCACATCAGCCCAGAACGGCAGTTCATCGGCATAATTGTCGGCAAAATACAGCATCCCGCCAATCTCGCTGAGCAACCGGTAGGTCTGCGCGCTGGATCGGTTGTACCAGCCAACCGCGGGCTCGCCGCATAATTCGGCATGCAACGCGAGCGTCGCCTCGATCTCGGCGCGTTCCCCGGCTGCATCCGCAGGCGGATTGATGTTCCAGCGCATGCCATGCGTGGCGATTTCCCACCCCGCCTCGCGCATTGCCGCCACCGCGTCCGGGTTACGCTGCATCGCCATGGTGACGCCAAAGCAGGTCACCGCCAGCCCGCGCGACGACAGCACCCGCCACAGCCGCCAGAACCCAACCCGGCTGCCGAATTCCCACAGGCTTTCAGCCGTGAGGTTGCGCGCGCCGACCACCGGGGTGGTGATGTGCTCGGTCAGGAACGCCACGCTTTGCGGATCGCCATGCAGCACGCTGGCCTCGCCGCCTTCCTCGTAATTCACCACGATATTCAGCGCGAGCTTCGCCCCATTTGGCCATTTCGGGTCAGGCGGGGTGCGGCCATAGCCGACCAGATCGCGGGGATAATCAGACATCAGGTTTTGCTCACCCCCCAGAAGATCGGGCACAGGCCCTTCAACGGGGTGGAAATTGTTTTGCCCCAGGCCGCCGCCGGCAGATATTGCCCGACCGGGATCAAGGTCACCTGATCGAGCGCCCGCGCCTGCATCTGCTCGCAGATTTTCTTCTGTTCAACCGGATCGGTGGTGTCGAGCCAGGTTTCGCGCAGTTGCTCCAGTTTTTCATCGGTCGGCCAGCCATACCAGGCCTTGCCGCCATTGCCGCGCACACTGGTGCTCAGCAAAGGATCGACGCTTTCCGCCGCCGGGAAGCCAGCGGGGAACATCGACCAACCGCCTTTGTCGAGCGGTTCGCGGCTGTTGCGCCGTTCAACCACCGTGCCCCAATCGACGCTTTGCTGGTCGATATTCAGCCCGATCGCCCGGAAGGCAGCGGCGGCAACGGCCACGATGCCATTGTAGAAAACCTGATCAGTCGGGTGGAACAGAACGATCTTTTCGCCATTATAGCCGGCGTCCTTCAGCATCGCCTTAATCTCGGGAATGGATTTCTGTTTCCGCACCAGATCCATCCCGGCCTCGTTCTCACCCGGCGAACCGGGGATGAAGATCCCCACCGGTGCACGAAACAGCGACCTATCGTCGCCCATCGTCGCGGTCATGATGTCGACCTGGTTAATCGCCGCCATCATCGCCCGCCTGACGCCAACATTCGCGGTCGCGCCATGCAACCAGTTCGGCCGCAACACGCCGTAATAGCCGGCCTCGTCGAGCACGCCGACGGTCACGCCCGGCGCCTTACGCAGCATTGGCAGCAGGTCGGGCAAGGGTGCTTCCACCCAGTCGATCTCGCCGGAGGCCAGCGCCCCGGCCGCGGTCGCCGCATCGGGAATGACCCGCCATTCCACCCGTTCAACCAGCACGCGCAGGCCGCCCGAGGTATTGCTCATCGGTTCATTGCGGGGAACGTATTTTTCGTTGCGGGTAAACACCGCCTGGTGGCCCGATACATACTCTTTGGCCATGTAGCGGAACGGGCCGCTGCCGATCGTTTCCGGGACCTGCTTGAACGGGTCGGTGGCCGCGAGCCGCTCCGGCATAATAACCGGGGTCTGCTGGGTTTTCGACAGCGCCATCGGCAGGCCGGCGAACGGCTTCTTCAGCCGGAACACAAATGTCCGGTCATCCTTGACCTCGAGCGCATCGAGCCGGCTATCGATGGTCTGCCCGCCGCCATCCCGTTTCATCCAGCGCTTGATAGACGCCACCGCGTCACGCGCCAGGACCTTTTCGCCGTCGTGAAATGACAGGCCTTCGCGCAACGTCATGGTAACGCGGCGGCCGTCATCCTCGGTCACCGCGCCTTCCAGCATTTGCAGCTTGGGGTTCATCTTCTGGTCGCGGCCATAGAGGGTTTCATAGACCATGTTGGCCGCATTGCGGGTCACCGTCGCCGTGGTCCAGACCGGGTCCATGGTAACAAGGTTGCCCTGCGGCACGAAGACGAGGGGTTTCTTACCCTGTGCGATTGCCGGACGTGCCAGGCCGGCAACGGCGGTGGCGGCCAGAAAGCTACGACGTTTCATCGATATTTCCCCCGTTTTCGTCCGGACATTCTAAGTCCGGATCAAAGTCTGCCACTCTGATAGCAAATCCCGCATGATCAGCCCAGCAGGGCCGCGCGAAAACGTTCGCGCACCACACTCGGCTGCAAACTGCGTTTCTTGCGCAGCGCCGGCCCCTCCTTGACCCGCAACAGGATGAACGCAAGCCCCAGCTCGTTCAGCAGCCGTCGCCCCTCCGCCATGTCCTCCCAGCTATTGATCGTCCAGACCGATCCAAACCCAAAACCGGTGGCGATCTTATCGAGTTGCACCCCGAGCCCGGTATGGCTGTCCTGGTTGCCGGTCTCGCCATAATGCCCGTTATCGACGCACACGATGGTCAGATTGGCCGGCGCCAGCAGGGCGATGGTGCCAAGTGCGCCGATATTCATCAGCAACTCGCCATCGCCGGTAATCCCCAGCACCTTGCGGCTCGGCTGCGCCAGCGCGAGGCCGAGCGCCATCATCGGCCCCGCCCCCATCGCGCCGCCAAGGCCGAACACATTCGGCCCGTCATCGGTCATCGCGCAAAGTTCCTGCGCGGTGCCGGCCAGGCCCGCGACCACGAGAAAATCCTCCGGCCGCTGGATCAGCGCCGGCACCGCGTCGCGCCGGTCCAGGATAGCAGCCGGCACGTTCGCCGCCGGCATTTGGTTGATGCGCGCCATGTTCCCCTCCTAAAACGTCTTCGCGCCAATAAGGCGCTGGCCGAGCAGCACCGCCACCGCCTCCCCCGAGCCCCACGCCATCGTGGTCGCCGCCGCCATCACCGGGGCGACGTCGTCTGGCGTGTCGGCCCGCAACACGATCACCCGCATCGCCTCCAGCACGGTTTGCACCGCCTGGCCCATCGGGAACTGCCAGGGATTGCCTTCGCCGAAATCGCCACGCATCGACACCAGGGTCAGGAACGGAAACCGCCCGCCTGCGGTCAGCGACAGCATGTTGATACAGTTGCCAACGCCGGAGGACTGCATCAGCAACACCCCGCGTCCACCGCCGAGATCGGCGCCGGCCAGCAATGCCACGCCTTCCTCCTCGGTAGTCAGGGCCACCGATTGCACCGCCGGATCGGCCAGGGACCGGTCGATAAGCACCCGATGTCCGGCATCGGGCACATAGGCAAACTGGGTCACCCCCGCCGCCCGCAGTGTTGCGTAAATCCCATGCGCCCAAGCCGGTCCGGTCACCCCATCAACCGTCGCATCCACCATGGTATTGATCTCCCTATATCACCCGACAGGCATCGATTTTGTTATTTCTTTAATTTAACAAAAAGACCTTGCCCATACGCGGGCAATTTATGCCCCCAAGACCTTTTATGCTCCCAAGACCTGGATCACCTTCAAATCCGCCGGCACGATCACCTCAGCACCGGTCAACGCCCGGATCTGATCAACCGTCACCCCCGGCGCGATCTCCCGCAACCGGAACGCCTCGCCGGCGGGCTCGAACAACCCGAGATTGGTCGCCACCAGCGTCACCACGCCCCGCGCCGTCACCGGCAGCGCACACTGGCGCAGCAATCGCGGTTTGCCGTCACGGGTCGTGTGTTCAAGGATGACGAACACCCGCTTGGCGCAGGCCGCGAGGTCCATCGCCCCACCAATCCCGCCGCCCTTGGCGCCGGCGACCTTCCAGTTGGCGAAATCGCCGTTCGCGGCAACCTCGTAAATCCCCAGGACCGTGACATCGATCCGCCCGCTCCGAATAATCGCGAAGCTGTCGGCATGGTTGACGATGGCGGCGCCGGGATTGAGGGACACATGCTGCCCGCCGGCATTGACCAGATGCAAATCCTCCTCGCCCTCGGGCAACACCCCGCCATAGCCGATCACCCCGTTTTCGGCGTGGTAGATGATGCCGCGATCGCCGATCGGGGTGTTGGAACACAAAGTCGGCATGCCCACCCCGAGATTGACGATCCAGTCATCCTCAAACGCCTGGGCCAGCCGATCGGCGATCTGCTGGCGGCCGAGGCCCGCGGGGCTGGCGATGGTTGTGCCGCTCATGATTTTGCTCCTGCGCGGGCCGCGCGCTTGCCTGGCCAGATGCCGTCCGGGGCTGGCGGGATTTTGACCACGCGCTGGACAAAGATGCCCGATGTGTGGACCTCGTCCGGATCGATCGCACCGGCGGGCAGAATATCCTCCTCGACCTCGGCAATGGTCATTTTTGCCGCCATGGCCATCACCGGATTGAAATTGCGCTGGCTGCGCCGGTATTGCAGGTTGCCCATGGTGTCGGCGCGAAAGGCGCTAACGAAGGCGTAATCGACCGGCAGGGCGTACTCGATCAGGTATTCACGGCCATTGAACATCCTGGTTTCCCGGCCTTCAGCCAATTCGGTGCCGACAGCGGTCGGCGTGTAGAAGGCCGGAATGCCGGCGCCGGCCGCACGTAGCCGCTCGGCCAGGGTGCCTTGCGGCACCAGCTCGGCCTCGACTTCGCCCGACTCATAGTATTTCGTGAACGGTAGCACGTCCGACGCCCTGGTCGCCGCCGTGAAGGCGCAGATCACCTTGCGCACCTGTCCGCGTTCGACGAGCAGGCCGATATCGGGCAGCCGCGGCTGCGCAGCGCCCCCCGTGCTGTTGGCCACGAGCGTCAGGTTCCTGGCGCCCTGATCGGCCAGCGCCTGGATCAGATTGAACGGGGTCCCGGGATAGGCGAAGCCACCGAAGGCGACCACGCTGCCGTCGGGAATGTCGCGGACCGCGTCGGCGAAGCTGATAATTTCTTTGGTTCGCTGCGCCATGGCGCCTGCCTCCTGGTTGATTGCGGCAAGTCTGGCGCGATCTGGCGATGGCGTGAAGGCCCCGCGCATGTCAGCCTCGCTCAGCTGGCAATTGCCGCCCGCCCGCGATGCGGCATTACCTCCGCCCCTCACCCCCGGACCAAGCCCATTATGGAAAACCCCACCAAGGGCATTCTGCTCATACTCGCCGCCACGCTGTGCTTCTGCATCTCAGATGTGATGGCAAAAATCCTCGCCACCGAATTGCCGGTGATCGAGATCGGCTGGTTCCGCTACTTCACCTCGGTGGCAATGGTGGTCGCGGTTGGCCTGCGGCGCGGCGATTTGCACCTGCGGGTCAACAAGCCCGTTACCCAGCTGGTGCGCGGGGTGATGATGGTGACCTCGATGCTCGCGTTTGTCGCAGCACTTCGGTTCCTGCCGATTGCCGACGCCGCCGCGGTCGGCTTTGTCTCGCCATTGCTGATCACCGCCTTGTCCGTGCCGATGCTGGGCGAAGTGGTCGGGTTCCGGCGCTGGACCGCGATTGCCGTCGGGTTCGTTGGCGTGTTGATCGTGATCCGCCCCGGTGGCAGCACGTTCCACCCAGCCGCGTTCCTGGTGCTGGCATCATCGCTAACCTGGTCGGTGGCATCGATCCTCACCCGGCGGCTGTCCGGCCAGGACAATCCCGCCGTCACCATGCTGTGGACGGCGCTGGTCGGCCTCGGCGTGTTGACCGTGCTGGTGCCGTTCAATTTCGTGATGCCAAGTCCAGGCTATTTGATCCTCAACATCGCCATGGGCGCCGTCGCGACGATCGGGCAATACTGGATGGTACTGGCCTATCGCCACGCCGGGGCGGCACTGCTCGCCCCGTTCAGCTATGTCCAACTACTCTGGGCGACGCTCTTCGGTTTCGTGATGTTCGCGACCCTGCCCGATGCGATGACCTTGCTGGGCGCCGCGATCATCACCGCGAGCGGGCTCTATACCATCCACCGCGAACGGGTGCAGGCCCGGGCGCGGGAGGTCTGATCAGCCCAACGTCCAGCCGTTGCGTTGCGCGCCCAGCTTGGCCTCGATCGTGCGCGGGAGGTCTGATCAGCCCACCGTCCAGCCACCATCGATCAGCATCGATGTCCCGGTCATCAACGAAGACGCATCGGACGCCAGGAATATCGCCGCCCCCATCAAATCCTCGACCCGGCCCAGGCGGCCAAGCTTGATCTTTCCCAGCACAAAGGCGCGGAATTCCGGATCGGCCAGGAACGGCCTGGTCAGCGGCGTTTCGGTGAAGGTCGGGCAGAGCGTATTCGAGCGTATCCGGTGCGGCGCGAGGTCAAGCGCCATCGCCTTGCTCATCCCCTCCATGCCCCATTTCGACGCGCAATAAAGCGTCCGGCTCGGCCCGCCGACATGGCCCATCTGCGACGAGATATGGATGATCGATCCGGCAATCCCGGCCGCGATCATCCCCTTGGTCACCAGTTGGGCGGCAAAGAATGCGGCACGTAAATTCAAGCCCATCACCACATCGTAATCGTCCTCGGTCACCTCGGTGAAAGGTTTCGGCCGGTTGGTGCCAGCATTGTTGACGAAGATGTCGTAGGCCGGCCGACCATCGAGCATGGCGGCAACCGCGCGGGTATCGTTGACGTCCAACGCCACCGCATCGGCCGCGTCCCCGCGGGCGCGCAAAGCGGCCACCGCGTCCTCGATTTCAGAGGCCGTGCGGGCCATGAGCGTGACATGCGCGCCCGCTCCTGCAAGGGCTGCCGCCATGGCAAGCCCAATGCCGCGCCCGGCGCCGCTCACCAGCGCACGCTTGCCATCAAGCCGGAAAGACGGGGTCTCGGGGAGGTCCATCTCAGTCAGCCGCCGTGCCATAGGGGATGTTGCGGCCACCATAGCGCCGCACCCTGATATTGGCCTGCTCGGCATGGCCGGCAAACCCTTCAAGAATGCAGAGCCGCGAACAATATTCGCCGATCATCGCCGATGCTGCGTCGGTCAACACCCGTTGATAGGTCACCGTCTTGAGGAACTTGCCCACCCACAGCCCGCCAGTGTAGCGCCCGGCGCGCTTGGTCGGCAAAGTGTGGTTGGTGCCGATCACCTTATCGCCATAGGACACGTTGGTGCGCGGGCCGAGAAACAGCGCGCCGTAATTGGTCATGTTGGTGAGGAAATAATCATCGTCATCCGTCATCACCTGAACGTGCTCGGAGGCGATCCGGTCAGCCTCGGCCAGCATTTCGGCGCGGGTGTCGCACAGGATCACTTCGCCATAGTCGCGCCATGCGAGCGAGGCGACCGGCGCGGTCGGCAGAATGGTCAGCAGACGCTCGATTTCCGCCATCGTCGCGCGGGCCAGTTTCTCGCTGGTGGTCAGCAGGATCGCCGGGGAGTTCGGGCCGTGCTCGGCCTGCCCAAGCAGATCGGTCGCGCATAGCTCGCCATCGACCGTATCATCGGCGATCACCAGGGTTTCGGTCGGGCCCGCGAACAGATCGATGCCAACCCGGCCATAAAGCTGCCGCTTGGCCTCGGCGACATAGGCATTGCCAGGGCCGACCAGCATGTCGACAGGCGTGATGCTCTCGGTGCCCAACGCCATCGCGCCGACCGCCTGGATGCCGCCCAAGCAATAAATCACCTGTGCGCCCGCCAGATGCTGGGCCGCCACAATCGCCGGCGCCGGCTTGCCGTGGAATGGCGGCGCGCAGGTCACGATCCGGGGCACCCCGGCAACACCGGCCGTCACCACCGACATATGCGCCGACGCCAGCAGCGGATACTTGCCGCCCGGCACGTAGCAGCCCACCGAATTCACCGGGATGTTCTTGTGGCCCAGGATCACCCCCGGCAAAGTCTCGACCTCGATATCGCGCAAAGCCGCCCGCTGATGTTGGGCGAAATTGCGCACCTGCTCCTGGGCAAAGCGGATATCGTCGAGATCGCGCGACGACAACTCCGCCAGGCAGGCACGGATTTCGGCATCCGTCAGCCGGTAGTCGCTGCGGTCCCAGCCATCGAACTTGATCGACATCTCCCGCACCGCCGCATCGCCGCGCTTGCTGATATCGGCGAGCAGGGTTTCGACGGTGCTGCGAACCAGGACGTCGTCCTCGGCGCGGTCTTCCTGGCTGCGGGCGGTTTTGAGGTGGCGAATCATTGGGTGGACTCCAAACGAACGGGAGCAAGGTCAGTAAGGCAAGGTCTTCTTTTTGTGAACAAAAAGGCAATGGCTGCGATCGATTTTGCCGCGCCACCCGGCACACTGACGGAAAAATCGTCATTGCGAGCCCTCGCGAAGCAATCCATCTTTGCCGCGTGCGACCGGATCGACGATGGATTGCTTCGCAAGGGCTCGCAATGACGGAGTTAGCTATTAGTGGTCGAGTGGAAACCGCAATGATGCCATCAAGAAAGTAGAAACTGGGTTGCTACCAACAAGAACTACCTACCTTACACCCACCTAAACCCCCTCCGGCGGCAAGCGTTGCGACAACCGCCCCCCCCACCCGCACCTGATGCACGGAAAGCGCCAAGCCGGTCGCATCATCAGTCACCACAAACACCCCGCAAATCGTCGCCGGCCCATCCGCAGGTGCCAGTTTCTCGCCCGGCATCTTGGCCCAGAAGCGCGGAATGGCGGCGGTCTTGGTCATGCCGATAACGCTGTCATAATCGCCGCACATGCCGCGCCGCACGACAGTTCAGGGTGGGGGTTCATCTACCAAATAGGCTGCGCCAGCCACGCTTCGGAGTTGGCGGTGGAAGCCGCTCCCTAATTTCTAAACTCGGCACGTGAGGAATCGATAGAAGTCTTCTGAGGTCGGCACCGATGTTCCGCAATTTTTGCATTGCAGTTTCCTCGAATAGAACAGTCAATGCATGCTCGTGAGCGTCCAAAAATGCTAAATATTCCTGCGCTCGATCATTAGTTATCCCTATTTTTTTCTGTATGTAGTCTACAACGATATTACGGAGGCCATTTATTGCCTTTTCGTCGCCCTTCAGGCGCTCCAAAATAGCATGCATCGCGGCTGTTGTGCCAGGAAGTTCGAAGAGTTTCTCCGTTGCCGTCATAGGGTCGTGATTGACGAACAACATGGCGGGCGACAGTCGAATGTAGTCTAGTGCGCTCTCTCTGTCGACGATGGCTTTGTCAAAAGCGATCTTTGCCCTACGGATTTCATTGAGCTTGCTCTGGAGACCGGGAAGCACAGATAGCGCGCCCTTGTATCGGGCTTCCCAACAGTCCACAGCAGAAAGATCAACATTACCTTCCGCCGTGATGCCGCCTGCCTGTCTTAGTAGATATACCCCGTAATTCTCCAGTCCGATAATATCTCCGTTGGCCCGAATATATGCCTTTATATTCGCAGCACTTTCTGGACCATCGTTGAAGAAATAACGAGGCACCTCCGCCGTTGGAACAAGGAAATCGTCGTCCTTATCCTTCGCAAGAATGTCGCCCACTGGCCCCTCTTGGTAAGCCGCCTCATATTCTCTCTGCGCCTGAAGCCACGCTCGCATCCTGGCGTGGATGTCTTCCGACTCATCGTTCATGGGGTGGCTCTCGCGACATCTGCAAATTCCATTGCTATGCTGGGATACGCCATGGAACCTCACCGTTGTCTAGTGAATTCTGCCGTTCAGAGGCAGCCTATCGACTTTGTGGGCAAGATGATAGAATTGGGTGACAGACGCCGTCATATCGCAAGGATTCACCCATGTTCGGGTTTGGCAAGAAGAGTGCCGTTAAGGCCCGAGAGCAGGCCGGCTATGCCGCTGGGAAAGCGTTCATTGAGACCGTAACTACGCATGTGAGGGAGAAAATGCCCGCAGTCTGTGACTGGTACATTGATCTCTTGGTCACTAGGCTGAAGGAAGACCAAGACGATCCTGAACTGACTCGTCTGGCGTGGGAGGGCTTCAAGGTCGCTCTTCAGGACGTTCCTCGCATTGTCGAAGAGAACATCCGGCTAAAGTACGCCGAGGGATGGGAGGTATTCAGAAGCGCAGGAATGGAACACATCCTAAGCGGCATCATCAGGCAAGAAGTAGCCGCGTTCACCAATCCGCTTCCGGACCAGCTTGTGGCGCAAATCACTGATGGCCATTCTGAATAGCATCTAGCTCGTCGCCCCGCTGATGATCGCCTTCTGCACTATGGCGGCCGCCGCTGAAGGTTTGGCGATAGCGCAGGCCGCCGGCATCGAACTCGGCGAACTGAAAGACGTCATCACCAGCAGCAGCGGGGCGTCCTTCGGCTTCCTCGGCCTTCCCATCAAGGCGTTTGCCGGGCTTGCCCTTTGTACCTGTTCAGCTGCGATGTCTTACACCGCGCTAAACCGCCTCCGGCGGCAAGCTTTGCGACAACCGCCCGCCAACCCGCACAGGATGCACCGAAAGCGCCAAACCAGTCGTATCGTCGGTTACCACAAACACCCCGCAAATCGTCGCCGGCCCATCGGCGGGCGCCAGTTTCTCGCCCGGCATCTTGGTCCAGAAGCGCGGGATGGCAGCGCTCTTGGTCATGCCGATAACGCTGTCATAATCCCCGCACATGCCGGCGTCGGACTGGAACGCGGTGCCGCCGGGCAGGATCTGATGGTCGGCGGATGGGCAATGGGTGTGGGTGCCGACGATCAGGCTCGCCTGGCCGTCGAAGCTGTGTCCAAAGGCCATTTTCTCGCTGGTGGCCTCGGCGTGAAAGTCGATCACCACCGCCTGCACCGCGACACCCAATTTGTGCCGGCTCAGTTCCTGTGCGGTGAGGCGGAACGGACAGTCGAGCGGGTCCATGTAAAGCCGCCCCATCGCCTGCAGCACCAACGCGCGGCGGCCATCGGCGAGACTGACGATGCAGCTTCCAGCGCCGGGCGTGCCGGGCGGGTAGTTCAACGGCCGGATCAGGGTCTTGCTGTCGGCGAGGAACGGGATGATTTCCTTGCGGTCCCAGGAATGATTGCCCAGGGTCAGCACATCGGTGCCGGCTGCAAATAAAATCCGCGCCATGTCGGGGGAAAGCCCAAAGCCGTGGCTGGCATTTTCGGCGTTCACCACCGCCAGATCAACACGCAGGCGCTGACGGAGGTCAGGCAAAGCCGCCGCCACTGCATCGCGACCAGTGCGGCCGACAATGTCGCCGAGAAACAAAATGCGCATTCAGAAGCTTTCGACGGGGATGATGCCTGCCTCGGTTGCAATGGCGGACAGGCGCGCGTCGTAAGCGTCAGCCGGGACTTCGTCCAGTTCCTGGCACGCATAGCCGCAGCCAATTGCCGTGGCCCACGGCAAAACCGCCAGGGTGCGGTCGTAATAACCACCGCCATAGCCGAGCCGGTTTCCGGCGCGATCGAAGGCGAGCAACGGGATAAACAGCAGATCGGGGGTGATGATGGCGCCCGTCGGACGCTGAGTGCCAAAACGCTCGGCAACCATAACCATCCCGGGCTCCCAGCGGCGAAAGATCAGCTTTTGCCCGCGCGGTGGCGTTTCCGGCAAGGCAATGCGATGGCCCCGCCGCAACAGCGCGTCCAGCAGCGGCCGAATATCGATTTCGCGACCCATTGGCCAGAACCCGGCAATGACTGCATCGGGAGGAATGTCGATCCCATCAAGCACATGCTGCGCGAGGGCAGCACCAAGCCCGGGGTCGCAGGCATCACGCCGCCGCATCGCCACCGCGCGGGCCGCGGCCTTCGCGGCCAAAAGATCGGAGTGTGGAGCCGCCATGGCCGTTGGTTATACATCCTCCCAAGGCCCGCGTAAGCAGGTGGGCACCGGGTAGTGTGACCAAGATCACATCAGAGCCAGCTCCCTGGGAGTACTAGTTGGCCCTGGGGATGTTGACCTGACGCACCCAGCAGCTCCACCCCTCATATATGTGCCCGGGCGCGCGCCGCTGCAAGGATAATCGGCGCCATGGTGCAGCGGTCGCGATTGTCGTAGATTTCCGATAACGATCTACAGCGAGGCTCAACATGCAATACAGCGCCTTCTTCCCGACCCGCGACATCGGCAACGACCCGGCAAAAATCCGCGACTGGGCCCAGGCAGCCGAAGCCATGGGTTATAGCGACATCGAAGTCGCCGACCACGTCCTCGGCGCCGCCCCGCGCGACGGTTGGGCGCCGACCTACAACGAAAACGACCCGTTTCACGAAACCTTCACCACCATGGCCTTCATCGCCGCCGTGACCCAGAAGGTGACATTGACCAGCGGCGTGCTGATCCTGCCGCAGCGCCAGACCGCGCTCGTCGCCAAACAGGCGGCCGAGGTCGATTTGCTGAGCGGCGGCCGCCTGCGCCTCGGGGTCGGGGTGGGCTGGAACCATGTCGAGTACGAATCGCTCGGGATGGATTGGAAAACCCGTGGCGCCCGCCAGTCCGAGCAGATCGCAGTGATGCGCAGACTGTGGACCGAGGATCTGGTGACCTTCGAGGGCAAGTTCCACACCCTCAACGCCGTCAACATCCTGCCGCCGCCGGTGCAACGGCCGATCCCGATCTGGTTCGGCGGCTCAGCTGATGCGGTGATCCGCCGTTGCGCGCGGATCGGCGATGGCTGGATGCCAATCCTGGCGCCGAACGAGGCAGGCGAGGCCAAGCTTGCGCAACTGCATGGCTATCTGCGCGAATTCGGCCGCGATCCGGCGACATTCGGGCTGGAGGCCTGGCTGCGCATGGATACCCCGGACGAGGATTTATGGGCCAAAGCGGCGGCTGGCTGGAAGCGCCTGGGGGCAAAGCGCGTGATGCTCTATCCGATGTACCGGATGCCGACATTCGATGCCCAGATCGATACGCTGCGCCGGTTCATGGAGATGGTAAAATCCTAGGATGTCATCCGCCATGCCGATCGAGACCCTGGGCATTTTGTTGCTGGTCGCCTCGCTCGTCGCGGTGATCAGCAGCCGGTTGCGCCTGCCCTATAGCGTCGCGTTGGTTGCAGCCGGGATCGCGCTGGCGTTTCTGCCGTTCAAGGTCGAATTGCGGCTGACGCCTGAGTTAATCTTCAACGTGCTCCTGCCGCCACTGATTTTCGAGGCGGCGGTGCAGATTCCGTGGGCACATTTCCGTCGCGATTTGCCGGTCACCTTGTTGCTCGCATTCGTCGGCGTGGCGATCTCGGCAACGGTTGTCGCTGTCGGGATTCATGCGCTGCTGGGCTGGGCTTGGACGGGGGCGATCCTGTTCGGCATTTTAATCGGCGCCACCGATCCGGTCGCGGTGATCGCAGCCTTCAAGGAGCTTAAGGTCGAACCCCGCCTGGCGCTGCTGGTGGAAGCGGAAAGCCTGCTCAATGATGGCACTGCCGCGGTGGCGTTCACCATCGCGCTCGCCATTGCCGGCGGCGCGGCGTTGGGTCCGGCCGCGATCGGCGGCATGGCGATCTGGACGATCTGCGGCGGCCTGCTGATCGGTGTGGGGGTGGCGGGCGCGATGCTGCTGCTGTCGGGACGAACCAGCGACCATCTTGTGGAAATCACCCTGAGCGTGCTCATCGCCTACGGATCTTTCCTGATCGCCGAGACGACCCATGCGTCCGGTATCCTCGCAGCCCTTGCCGCGGGCTTGGTAGTGGGCAATCGCGGTTGGGGCGGCGCTGTTTCGCCGAGTTCGCGGGCGCCAATGCTGGCGTTCTGGGAATATGCCGCGTTTCTGGCCAACTCGATCGTCTTCATCCTGATCGGGCTGGAGGTCAGCCAGCACGCGGCGGCGATGTTTGGCTGGGCCGCCTGGATCGTGATCGGCCTGGTGCTGATCGGGCGCGCGGTTGCGGTCTACGCTCTGTGTTTCCAGTTCCGGCGCAGCGGGTTGGCGGTGGATCTGCGCCACCAGCATGTCCTGGTCTGGGGCGGCTTACGCGGCGCCCTCGCGCTCGCGTTGGCGCTGAGCCTGCCCGTAGAACTGGAAGGACGCGACATGATCATTATCGCCGCCTTCGTGGTGGTGGCGTTTTCGGTTTTCGCGCAGGGGTTGACGATGCCAACCCTGGTGAAGCGGCTGGGGTTGATCCAACCTGGGACAAAATAGGGAAAAATCGTCGTGTAATACCAAGCGCCCGGATGGCTGACTCTTCCAGCCATTCGGGCGCTTGGTATTGCGCACCGGGTTGGCTGGCGGCGGTGCGCCGAGCAAAGACTTATACCGAGCGCCGTTGACCCATTCTTCATGGGTCAACGTCAAGGGCGCTTGGTATAATTGCCCCCCTACGGTCATCCCGCTCTAAAATTCCCCGGCCGGAAATCCATCGCGAAGGACGGTATCGACTTCCACCCGATATCGCGCCGCTTGCCGGTAAAAGCCGCGTTCTGATGCAGCACGGTATAGGCTGGGTCATCCCGCTCGGCGATTTCCAACATGCGCGCGAACGCCTTCCGGCGCAGCGCCCGATCCGCCGAGGTTTCGAGCAGCACGCAAAGCTTGCTGAACTCGGCATTGGCGTATTCACCGGCCTGCTGGGCTGCGCCATTGGGACCGAAATTGGAAATGATCGACCCGACCGGATCGCTGAACGCCGAGCCCGCCGACCAGTCGCGCACCCCGCGCGGGGATGACCGGTCCCGGATCTGGGTCCAGTTTTCCTTCATGGTGATTTCGACGTTGAGGCCAACCTGGCGCCACATTTCGACCAACACCTGCGAGGTCGCGACCTGGTTGGTGTAATAGTTGTTCAGCAGGCGATACGGGATCGCCTCGCCCTTATAGCCGGCGGCACGCAGCAGGTCGCGGGCCCGGGCGGGGTCGAACGCCGGGACCTTCCAGTCTTTGGCAAACATCTCGTCGAAATAGGGAAATTGCAGCCCAGCCGGCACACTGGTGCGGCCGTCCCACAAGGACGCGATGATCGCCTGACGGTCGATGGCATGGCTGAACGCCTGCCGCACCCGTGGGTCGCGCAAGCCGGGGTGGTGCATATCGAAGCTGGTCAGGCGATGGTTAAGAATGGTGCCACCACTGATCTCAAACCCCGGGGCGCGGGCGATAGTGGCAATCTGGTCCGGCGGAATATCGCAGGCGAACTGAAATTCGCCAGACAGCAGCCCGTTGATGCGCGACGACACTTCCGGCACCTCGACCAGAGTAATCGATTTCACTGGTGGGCGCCCGCCCCAATAGGCATCATGCGCATCGAGGATCAGCATGGTATCGGGCCGGAATTCGCGGATCTTGTAAGGCGCGGTGCCAATCGGCTTGCGCGCATAGTCCAGCCAGCTTGCAGCCTCGGTGAAGGCGCGCCGCGAAATGATCTCGGCGCCGGACGCCGCGATCCGGCCTTCCAGGGTAACATCGGGCGTCGCATTGACGAAGCGCACCGTGCGACGATCGACGATTTCGACCCGATCGAGTCCCGGAAACAACCGGCGCGCCACTGGCGGGATTTCGGCCGGCAGGTCCTTCGAGGCTTGGCCGACGATCGCCGAAAACGCATGCGGCAGGGTCTTGCCATCCACGGTCGGCCGCGAGGCACCGAACATGGCTTCGGGGCTGAAGCGGAACGCGACATCCTCGGCGGTCATGGTATCGCCGTTATGGAATTTCACCCCGTCACGCAGGGTGAATTCCACTGTCTGATCGTCAATCCGGCGCCAGGATTCCGCGAGGCCGGCGCGCGGCGCCAAATTGCCGTGCCAGTCGAGATCGATCAGCCGTTCGTTGAACATCAACAGCGTGCGTTCGCCGACATTGGACGTCTCGCGCAGGTTGTCCAGCGTGTTGCTGTTGGCGATGCGCTGCACGGCAATACGGATCGCCGGCCTTGTGTCGGACTGGCCGATGGCAAAACGCGGCACTGCGGCGCTGGCGGCAAGGCCGATGGCCGCCCGACGCCCCAGACGGCTCATCGCTTGGCCCCGCGCGCCCGGACCTGCAAGCCGGTGGGGGAGGCACGGTAATGGGTCAAAGTCCGGTCGGCATGGCGCATCCGCCAGGACAAAGCGCGCTGGGCATAGTCCGCCACCACGGCCGCATGACTGGGATCATCGGCAAGATTGGTGAATTGCTGAGGATCAGCCTGCAGGTCGAACAGCAAAGCCGGCATGGCGGTGAAATGGACATATTTCCAGTTTTCATCCTGGATCACCATCAGGTTGGCATCATCCATGGCCAGGCCAAGTTCGGCTTCGGCCTTGGAATGAAACGTCTCACGGAAGTCGTATTCGTAGTGTAGCTCGGTGCGCCAATCAGCCGGACGCGCGCCTTCCAGCAACGGCATCACGCTTCGCCCATCGCAGGCAGGCGGGATCTCCGCGCCGAGCCAGTCCAACATGGTCGGCATCAGATCGACGCTTTCGGTGAAGGCGTCCTCGATCCGGCCGGCCTCATCCGGCAGGTTGGGGTCGCGGATCACCAGCGGGATACGGAAGCTTTCGTCGTGGTAGCCGAGTTTGCCGAGCAAATGATGATCGCCAAGCTGCTCACCATGGTCGGAGGTGAACACCACCAGGGTATTTTCCCATAATTTCGCCTCGTCCAAGTAGGCGAACACCTGGCCGAGACAGTCATCGACCTCGGCGATCATGCCGCAATAGGTGGCGCGCATCTGGCGGATGGTGGCTTCGTCCATTTCGGCCGCCATGCCCTGTCCGCCCTGAAAGAAGCTCGCCTGGCGGGTATGCCGGAGATAATGGCCAAGCAATGGATGCTGCGCAGCCTCGCCATCCGCACTTGGCGCGCGGATCGGGGCCGGCATGTCGGCGGCCTGATACATGTCGTTATAGGGCGCGCTGACCACGAAAGGCGGGTGCGGGCGGTAATAGCCGAGATGGAGGAAGAAGGGCTTCTGGCCGCGACCTTTAAGGTAGGTAAGCGCCTTCTCGGTGAAATAGGCACTGTCGGAGAGCTCTTTCGGAATGCGCGCCGGCAGGGCTGTGGCCCCGGTCATCGCATCGACGCCTTCGGGCAGCCAGATATCCTCGCGCTGGGCCGGGACCGGATAGCCCTTTTGCGCCAGCCAGCCGAAATACCCATCATGATCGGGGCCGAACTCACCAACGCTGCGCCAGCCTTCCATGTTGTCGCCGAGGTTCTGGAAGCGCGGGTCGTTATGGGACGTGCGCCGCGGATCGGGCACGGTGGTGGTGTAGCCAATCAGCGCCGGATCATGCCCGGCAGCCCGCGCGGCCTGGGGCAAAGTGGCGTGGCGGCTGTCGAGCGGCACCCAGTTCTGCACCTGGCGGTGGTTCATCAGGTAAAGCCCGGTATGCAGGCTGGCGCGCGCCGGACCGCACGGGACGGCGGGGGTGACATGGTTGCGGAAGCTCACGCCCTCGCGGCACAGCCGGTCGAGGTTGGGGGTCTTGAGGTGGGTAGCGCCGAGATGCGGCACATAATCGGCACGCCATTGGTCTACAACAATCAGCAGGACATTGCGCGGCTTCATAACAGGCTCCCCAGGAACAAAGGGGGGCTTGTAGGCGGCGGATGGGACCGGGCGATGACCGTGCGGCGACGGTTTTATGACAAGCGCGGGCCGCCCTGCCCGCTACCCTGATCCCTTGCGCCGATAGGTCTCGGGCGCAATCCAGGCGAACAGCACGGCAACAACGACCATCGTCGCTGCCACCACCTCAAGCGCGGCATTGGCGCCAGCAAGGTCGGCAATGACCCCCATCAGGATCGGCCCGACAACGTAGCCGAAATCGCCGATCATGCGGAACAGGCTGAGCGTGGTGGCATTCATGCCGGGCGGCGCGGCGTCAGCGGCATAGGCGGTGGGCGCCGACCCGCCAATCGAGCTTGCCAGCCCCCAGACCAAACTGGCGGCGATGTAGCCGGTGGGACTGTCGGCCACACAGAACAGCAGCAACGCGGTCCCAGACGCGATCGTCGCCGGGACAATCACCGCCTTGCGGCCGAAATAATCCACCAGGACCCCAGATGGATAGGCGGCAACTAACCCGATCACCAGACCAAGCGCCATCGCAATGCCAATATCCTGCACCGACATGCCAAGCCGCGATGCCCCGATCAGCGGCACGATACTGAACAGCCCGCCCGTGCGCGCCGCGGTGTTCATCAGGTTGACCAGGCACGCCAATACAAACCCAGGCTGGCGGGCGAGCGCCTGAACCTGGCGGCCATAGGATGGACGGATGCCCGGCACCTGGGCGGCGGCGGCATGCGCCATGTGGCTGGTTTCCGGGATGGCAAACCACGACAGCAGCCCCGACAGGCTGCCCGCCACCGCAAAACCGATAAAGGGGGCAGCAAGCCCGAAATGTTCCGCCAGTACCCCTCCGGGCAACGGACCGATGCCGACCGAAAATACAAAGGCTGACATGTAAATCGATAAGATCCGCCCACGCCGCTCAATCGGGCTGATATCGGCCAACACGATCTGTCCGGTGGTCACAATCAACCCCGCCCCGGCGCCAGCAAGGAAACGCGCGGTGAGAAACTCGGGATAGGAACTGGCATAAGCGCACCAGAGATTGCCGGCCGCAGTCGCCAACCCACCCAGGGCGAGCGCCTTGCGGCGACCGAAACGATCCGCCATGCCCCCGGCCGGCGCGGCCAGCAAAAAGCGGGCGAGGCCATAAATCCCAGTTGCCATGCCGATCGCCGAGACCGACACACCGAAGGATTGCGCGTACTGCGGCAGCACCGGCACGATGGCGCCAAAGCCCAGCTGGTTGACCCCCACCAGCAGACAAACCCAGATCAGGACGCGATTTTCGAGGCGCCGGTCCGACATCTATGCGCGCCCCGCCAGCACTTCGTCGAGCCAGTCGCTGCGCATCTCCGGCACGCTCGACAGCAGCAATTCGGTGTACGGATGCATCGGCGGCGCGAACACGGTTTTGGTCTCGCCCGCCGCCACCACAACCCCGTGGCGCATCACCGCGACCTTGTTGGCGATCCGCCGCACCACCCCAAGATCATGGGTGATGAACAGATAGGCGACTCCGAGTTCGTCCTGCAAACGTTTCAACAGACGCAGGATTTCCTCTCCCACCAACTGGTCGAGCGCGGAGGTCACCTCATCGCAGATAATCAGATCGGGTTCGGCGGCCAGCGCGCGCGCAATCCCAACCCGTTGCTTCTGCCCGCCGCTCAATGCCGCCGGTTTGCGATCGATGAAATCGGCCGGCAGATCCATCATCTTAAGCAATTCAAGCACCCGCACCCGCACCGCCGCGCGGTTGCGCCCGAAATAGAACTGCACCGGCCGACCAATAATCTGCAGCAAGGTCTGGCTTGGGTTGAGCGCGACATCGGGGCTCTGATAAATCATCTGCACCCGACGCAGTTGTTCCCTGGTGCGATCTTTCAGCCGCGCCGGCAGGCTGTCGCCGGCAAAGCGCACATCGCCCTGTTCACGCGTCAGCAGCCCCATCACCACCCGCGCCAGGGTCGATTTGCCGCTGCCGCTTTCGCCGACGACCGCAAGCGTGTCGCCTGGGCTTACCGCAAGGCTGACATCGTCGATCACCCGGACAAGCCCGGTATAGCTGGCCGTCACATGACGGATCTCCAGCAGCGCCGACTGGGCTTGGGCCTGGCCGCCACCATGCCCCTCGGCCCGCTCGGCAACCAGGCGGCGCGTATAGTCCTGCTGCGGGTTCTGCAGAATGTCGTCGGCGCGGCCATATTCGATCATCCTGCCGTGCCGCAGAACCATAATGTCATCGGCAATCTGCGCCACCACCGCAAGGTCGTGGGTGATATAAATTGCCGCTGTACCATGCTCCCGGATCAGCTTGCGGAACGATGCCAATACCTCGACCTGGGTGGTAACATCAAGCGCTGTCGTCGGTTCGTCGAAGATCAGAACGGCAGGTTTGGCAGCCATCGCCATCGCCGCCATCGCGCGCTGCAATTGCCCGCCGCTGACCTGATGCGGATAGCGCTCACCGAAATGATCCGGGTCGGGCAGGTCAAGCTCGCGGAATAATGCGATCGCCCGGGCCTGCGCCTCGGGCGGGGACATCAGTCCAAGTTGAACGGGGATTTCACAAATCTGCTCCATCAGCGTGTGCGCGGGATTAAAGCTCGCCGCGGCAGATTGCGCGATATAAGCCACCCCTGGGCCACGCAGCGCACGGCGTTCATCGGGCGACATGGTGCGGATGTCGCGGCCTTGGAACAGCAGGCGGCCGCCGGTGATGTAGCAATTGGCACGGGTGTAGCCCAGCATCGCCATGCCAATGGTCGATTTGCCCGCGCCGCTTTCACCGATCAGCCCGAGCACCTCGCCCTTGCGCAAGGTGAAACTGATATCATCGACCAGCACCGGGCCCGGCCCGGCATCGGTGCGCACGTCGATGCGGAGTTTATCGATCTCCAGGATCGGGCCGTCGCTCATGCCCCTTCCCCATGGCCGCGCGATTGCAGCGCCAGCAGCCAGTCCACCACGAAATTCACCCCGATGGTGAGCAGCGCAATCGCGCCGGCCGGATAGAACGGGGCCGCCAGATCGAGCGCGATCACGTCGCGATAATCCCGCACCATGCTGCCCCAATCGGCGGTCGGCGGCTGGACGCCCAGCCCCAGGAACGACAAAGCCGCGACGAACAGGAACGCAAAACTGAAGCGCAGACCAAACTCGGCGATTAACGGCGCGGTGGTGTTGGGCAGGATTTCGCGGGTGATCACCCACCACAGCCCCTCGCCGCGCAGCCTGGCAACCTCGACATATTCCAATGCCGACACATTCACCGCGAGCGCGCGGGCCAGGCGAAACACTTTGACGCTGTCGAGGCAGGCCAGGGTTACCACCAGCACCCCAAGATCGGTGCCCATCACCGACAGCACGACAAAGGCAAAAATCAGCGTGGGCATCGCCAGGATAAGATCGACAAAGCGCGACAATGCTGCGTCAATCCAGCCCCTGCCGATCGCGGCGGTGAAACCACCAATAACACCGATGATGAAACTCAAAGTCGTGATCAGCAGACTTAAGCCAATCGACAATCTTGCTCCGTACAGCAAGCGGCTGAAAACATCGCGGCCGAGATTATCGAGGCCAAGCAGATGGGTCCAATCGGCTTCTGCCCAGGCATCCCCAACCACATCGGCTTCCGGAAAGGGCGCAATGATCGGGGCGAACAGGGCAGCGAACAGATTAACCCCAATGATCAGCAGCCCGATCATCGCCGGCAGCGGCACGATCTGGCCATATAGGCGCATTCTCATCGCGGCCGCCGCAGGCGCGGATTGCTGATGATGCCTAGAACATCCGCAGTCAGGTTGAGCACGATGAACACACACGAAAAGATCAGCCCGCAGGCCTGCACCAGCGGCACGTCGTGTTTGGACACCGCATCGACCAGCAGTTGGCCGAGGCCGGGATAGACAAACACCGACTCGACCACCACCACGCCCACCACCAGATACGCCAGATTAAGCGCGATAACCGCAATGATCGGCGCCAGCGCGTTGGGGAAAGCATGGCGCACCACAACCCGGGTTTTGGTCAGCCCCTTAAGGAACGCCATTTCGATATAGGGGCTGGCCATGATGTTAAGCACGCTCGCCCGGGTCATCCGCATCATATGGGCGACCACCACCAGCACCAAAGTCAGCATTGGCAGGAACGTAAGGTCAATTCGATTAAGAAACGTTGTCTCAGGCATCACATTGGCAAGCGATGGAAACACCTGCCAACGCACCGACAAATATTTCACCAGCAGATAGCCCACCAGATATTCAGGGATCGAAATTGTCATAAGGGTGAAAAAATTCACCGCCCGGTCAAACAAGGAATTCTGATAGATCGCCGCCATCAATCCCAGGAACACCGCAAGCGGAACCGCCACGAGAGCGGAAAATCCAGCCAGAAAGAACGAGTTGCGTAAGCGTGGCGCAAGCTCATCGGCAACCGGGCGCTGATTGGACAGGCTGACACCAAGATCGCCATGCGATGCGTTGGCGATCCATTCCACGTACCGCACCACAGCCGGCCGATCGAGGCCGAGCTGCAGCCGCATCTCGGCAAGATTTTCGGGCGTCGCGGTATTTTGCAGGATCGCCGATGCGAGGTCCCCTGGCAGGATCTCGGTGCCCGCAAAAATGAGCACCGAGGCCGCCAGGATCGTCATTGCGCCAAAACCCAGCCGCTGCAAGACCAGGCGCAACATGCAGGAACGCGCCGGTTCAGGCTTTCATCCAGCCCCGCAAGGTGATCGCATTGTTATTCATTTCCGACAGCGATGACGGCAAATGTCCGCCGACCTTTGAATTATGGGCATCCAGGCCGTTGCGGAAGGCCGGGATCAGCGCTGCGACATCGTCGGCCATCAGCGCCTGGGCTTCGAACAGGATGGTTTTGCGCTTGCCGGCATCGAGTTCGGCGCGCGCGGCATTAAGCAACCCGGCGAATTTCGGGTTCTTGTAGCGGCTTTCGTTCCATGGCGCGGTCGGGCCATAGGCTACATCCAGCATCTGGGTCGCGGTGGTGCGCCCGGCCCAGTAGCTGACCACGCAATTGCCTTTGAGCCAGACATTGCTCCAGAACCCGTCGGCGGGTTCCTTCTTAACATCGACCTTGACGCCCGCTTTGGCCAGGTTGGCCTGGAACAGGGTTGCCATATCGACCGCACCGCTGAAGGCGGCTTCGGAAGACTGGATGGTGATGTTGCCGGCGAAACCCGACTTCTTCAGATGAAACTTCGCCTTTTCCGGGTCAAAGGCAACAGGTTTCATCGCCGTGTTGAAATTGGCATCGCCGCGCGGGATGGGGTGATCCATGCCGACGCTGCCATAGCCGCCCATCAGGGTCTTCACCACCTGTTCGCGGTCGATACCATATTTCATCGCCAGCCGCAGATCATGGTTTTCGAACAGCGCGCCCTTGTCCTGCAACAGCGACACAACCGTGTGCCAGCCGCCCGGTGACACAACCAGTTCGAAATCCTTCTTCGACTTGATCAGCCCGGCAACCTTCGCCTCGACCCGGTTGATTGCATCGACCTGGCCCGACATCAGCGCATTGAGCCGCGCAGTGCTGTCATTGATCACCGTCAGATCGAAGGCATCAATGAAGGCACGATCCTTGCGCCAGTAATTGGCGAATTTCTTGCCCTGCACCCGCACCCCAGGCTGATAGCCAGCGAGGGTGAAGCCGCCGGTTCCGGTTGCCTTGGAGAAATCGGTTGTGCCTTCCGGCACCATCCGGGCGTGGTAGTCGGTCAGCACCATCGGAAATTCCGCGTCGCCCGATTTCAGACTGATGGTGATCTGGTACTCGCCCGTCTTTTTTACATCGACAATCGATGCGAACGCGCCGGCGGCCCCCGACTTGGTCTTGCCGCGATGCATGTTCAGCGAGAACACCGCGTCATCGGCATTGAAGGTCTTGCCGTTATGGAAGGTGACGCCCTTCTGCAGGTTGAACACCCATTCGGCCGCGCCCGCCTTGGCTTCCCAGCTCGCCGCAAGGCCGGGCTCGGGCTTGTTGCCGGCGCCGGTCTCAACCAACGGCTCCAAAAAGGCGAAACCACCCGTGGTGCCGACCGAGTCATTCCAGGTCGACGGATCGAGGCTGTCGGTCGTGCTGCCGCCGCCAATGCCGAGGCGCATGGTGCCGCCTTTGCGCGGGGTTTCGGCGGCATGGGCGTCTTCGGACGCGATGACCGAGGTCAGCACCGCCGCAGTGGCGCCAAGTGCGGAGACCCGGCCGAGCAGTTCACGGCGCCCGATCCGGCCGGCGCGATGCAATTTTTGCAGATATTCGATTTGGCTCATGGGACCTGTCTCCGAAAATGGCGGCGGGCGTGGCGGTGCATATCGCGTTTTGCCGAAACGCGACCGTGTGACCTTATCTTCCCGTGCCAGGGGTCAAAGTCAACCAGTGTGCGAGCGTGATCGCCGTCGTCTTGATTTTGTAATATGCGGTATTTCGAATATGTAAGCCGGTAAGACTTGATAAATGGGGAGTCTTCAATGCTGTCGCACGGGCTTGCAGTGATGAGCGGTTCGCTGGTCGGCTTCATTTTGGCGTTGATCGGCGGTGGCGGCTCGATCCTGGCAACGCCGCTGATGCTCTATGTTGTCGGCATGAAGGACCCGCATCTGGCGATCGGCACCGGGGCGTTGGCGGTGTCTGCCAACGCATTCATGAATCTCGCCCATCATGCCCGCGTCGGTCATGTGCGCTGGAAGGTCGGCGCGGTATTTGCCGCAACCGGGGTGGGCGGGGCCTATGTCGGCTCGACATTGGGTAAGCTCGTGGATGGACAGAATCTGGTGATGGCGTTCGCCGGATTAATGATTGTGGTGGCGCTGCTGATGCTGCGCAAACAAAACCATATCAGCGATCAGGTAACCGCCCCGAGCCTTGGCCGCACCCTCGGTGTCGGCGGCACCGGGCTTGGCGTCGGCATGCTCGCCGGGTTTTTCGGCATTGGCGGCGGCTTCCTGATCGTGCCGGGCCTGGTGATGGCAACGCGGATGAAACTGATCCACGCGATCGGCACATCGCTCCTGGCGGTCGGGGCATTCGGTCTCACCACGGCCGCCAACTACGCGGTATCGGGGCTGGTGGATTGGGTGGTGGCCGGTGAATACATCGCCGGCGGGTTGGTGGGCGGACAGATCGGCTTACGCCTGGCAGTTCATCTTGCCGCCCGCAAAAACACCCTCAGTCACGTCTTCGCCGGCGTGATATTAGTTGTTGCGGCCTACATGATCTGGCGCACTCTATCGCGTTAATAATTATTGCTATAAAGCGACAATAAATTACCCCGAACCCTCGGATCCACAGTAAATCTCATAGAGCACCATCAAGACGCGTCGCGCCGCAGGATCGGACACAAAATAGTGAACCGACTTGCCATTGCGCCTTGCGCCAACCAGCCCCTCACCCCGCAACTTGGCCAATTGTTGCGATACATTGGCCTGCCGCAGACCCAGCAACGCCTCCAGCTCGCTCACCGACCGGTCCTGCTCGACAAGCATACACAGCAGCAGCAGCCGGTTCGGATGGCCCAGCGCCTTGAGCATCGCGCTCGCTACCCCGGCCTTGTCTCGCAACGCGTTGAGAAGCGGCAGATCAACAGAAGCTACGCCGATCGGTGCGTTCACTTGACCTCGGCATTCACCGGCGAGGCGGGATCGAACAAATAGGCCACCACGTCGCTGATTTGCTGGGCGGTCAGCACTTTGTTGAGGCCAAAGCGCGGCATCGTCGAGCACGCCAGGGTGACATGGGGGTTAAACACCTTGGCGTAGGCCGCCCGAACTGCCTCAGTGGTGAAGTTATGCAGCTTGCCATAGCCGGACAGGCTTGGACCCAGCGTGCCATAGCTGATCTCCGACAAGGCCATCTGATGGCAGGCATAGCAATTGCCGCCGCTTACGGTGCCGGGAGCGTCGGAAAACTGTCCGCCCTGGCCATTCTGGGCGATCTTCTCGCCATTGCGCCAATCACCCTTCAGCGCGGCATCAGGCGGCAACACCACACTGGCCTTTGCGGTGCTGGCAATCTCGGCCGCCTGCGCCGGGTCAGGCTGATTGCGGGTCAGACTGCATATTTGTTGCATCCTATCCTGCGATACCCGCGACTTCCAAGCCTCAGGCGCCGCAGCGAAGCTTGCTGCCACAACCGCTTCAACACGTGCCGGATCGAGGGTTTGGGCGAATGCCGGGTGGGCAAGCAAAAAGGTCAGTAACAGGATGCCGCGCATGGTGCTCACCGTTTGATCGAGGGAACGTTGAGCGTTGCACCATCGCCGAGCTTGGCGAGGTACAACGTCAGCGCAGTCAAACCTTCCGACGCATAATCGGGTGCCGGCATCCGCATCTGGCGTAAGCAGTCCCATAGCCGGTGCTGCATGGTCCGGGTCTGGCTTTGCGACACCCGATAGGCGGGCCAACTGCCAATCACTTCCCGCGCGGTATCCCCTGGCTTGCTCAGATCGGGCAGGGTTTGCAACCGGATACGCCGTCCATCATCGCCATGGCAGGTCGCGCAGGAAAAATCGTTGATCGCCGACCGTCGATAAAACATCGCCTCGCCGATCAGCACCATTTCGCGCTCCTTCGGATGCGAGACCGATGCCTGGTACTTCATGCCGAGCGACTTGTTGCTGATGAAAGCAACAAGATCCTCCATGTCGCTGGTCTTGCCAGGGCCGCCAAAGCGGCGCGCCACGACGTCTTTGGTATCAAGTCCTTGCAGGCCGCGCATGCAGTGCAGCAGGCGCTGTTCAAGATCCATCACCTGGTCAGTGTCGGCAAAATAACGCGGCAAACGGGCTGCAACGCCGTCCAACACCCCAGGACCCGCGCCAAGATCGCATGTTTCGAGCGAAACATTTTTGGTGCCCCGCACTAGGCCCCACAGCAATTCGCCGCGGTCCACCGCGAGATAGCCCGGATTGGCCATCGGATCGTTGATCATCGCCCGATAACGATCGAGTTCCTTGTCGAGATCGAGTTCGGGGGCCGGTTGGGCGCGCAGGCTCGCCGCTGGGACCAGCAGACACAGCACAAGTATCCGCAGTAATTTTGACAAGATAGCCCCCCGACTTGGCCAACGCCGATTTCAGCTCTGTCCTTGAAAATCAGCTTTACATTGTCGCATTCGAAAATCAATATGTGTTCGCGACGCTGGAAAACACAGCGCCAGACTTATTGAGGGGACGCCGGATGGGCGACGAAGGATCGATTTCACGACGCAAGCTGCTGGTCGTTGGCGGCGCAGTTGTGGCACTTGGTCAGACGGTTGGGCGCCCTGCCCGCGCCGCCCCGGGGGACGCTGAAATCATCCGCATTCTGGCCGGCCGCACCGCCAAGACCACCGGGCTGACGCTCGACCTGCCGTCGATCGCCGAAAACGGCCTGGTGGTACCGGTCAATCTGTCGGTCGCAAGCCCGATGACAGCGACCGACTATGTCCGTGCGATCCATCTGATCGCGACCGAAAATCCCAACCCGCTGGTCGCGACATTCCGTTTCACTCCAGCCGCCGGCCGGGCGGCAACATCGATGCGGATGCGGCTTGCGCAGACCCAGGACATTGTCGCCATCGCCGAGCTTTCCAATAACGACGTGCTGATCGCCAAGGCCGAGGTGAAGGTCACCATCGGTGGATGCGGCGGCTGACCGAGGGTCCAGAACCATGGCAAATCCCACCCCGCGCGTGCGCCTGCCGGCGATCGCCAAGAAGGGCGATATTATCGAGATCAAAACCCTGATCAGCCACGACATGGAATCGGGCCAGCGCAAGGATTCTGCCGGCGTCGTGGTGCCGCGCAAGATCATCAAGTTATTCGAAGCCCATTTCAACGGTCACCCGGTTTTCAGCGCCGAATGGCACCCCTCGGTTTCGGCCAACCCCTATCAATCATTCTTTGCCAAAGTCGAGGAAAGCGGCACATTTGATTTCGCCTGGACCGATGATGACGGCACGGTGACCAAGGCAACGGCAAAAATTACCGTCGCATGATTACGCGCCGGGATTTGTGGGCCGCCGCTGCCGCCCTGGCATCGGTAGGGGCTGTGCGTCGCGCCGCCGCCGCGCCAGTCCTTACCCAAGATAAATTGCTGGAGTTTGCACCTGTCGGGCAGGTAACGTTGCTGCACATCACCGATCTGCATGCCCAGTTGCTGCCAATGAATTTCCGCGAACCTTCGGTGAATATCGGCGTTGGTGAAGCCCTTGGCCGACCACCGCATCTGAGCGAGGCCGCCTTTCGCAAGTTCTTTGCCATTGCGGACGGATCCCCCGATGCCTTCGCGCTGACCAGCGACAATTTCGTGACGCTTGCCGGCGAATATGGCCGGATGGGCGGGCTTGACCGCATAGCAACCCTGGTCAACGCCATCCGCGCCGAACGCGGCGCCGACCGGGTGGCGTTGCTCGATGGCGGTGACACCTGGCAGGGCAGTTGGACATCGCTGCAAACCAAAGCCGCCGACATGGTCGCCTGCATGGCGCTGCTCAAGCCCGACGCAATGGTCGGGCATTTCGAATTCACTTTCGGCCAGGACCGGGTTCTGGAGCTCGCCAAGGCGCAGGACTTCCCGTTTCTTGCCAGTAATATCGTCGATGAATGGAAGGAACCGGTCTTCCCCGCTACCCGAATGATCACCCGTGGCGGGGTGAACATCGCCATTATCGGCCAGGCCTTCCCCTTCACCCCGATCGCCAATCCGCGCTGGATGATGCCAGACTGGAATTTCGGCATTCAGGAGGAATTGCTGCGCACCAACATCGCCGCCGCACGGGCCGAAGGCGCCGCAGTGATCGTGTTGCTGTCACATAACGGCTACGATGTTGATCGCAAGCTTGCTGGCCGGGTTGGTGGGATCGATGTCATCCTGTCCGGCCACACCCATGACGCCATGCCCCGCCCGGAACTGATCGGCAGCACCATCCTGGTCGCCTCGGGCTGCAACGGCAAATTCCTCAGCCGGATCGATCTCGATGTGCAGGGCGGCAAGGTTGCCGGTTGGCGCCACAAGCTGATCCCGGTTTTCGCAGACGTCATAAAGCCTGATCCGGTCATGGCCGCCGAGATCGCCAAACAGCGCGCACCCTACACTGCCGGCCTGTCCAAGGTACTCGGCCGGACCCAGGGGCTGCTGTATCGACGTGGCAACGTCCACGGTAGCATCGACGATCTGATCTGCGATGCGATGCTCGCCGAACGCGACGCCGAAATTGCGTTATCCCCGGGTTTCCGCTGGGGTCCCACCCTGCTGCCAGGCCAGGATATCACTGCCGACGACGTCTATAACGCCACCGCGATCACCTACCCGGCCTGCTACCGCAACACCATGACCGGCGCACAATTGCGCGATGTACTGGAAGACGTTGCCGATAATCTGTTCAATCCCGATCCCTATTACCAGCAAGGCGGCGACATGGTCCGGGTCGGCGGGGTTGGCTACACCCTCAACCCCAATGCCGCGATCGGCAAACGCATCACCAATATGGTGCTTTTGCGCAACGGTATGCCGATTGACGCGTCCCGCGTTTACCGTGTCGCCGGCTGGGCCAGCATCAACCAGGCAACCGAGGGGCCGCCGATCTGGGACGTCGTGGGTGCCCATTTGCGCGCCCACCCAGAGGTTCGCCCAACGGATCATTCCAATGTCAAACTCGTCGGCGTCTGAGCCCCTACCCCGCCGCCGGATTTTCGTGGCGGCGGGGGCCGCGTCCGCGCTTGTCCTCCCCGCCCGGGCGGCCGCCCCTGATCCGGCGATCACCACCCTGCCCGACTGGAGCCAGACCCTCGGCGACGGCGTGCAGGCGCATCCATACGGCGTGCCGTCTCCGTTCGAAAAGAACGTCATCCGTCGCGATGTCGAATGGCTGACCGCGGGGCAGCAAAGCTCGGTCAACTTCACCCCACTGCACGCGCTCGAAGGCACCATCACCCCGAACGGGCTGTGCTTCGAGCGCCATCATAGTGGCGTGGCAGCCGTCGATCCAGATCAGCATCGGCTGATGATCCACGGCATGGTGGCCAAACCGGTGGTGCTGACCATGCAGGATCTGAAACGCCTGCCGCGCACCAATCGTATCTACTTCCTGGAATGCGCGGCCAATTCCGGCATGGAATGGCGCGGTGCGCAGTTGAACGGCGCCCAGTTCACCCACGGCATGATCCATAACGTGCAGTATACCGGCGTGAGTTTGCGATCCGTGCTCGAAATGCTCGGCATCGATCCACGGGCCAAATGGGTGATGGCCGAGGGCGCCGATGCCGCCGGGCTTAACCGTTCGATCCCGCTCACCAAGGCGATGGATGACTGCCTGCTCGCCTTCGCGATGAACGGCGAGGCGCTGCGGCCGGAACAGGGCTACCCGCTGCGCCTGGTGGTGCCGGGCTGGCAGGGCAACATGTGGGTGAAATGGCTACGGCGCCTCAAGATCGGCGATGCGCCATGGGAAACGCGGGAAGAAACCTCGAAATATACCGACCTGCTGGCCGATGGGCGGGCGCGCCGTTCCACCTTCGTGATGGACGCAAAATCGGTGATCACCAGCCCCAGCCCGCAAACCGCCGTGGCACCGAAGGGCCGGATGGTGATCAGCGGCATTGCCTGGTCGGGGCGGGGCAGCGTTACGCGGGTGGATGTGTCGCTCGATGGCGGACGCAACTGGCAGGCGGCGCGGATCGACGGGCCGGTGCAGTCCCTGGCATTGGTACGGTTTTATGCCGATATCGACTGGAACGGGCAGGAAATGCTGCTGCAGTCGCGGGCGCGGGACAGCACGGGGTACGTGCAGCCCAGCAAGGCGGAGTTACGCAAAACGCGCGGGGTGAATTCGATTTATCATAATAACGGCATTCAGACCTGGTTGCTGCGGGCGGATGGGACGAGTGAGAATGTTGAAGTATCTTGAGGAAGGCCTTCTTTTTTTGAACAAAAAGAAGCAAAAAAACTTCCCCACTTCGTTACCGTTGGCGCGGGATAGCGGAGAGCGCGCATGCGTCGGTCATGCTTGGTTGTTTTCGATTTTAGCAAGAACTGCTTTGATCTGGCTGATCGCCTTTCCTGTCTCCGCCAGCGAACTCGGCGTCGGCCGTCCCCCGCACCCTGCCGAAATCGCCGCCTGGGACATCGACGCCCGTCCTGACGGCAAGGGCCTGCCCCAGGGGCAGGGCAGCGTGAAGCAAGGCGAGGCGCTATTCCTGGAACGCTGCGCCGCCTGCCATGGCGAATTTGGCGAAGGCGCCGGGCGCTGGCCGGAACTTGCCGGCGGCGCTGGCACCCTCGCCCACGATCGACCGTTCAAGACCGTCGGGTCCTACTGGCCCCATGCCACGACCGCCTTCGACTACATCCGCCGCGCCATGCCGTTTGGTCAGGCACAGTCCTTGCAGCACGACGAAATCTACGCGCTGGTGGCATTCATTTTGAACCTGAATGATGTTGTCAAAGACGATTTCGTTGCAAACCAAGCCAATCTTGCAACCATCAGGATGCCCAATGCCGATGGCTTCTATGATGATGATCGCGAAACCGCCGAACGCGGCTTCTGGGTTGCCACCCCCTGCATGACCGACTGCAAGCCGCCCGCCCGGATCACCGGCCGCGCCAGTTCGGTCGATGTGACACCAGACAGTAAAACTGCCCCGAGAATGGAATGAACATGGATAAGATCACGCGACGGATAATGGCCGCGGCATTGGTAGCGGGCGCTGGTTTGGCAGCCGCAACGTGATCGCCGCACCGGGGCGATAAAGTTCTTCCTCGACAGCTACGCCGGGACCCAATCGGAAACTGACAAGATGGACCCGGATCAGATGAAACGGATGCATGCGCTGGCGGGCTATAGGGTGCGGGCCTATCTCTGCGCCACGACTTTTGCCAATAATAATCTGACCCATGATCGTGCAATCGCCGCGAACCTGGGTTCGTATGCCGCCGTCAGAAGTGGCAACCATTGCATCCCTGCAGAGCAAGGGCTTCGCCTATAAGAAGATCGGCTGATCGCAATTTATTGCCTATTTCTAATCCGGCAGCTCCAGGAATGCTTAATTTTTGCGCATATTTTGCGGCGAACTAGCAGGATATCGTGACCCTAGCGTCTGGCATGGCGCTTGCTAAGCCACTGACGGCATCGGTGCGGGCGACTTGGCCTGCGTCATTCTCGCCGTCACAGCTTGGTAAAAGGAATCCGTTCATGGCATCAGTTCGCCATTGGCTTCGCGGCATAGGGTTGGCCACCGCCGCCATTGCCGCCACCACCATGTTAGCCCCGCAGGTTCAAGCCCAGACCCCCGCCCCGCCGCCAATTAAGATCGGCATTCTGCATTCGCTGTCCGGCACCATGGCCATCAGCGAGACGACGTTGAAAGACGTCATGCTGATGCTGATCGACGAACAGAACAAGAAAGGCGGCGTGCTCGGCCGCAAGCTCCAGGCCGTCGTGGTCGATCCCGCGTCGAACTGGCCGTTATTCGCGGAAAAGGCCCGCCAGTTGATCACCGTCGACAAGGTCGCCGCAGTGTTCGGCTGCTGGACGTCGGTGTCACGCAAATCGGTGCTGCCGGTCTTCGAAGAAACCGGCAACATTCTGTTCTATCCGGTGCAGTACGAAGGCGAGGAAAGCAGCAAGAACGTCTTCTACACCGGTGCGGCGCCGAACCAGCAGGCGATCCCGGCGGTTGACTATCTGATGGCGAACGAAAAAGTGAAGCGTTGGGTGCTCGCCGGCACCGACTATGTCTATCCGCGCACCACCAACAAAATCCTTGAAGCCTATCTGAAGTCGAAAGGCGTTGCCGCCGACGACATCATGATCAACTACACCCCGTTCGGCCACAGCGACTGGCAGAACATTGTGGCCTCGATCAAAAAGTTCGGCTCGGCCGGCAAAAAGACCGCCGTTGTGTCGACCATCAATGGCGACGCCAACGTGCCGTTCTACAAGGAACTCGGCAACCAGGGCATCAAGGCGACCGATATTCCGGTCGTGGCGTTCTCGGTCGGCGAAGAAGAACTCGCCGGCATCGACACCAAGCCGCTGGTGGGCCATCTGACCGCGTGGAACTACTTCGAAAGCATCAACAATCCGGCCAACAAGGCGTTCATCGCGCAGTGGAAAGCCTATACCAAAAACCCCAAACGTACCACGAACGACCCGATGGAAGCGCATTACATCGGCTTCAACATGTGGGTTAAGGCCGTGCAGAAGGCCGGCACGGTTGATCCGGCGAAAGTGATCGATGCGATGATCGGCATTTCGGTGTCAAACCTGACCGGTGGTTACTCTGCCATGATGCCAAACCACCACATCACCAAGCCGGTGCTGATCGGTGAAATCCGCGCTGACGGCCAGATGAACACGGTCTGGCAAACCGCCGGCACCGTGGTCGCCAATGAATGGTCGCCATATCTTGAAGGTTCCAAGGACCTGATCGCCGATTGGCGTGCGCCTTTGTCCTGCGGCAACTTCAATGTCGTGACCGGAAAGTGCGGTGGAGCGTCCAAGTAAGTAAGGTTATGAAGATCTTCTTTTCTTAAAAAAATGAAGAAAAATAATCTGCAAATGTGTTGCCGTTGGCGCAAGAACCCGATGAGTTCGCACGCCAACGGCAACAGACTCCTAAAAAGTTTTTTTGGTTTTTTTTGTTCACAAAAAGAACACGCTAAGTCCCCCTGCAAGCAATGAATAAAAAATGAACCTCCTAAAAGCCTTCCTGGTCATGGCAATGCTCGCTTGTACCATCCCTGCCCGCGCTCAATCCGATGATGTATTCGCGGGCCTCGCCTCCGATAATTTTGATATGATCGGCGAAGCCGTCACCGCGCTTGCACTGAGCGGCGACAAGCAGGCATCGCCCACCATTCATGCCCTGCAGGACGGGGCGCTGTATGCTGCCCCAGATGGCAGCCTGCTGATCAAGGACGCCACCGGCTATGTCGATGCGCGCACCGGCGCGAAACTCGTTGATGTGCTAGAGGACGATCTGGTTGGCGTGCGGGTCAACAATAAGGTGCGCCGTGCCGTCGAGGCAGCGCTTGGCAGTCTCGATTTGTTCGCAACCTCCCCCAATATTCGCGGCAAGGCCGCCGAGGCGGTGTTCATGTCCCGCGATCCGGCGATCCTGCCTGCGCTCGGCAGAGCGATCGCGGCCGAAACCAATGACACTGTGCGCGTGGCGATGCGCCAGGCCCAGGCCGCAAGCCTGCTGGCCAGCCCCGAAACCGCCGAGGCCGACCGCCTGGCCGCAATCGCGATCATCCGCGCCCGTGGCGGCCTGGAAGCGCAGTCGCTGCTGGGATCGTTGCGCGAGCAAACCCCTGCCGTCGCTGCCGCCACCGGTGAGGCGCTGACAGCGCTGGCCCGGCTGCAGCAAATATGGTCGCTGGTGCAAAGCGTGATTTACGGCTTGTCGCTCGGTTCGGTGCTGCTGCTCGCCGCCGCCGGCCTCGCCATCACCTTCGGGGTGATGGGCGTGATCAACATGGCCCATGGCGAGATGGTAATGATCGGCGCCTACACCACCTTCGTCGTGCAGGAGATCATCCGCGCCCACGCACCCTGGTTGTTCGAAGCGAGCCTGTTCATTGCCGTCCCATTGGCGTTTCTCGTCGCGGGCGCGATCGGCATTGTGATCGAGCGCGGGTTGATCCAGTTTCTCTATGGCCGCCCGTTGGAAACTCTGCTGGCAACTTGGGGTTTGTCGCTGGTGTTACAACAGGCCGTGCGCAGCCTGTTTGGCGCCAATAATCGCGACGTTGGTACGCCGCAATGGATGAGCGGCGCAACCCAGTGGGGCGGCGTGACCGTGACCTATAACCGCCTGACAATTGTGGTCTTTGCGATTATCGTCCTGACCGCCTTGATGGCGGTGCTGCGCTACACGGCGTTGGGCCTGCGGATGCGGGCGGTGACACAAAACCGCCGGATGGCCGCAGCAATGGGCATTCGCACCCCATGGATCGACGCGCTGACATTTGGCCTGGGATCCGGCATCGCCGGCATGGCGGGCGTCGCGCTGAGCCAGATCGACAATGTCAGCCCCAATCTCGGGCAAGGCTACATCATCGACAGCTTCATGGTTGTGGTGTTCGGCGGCGTCGGCAATCTGTGGGGCACGCTGGTGAGCGCGCTGACTTTGGGCATTTTCAACAAATTTCTTGAACCGATCGCCGGCGCGGTACTCGGCAAAATCTGCGTGCTGGTGCTACTGATCCTGTTCATCCAGCGAAAACCGCGCGGGATGTTCCCGCTCAAGGGCCGGGCGGTGGAACAATGAGCCGTATTTCTCTCAGCCTCAGCCTGGTGGCGATACTGGGTGGCGCCGCGTTGCTCGCGGTGCTCAACCTAGCAGTGCCGCCAAGTTCGGCATTCCATGTCTCGACCTATGTCGTTTCGCTCGCTGGCAAGTATTTATGCTTCGCCATTCTGGCCCTGGCACTCGACCTGGTGTGGGGATTTGCCGGCATATTGAGCTTGGGCCATGCGGCGTTTTTTGCCCTCGGGGGCTACGCGATGGGCATGTATCTGATGCGCCAGATCGGCACGCGCGGGGTCTATGGCAACGCAGTGCTGCCCGATTTCATGGTGTTCCTGAACTGGAAGGAACTGCCGTGGTACTGGATGGGGTTCGACAATCCCGGCTTTGCGATCCTGATGGCGCTGGCGATCCCCGGTGTGCTGGCGCTGGTGTTCGGCTGGCTCGCCTTCCGCAGTCGGGTGTCAGGGGTTTATCTGTCGATCATCACCCAGGCGCTGACCTACGCGCTGCTGCTGGCATTCTTCCGCAACGACATGGGCTTTGGTGGCAATAACGGGTTGACCGACTTCAAGGACATTGTTGGTCTCGACCTGCATCTCGACAGCACCCGCTCTGGCCTGCTGCTGCTAACAGCGGCTGTGCTGGCGCTGCAACTGGTGGTGGCGCGCTTTCTGGTAACGTCGCGGTTCGGCAAAGTGCTGATCGCGGTGCGCGACACTGAAAGCCGCACCCGGTTCCTGGGTTATCGGCCGGAGCGCTACAAATTGTTCGTTTTCGTGCTGTCGGCGGTGATGTGCGGCATTGGCGGGGCGCTGTACGTGCCGCAGATCGGCATCATCAACCCGAGCGAATTCTCCCCGGCCAATTCGATCGAGGCAGTGATCTGGGTCGCCGTCGGCGGGCGTGGCACCTTAATCGGCGCGATCATCGGGGCAATTCTGGTCAATTTCGGCAAGACCATCTTTACCGGCCTCCTGCCCGAGCTTTGGCTGTTCGCGCTGGGCGCCCTGTTCATCCTGGTGACGTTGCTGCTGCCCAATGGGGTGCTCGGCCTGTTGGCCCGTCGCAAGTCGGAGAAAAGCCAATGAAACGCCCCCATGCCGATACGCTGCTGTACCTGAACGGCGTTTCGGTCAGCTTCGATGGTTTCAAAGCGCTGAATTCGCTGTCTTTGCTCGTCGAAAAAGGCGAGATGCGGGCGGTGATCGGCCCGAACGGCGCCGGCAAAACCACGATGATGGATGTCATTACCGGCAAGACCCGCCCCGACCAGGGCGATGTGGTGTTCGGCGCGGACATCGACCTCACCAAGCTCGATGAACCCGCGATCGCCGCTCTCGGCATCGGCCGCAAGTTCCAGAAACCAACCGTGTTCGAGCCGCATTCGGTGTGGGATAATCTGTTGCTGGCGCTGGCCGGTGATCGCCGCCCGCGCTTTACCTTGTGGGCCCGCGAAACATCCGAGGAACAGGACAAGATCGAAGAAATCCTCACCACAATCCGCCTCAAGGAGCTTCGGCAGCAGCGCGCCGGCGATTTATCACATGGCCAGAAGCAATGGCTCGAAATCGGCATGTTGCTGGCGCAAGAGCCACAATTGCTGCTGGTCGATGAGCCGGTCGCCGGGATGACCGACGCCGAAACCGCGCAAACCGCCGATTTGCTGCGTGAGATCAATCGCACCAAAAGCGTTGTGGTGGTCGAACATGACATGGATTTCGTGCGCGCGCTCGGCGTGAAAGTAACTGTTCTGCACGAGGGGTCGGTGCTGTCCGAAGGCAGCATCGATCATGTCAGCGCCGACCCGAAGGTCGTCGAAGTGTATCTGGGGCGCTGAAGATGTTGGAAATCCAGTCTGTCGATCTGCATTACGGTGCCGCGATCGCGCTGCGCCAGGTCTCGCTGACCGCCAGGATCGGTGAGGTCACCTGTCTGCTCGGCCGCAACGGGGTGGGCAAAACCAGCCTGCTGCGGGCGGTGACCGGGGTGCACCCGGTCACCGCCGGAAAAATCCTGTGGAACGGCGCCGATATCACCAAAATGGCGACCTATGATCGCGCCAAATTGGGGATTTCCAGCGTGCCGCAAGGCCGCGATATTTTCCCGTTGCTGACCGTACGGGAAAACCTCGAAACCGGGTTTGCGGTGCTGCCGCGGCGCGAGCGCTTCATCCCCGAGCAGATTTTCGAGCTGTTCCCGATCCTGAAAACCATGCTGCGCCGACGTGGCGGCGATCTGTCCGGCGGGCAACAGCAGCAGCTTGCCATCGCCCGCGCTTTGGTGATGAAGCCAAAGCTGCTGGTGCTCGACGAGCCGACCGAGGGCATTCAACCCAGCATCATCAAGGATATCGGCCGGGTGATCGAACTGCTACGCTCCCAGGGCACGATGGCGATCCTGCTGGTCGAGCAATATTTTGATTTCGCGAAAGAACTCGCCCAGCGCATCGCGGTCATGGATCGCGGCGATATCGTGCTGCAAGGCGCGCGGGAGGAGCTAGATGAACACGATGTCCGCCGCCGCCTCTCGGTCTGAGCACCAAAGGGCTTATGGCGAATTGATCGTCGATATGCGCTTGCGGGACGGCCGCACCGTGCTTGGCGACTTGCGCCAGGATGGCTGCATGAAGGCGCGCTTTCCGCGTCCGGTCGATATCGCCGAGATCATCACCTTGAACAGTTCCGGCGGCGTGGCGGGCGGCGACAGGCTGCGCACCAGGCTCGGGGTGGGTGCTGGCGCGCAAGCGTGCTTCGCGTCCCAGGCGGCGGAACGGTTCTATCGCGCGCTGGACGGCGATCCGCCAGCCAATGTCACCACCGCCATCGACGTCCAGGCTGGCGGTTTGGCCGAATGGCTGCCGCAGGAAAGCATTCTGTTCGATCGTTGTGCGCTCGATCGGCGCCTTGATGTGACGATGGCGCCGGACGCCCGTTTTATCGGTGTCGAAGCCTTGATATTTGGCCGTGCGGCGATGGGCGAAACCGTGGCAACGGCCCGGCTGAGCGATCGGATCAATGTACATCGAGCGGGAAAGCTGATCCTGCATGAGGCCATTCGGATCGACGGCGCAGTTGCCAATCTGCTCGCCCGTCCCGCCGTTGCGGCCGGTGCCGTTGCGGTGGCGACGCTGATCTATGTTGCACCCGATGCAGCAGCGCGGCTCGGCGGGTTACGCGCGGCGTGGGACGATACGGACGCCGAATGCGGTGCCAGCGCCTGGAACGGCATGCTGGTTGGCCGTATTGTCGCGGCCGATGGTGCAAGCTTGCGCCAGACAGTGATTGCCGGCCTCGCCGCCTTGCGCGATGGCCGCGCCTTGCCGCGCGTATGGAATTGTTGAGGAGGACGCGATGAACCTGACGCCGAGGGAAAAAGACAAGCTGCTGATCTCGATGGCAGCAATGGTGGCGCGGCGGCGGCTGGAACGCGGGGTGAAACTGAATTACCCCGAAGCGATTGCGCTGATCAGCGACTTCGTTGTCGAAGGCGCCCGCGATGGCCGCACCGTCGCAGATCTGATGCAGGCCGGCGCCCATGTCATCACCCGCGGCCAGGTGATGGAGGGCATCGCCGAAATGATCCATGACGTGCAGGTCGAAGCCACCTTCCCCGACGGCACCAAGCTGGTGACCGTGCATGAACCGATCCGCTGAGAAAGGCCGCCCCATGATCCCCGGTGAAATTGAAACCCTGGACGGCGACATCGAGCTCAACCCCGGCGCGCCGCGCACTGCGTTGACGGTCACCAACACCGGCGACCGGCCGATCCAGGTCGGCAGCCATTATCATTTTGCTGAAACCAACGCCGCGCTGCGCTTTGATCGCGAAGCCGCGCGCGGGCAGCGCCTGGACATCGCCGCCGGCACCGCGGTGCGCTTCGAACCTGGGCAAACCCGCGACATCGTGCTGGTACCGTTTGGCGGCGCGCGCAAGGTGTTCGGCTTCCAGGGCCGTGTGATGGGAGATCTGTGATGGCGCGCATTACCCGCCGAGCGTACGCCGACATGTTCGGCCCCACCACTGGCGACCGCATGCGGCTGGCCGATACCGATCTTTGGGTGGTCATCGAAAAGGACTTCACCCGCTACGGTGACGAAGTAAAATTCGGCGGCGGCAAGGTCATCCGCGACGGCATGGGCCAATCCCAGGCAAGCCAGGCGCAGGGTGCGGTCGATACCGTCATCACCAATGTGGTGATCATCGACCATTGGGGCATCGTCAAAGCCGATGTCGGGCTTATCAACGGACGCATCGCCGCCATCGGCAAGGCCGGCAATCCTGATGTGCAGTCCGGCGTTGATATCATCATCGGGCCCGGCACCGAGGTGATCGCCGGCGAAGGAAAAATCCTGACCGCAGGCGGCATCGACAGCCATATTCACTTCATCTGCCCGCAACAGGTCGATGACGCGATTGCGTCCGGCATCACCACCATGGTCGGCGGCGGCACTGGCCCCGCGACCGGCACCTCGGCGACCACGTCGACACCTGGCCCCTGGCACATGGCGCGCATGCTGCAAGCCGCGGAAGGTTTGCCGGTCAATCTGGCTTTTGCCGGCAAAGGCAACGCCTCGCAGCCGCAGGCACTCGAAGAAATGATCCGCGCCGGGGCTTCAAGCTTGAAGCTGCACGAAGACTGGGGCACCACGCCGGCGTCGATCGATTGCTGCCTGTCAGTGGCTGATCGTTTCGACATCCAGGTGATGATCCACACCGATACGCTGAACGAGTCGGGCTTTGTCGAAGACACCATCGCCGCCTTCAAGGGCCGCACCATTCATGCCTTCCACACCGAGGGTGCTGGTGGCGGGCATGCCCCCGACATCATCAAGGTCGCGGGCCTGGCCAACGTGTTGCCGAGCAGCACCAACCCGACCCGACCGTACACCGCCAATACGCTCGACGAACATCTCGACATGCTAATGGTGTGCCATCACCTCGACAGCACCATCCCGGAAGACGTGGCCTTCGCCGAAAGCCGCATCCGCAAGGAAACCATCGCCGCCGAGGACATCCTGCACGACCTCGGCGCGCTATCGATGATTTCGTCGGACAGTCAGGCGATGGGCCGGGTTGGCGAGGTGGCGATCCGCACCTGGCAGACCGCGCATAAAATGAAGCAGCAGCGTGGCGCCTTAGCAGGCGATACCGCGCGCTCGGACAATAACCGGGTCAGGCGCTACATCGCGAAATACACCATCAATCCTGCCATCGCGCAGGGGTTATCGCATGAGGTTGGCTCAATCGCGGTCGGCAAGCTTGCTGATCTGGTGCTGTGGACGCCGGCGTTTTTCGGGGTCAAGCCCGATCTGGTGATAAAGGGCGGAACGATTGTGGTGGCCGCGATGGGCGATCCCAACGCGTCGATCCCGACACCGCAGCCGGTGCATTATCGGCCAATGTTCGGCAGTTTTGGTCGTGCGATGGCGGCAGGCGCGATCACCTTTGTTTCGGGCGCCGCGCTGGAGGCTGATATCGGCGGACGGCTCGGGCTGCAACGGATCATTTCAGCCGTGCGCAATACCCGTAATATCGGCAAGGCGGACATGATCCATAACGACGCCCTGCCCCATATCGAGGTCGATCCGGAAACCTACGAGGTCCGCGCCGATGGGGTGTTGCTGACCTGCGAGCCGGCCAAGCTGCTGCCGATGGCGCAGCGCTATTTCCTGTTCTGATGCGCGCCCAGGAAATCCTGCACGCCGGCGACTGGGACGCCGGATTGGAAATCGATCGGGTGCTGATCGATTTCGACCGCCGCCACCGTCGGCGCATTCAACTTGTCACCATCGCCGGCAATGCCGTCCTGCTTGATTTGCCGCAAGCGGTGCGTTTGCGCGACGGCGATGGGCTGGTGGTCGATGGCGGCATTGTCAGGGTGGTGGCCCAAGCCGAAGCGCTTGCCGAAATCCATGCCCATGACGATGCCACTTTGGTGCGCATCGCCTGGCATCTCGGCAATCGCCACCTGCCAGTGCAACTGATCCGCGACCGTATCCGCATCCGCGCCGACCATGTGATCGAGGAAATGGTCGAACTGATCGGCGGCCATGTCGACCGGATTGAAGCGCCGTTCGACCCCGAGGCCGGCGCCTATGCCGGCGGGCATAGCCATGCGCACGATGATGATGACCACCATCACTGAGCCCGCCAAGCTCCTCCGCCTGCTCGCCTGGCTGTCTCCCGCCTTTCCGACCGGGGCGTACGCCTATTCGCACGGACTGGAATGGGCGGTTGAAACCGGCGACATCAAGGACGGCCCGAGCCTGGAATTATGGCTTGCCGATCTGCTGCACCACGGCAGCGGGCGCAACGATGCCATCCTGGCGCGCTGCGCCCATCGGTGTTCGGATGACCGCAAGGCGCTGATCGACATCGCCGAAATGGCGCTCGCGGTTTGCGCCGGTGCCGAACGCCAGGGCGAGACCGTCGGCCAGGGCAATGCGTTCCTGCTGGCAGCGCGGCCCTGGGCCAGTTCCGGTTTCCTCGCCGAGCTGGGTGATATTGCCTATCCGGTGGCAGTCGGCGCGCTGGCCGGGTTGCACCAGATCGCCGAGGACGACATGGCCGGCGCGCTCCTGCAAGCCTTTGCGGCGAACCTGATTTCGGCCGCTGTCCGCTTGGTACCGTTGGGGCAGACCACCGGGCTGGTGGTGCTGGCAGCACTCGAACCGGTGATTATTGCAACGGCTGCTGCAACACGCGATGCCGGGCTGGATGATCTTGGCGGCTTTACTTTCCGTGCCGATCTGGCGTCGTTGCGCCACGAAACCCAATATACAAGGCTGTTCCGCTCATGAACAAATCCCCCAATGGCCCGCTGCGGGTTGGCGTCGGCGGGCCGGTCGGCACCGGCAAGACGGCGCTGATGGACGCGTTATGCAAGATCTTCCGCGAAAAATACGAGATCGCAGCGATTACCAACGACATCTACACCAAAGAAGATGCCGAGTTCCTCACCCGTGCAGGATCGTTATCGGCCGATCGCATCCTCGGGATTGAGACCGGTGGCTGCCCGCATACCGCGATCCGTGAAGATGCCAGCATCAACCTCGCCGGCGTTGCCGAACTCAACCGACGCTTTCCCGCGCTGGATATCATTTTGATCGAAAGCGGCGGCGATAATCTGGCGGCGACCTTCAGCCCGGAACTGGCCGACATCACCATTTACGTGATCGATGTCTCCGCCGGCGACAAAATTCCGCGCAAGGGTGGGCCAGGGATTACCCGCAGCGATCTTCTGGTGATCAACAAGATCGATCTGGCACCCTATGTCGGGGCGAGCCTGGAGGTGATGGACCGGGATAGCAAGCGGATGCGCGGCGTGCGGCCCTATGTGTTCGCCAATGTGCGGGCGGGACAGGGCGTGGCCGCGATTGCGGCATTTGTTGAGCAAGCAGGCGGTTTGAGGGCCTAAACCCTGACCTGGGCCAGGAAATGATCGACCTCTCCGTCCAGCGCCGCGAGGCGCGTGACAAGGCCTGCAACGGAAAGCTGCATCGCCGCCGAAACCTTGCCGGTTTCGCCGGCAACGGCGGCAACCGTGCTGACCGATGCCGAGACTTCTTGGGTACGTGCGGCGGCGGCGTTGATGTTGGCAGCGATTTCGCGGGTTGCCGAGCCCTGCTCGGTTACCGCTTCCGCAACTGCTGCGGCAACGGCATCGATGGTCAGGACGGATTTCGCAACGGCTGCGATGGCTTGCTGCGCGCTGGTGGTGGCCAAGTGCATTGCCCCGATCTGGGTACCGATTTCGTCCGTGGCACGAGCAGTCTGGGTCGCGAGGTTTTTCACTTCTGAGGCGACCACCGCAAAGCCTTTGCCAGCGTCCCCGGCACGCGCGGCCTCGATCGTGGCATTGAGCGCGAGCAGGTTGGTTTGGCTGGCGATCGCGCTGATGATCTGCACGATTTCCCCAACTTTTTGCGACGCCACCGCCAGTGCGTCCATCGCAATCGTGCCACTCTTGGCCTGCCCGGCCGCTTCGGCAACCATGCGCGACGACTCACTCATGCGCCGGGATATTTCGTCGACCGAAGCCGCCAGTTGCTCCGCCGCGGCGGCAACCATGCTCACCGCGTCGGTCACCGCGTCCGCGCCCGATGTGGCGCCACCAGTTTCGCCGATCGCGGTTTGGGCACTGTCGAATACCTGGGCGGCGGCCTTGGTCAGATCACCAGCTGTGCGGCCAACATCCTGCACTGTTGCCCGCACCGAGCTCTCGAAGCCGCTCGCAAGTTCCGCCATCGCCGCCTTACGCGCGGTCTCGGCATCTGCACGCGCCACGGCACGCTCGGTCGCCATTTCCGCCATTCTGATCGTGCTGGCGCGAAACATCTCCAACCCACGTGCGATGGCGCCGATCTCGGTATTGAACTTTTGGAACGGAACCTCGAGTGCCGTTTCGCCGCCCGCCAGGCGTGCCATCATCGCCGACAAGCTGCGCAGTGGCCGGATCAGGCTGACCGCAATCAGGCCGGCCAGCAACACGCCGACGACAAGCCCGACGGCAACCAGGATCAATTGGGTTGTCCGCACCGCAGCGACGCTCGCCTCGGTGGCTTCGCCGACATCTTTGAGTGCGGCCTGCGCCTCATTGCGCGCGGCAGCCATCGCGAGGCTGAGCCGGCCGCCCTCATCCTTGAACAGCAGCTCCCGCTTGACCACAAGCGCGGTGGTGCTGGCAATCACCGCATGCGCCGCATCGATCATCGCCGCGATTGTTGCCGCCACCGCCTTGCCTTTGGTTTGCAGCGCCGCTGCATCATAGGGAACGAGTTGATCCCGTTGCTCAATTGTGCCGGCCAAGCTCGCCGTGGCGGCCTGAAAGGCCGCATCCAGCGCCGCCGCGTCAAATGGGGTGGGGTTGACCAGATAACGGACCATCACCTGACCGCCGGTCATCATCTGATCCCGCGCGAACTCGGCGACCGCCTTACCTGACAATTCACCGACAGCGCCGTTTGCGGCAATCAGATCATCCATGGCGGCAACAGCAGCGGGCCACAGTGAAGCTTGCAGGGTTTCGACGGCCAGAACGCGGGCGCTGCCCTCGGCCAATAATTGGTTCATGCCGGCATCAAACTTGGCCTTGGCGTCGGCCACCGCGGTCAGCTGACGACGAAGCGCCTGGGTATCGCCCAGACTATCGCTATTGTTCATCACCGCACGCAGACTGTCGTCAAAGGCTTGGGCGGTGGTTGTCACATTCACTCGATTGAACCTGCTATCCATGGCCGCAAGATCGCGCGCTGCCCTTACCGCACCATCCATCTGGCTCGCAGACTGCATCACCGCTACCGCAAGGTTGGCACCGCGCCCAAAATTCGCCAGTTGCTCAATTGTGTTACCAAGTCCTGTCACGCCGGCCACGCCGATATAGGCAAGCAACGCGAGAACCGCTCCGAAACCCAACATGATCCTGAGTGACACGCGTAGAAATTGCATCTCCGACCTTCCGTTGCGCAACGATAGGACCGTCGCAGCACGAACAATTTACTGGTGCGGGGTTTCCGAAGCGTTAACAACAGAAACCGCCGCCTGCTTGCGCAGACGGCGGTTCAGTTTGGCGAGCGGTTTTAAAAATCGCAGGGACTTCAGCAGCCCTACACGCCGATTTCGTTCAGTTCCTTGCCGGCATGTTCGGGCACCATCATCCATACACCGATCGCCATGGCTATCATGAAGATCGGGATGGCCAGGAAGGCGGCCGCAAACGAACCGGTCGCCTGCTGCATCGCAACTGTTGCGAACGGCCACAGCATGAACCCGACCACCCAGGCCACAGACCAGCAGAACCCGTTGCCGGAACCACGAATGCGGGTCGGGAAGATCTCGGCGGTCAGCGTCGTCGACGGTCCCCAGAAGCCGAGGAACCCAACGCTCCACAGCAGGCCAAAGGTCCAAAGCAGGGTGAAGTCCTTGGTATAGACCCAAAGCGTGATAAAGACCGCGCCCTCAATCAGCATGATCACAAACGCCGGTCGGCGCCCGATCATGTCCGCCAGGATGCCCGAGATAATCAGGCCGAGTGCGCCAACCAGGCCCCAGGCGACGTAGAACGTGCTGTATTGTGCGACGGTCCAGCCCATTTCGGTTTTCAGGTAAAGCGGCATCCAGGCCCCGACGGTGCCGAAGATGCAGGTGCTGCAACAGGCGACGAACGTTGCAACCAGCGTTGATTTCAGCATGTCAGGCGCAAAAAGCTGCATGTAGGAGAATTTTTCCGCCTTTTTATTCCAGGCCGCGTCAGCAGCGCTGAGTGTTTTACCTTGCGCCAGGGTTTCCTTAATTCTCCGTTTGCGATCCTGGGTGCGGACCCAATAGGGCGATTCCGGGCACGAACTGCGGACATAAATCCCCAGCACCGCGATCACCACCGGCACCGTCATGCCCCAGCGCCAGCCATAGACCGCGATGACATAGGTTGAAATAAGCCCCGCTGCCGACGCCCCAAGGCACCAGGTGCCGCGGTTGATCGACAGCACCCGCCCGCGCAAGCGCGCCGGCCAGGTTTCGGCAACAAGCATCGAGCCGAGCGCCCATTCTCCGCTCAGCGCGAAATTCAGGAACATTCGCGCAATGATAAAGGTCGTCCAGGTCGGCGCCCACGCGGCCACCGGCATGAAAAACGAGAACATCGCAATATTGACCGCGAGCAAGGTGCGGCGCCCGACTTTGTCCGCGAGCCACGGCCAGAAATAGATCCCCACCACACTGGCGATCAAAGCAATCTGGCCGCCACTGCGCAATTCAGGGATGCCTACGCCAAACTCGACCATGAATAGCGGGGCAGCAAGGGCAAAAATTACCCCGTCCATGCCGTCGAAGCCCCAGCCAAGACCGTTGGCGACGGCGATATGCCAATGGGTTCTAGTAACGACTTGGTCCTGGGAGGCGTTGCGGAAATTTTCTCTCTGGCTATGCAGTTCCTCCAGCGGACCCATGGGAAAACCCCCAGGGTCGGCGCCGGCCACGTCCAATGTTGTGTCACTCATGGTCGTTTGTTTCCCGGATAGTTGTTTCTTCCAGCGGCTGCTCTCTGGCAGCTTTCGCCAGTCTGCCGGCAAGTTACGGGTCGGCGCAAGCTATTCGGTCAAAGTATCCGAAATAATATTCGGCTCGTCGTTTATCTGCGTAACGGTCGCAAGCGTGGAGCGCCATGCAGCGGCGGCGGATGCGCCAAACGCTGCCGTACGGTCACCATCACCGGATAGAAAGCAATTCCCGCTTTTCCAACCGCCGTCATTCCGCTAGCTTGTGCCCGGTCCGCACCGCTGGTGCGGCCATATCTGCGGAGGTGGGTTCGGTGCTGAAATGGCTGCGACAGCTTTTCGCGAAAATGCCGATGACGCCGAAACAATCGGCATCACTTCTCAACCTCGCGCGCAGCAATGACGAGGAAAAAACCCGCCAGATCCTGGCCAAGACACCGATCCGCAAGCCAACCCATATCTTGGCCCATGTGGTTAACGCCAAGTCGCCCAAGCCGGTGAAGCAGCCAACCAAACGCGGGCCGCCGCCGCCGACGCCCCTTGCCACCGTGATGGCCCACGAAGCAGCCAATCAGATCCGCCGACGGACACCAGGCCAACCGACGGCGGCGCCCGCGGTGCTGGCCAACGTCCTGAAATCGATCGAGGAGCCCGTCGGGGCACGTAAACCCGGCGCAAAGGCCCAGGATACGGTACCGCTCGCACGGGTAAACGTCGAACAGGAAGCGCGTCAGTTGCGCCGTGTCGGGCAAACCCCTACCGCGAGCCCAACCGCGCCGCCTGTAGCGGAATGGTCGCGCAAGCAGCAAATGGCGGCAACCGGCGGGCGCCCGCCCCCATCGCGACCGGATAATTCCGGGCTGCACGCGGCCTTGTCGAAGGAAGACGCGATCTTGCGGACCATGGCTGCGCGCAGTGCGGCCAAGGAAACCCGTAAAGCCGGCGAAAACAAGAAACCCGAAACCGCGTTGGATCAGGTTAAGGCGAACCAGGCTTTGGCGATCAAGAGCAAGCCTGATTGACGGGAAGGCCCGATCCTCTGTGCTTTCCGACAAAGAAGACCGCGCTTAGTTCACCTGCCTTTTCACACCCGCCCAGAACGGCGCCCGCAAATCAGATTTGAGGATCTTCCCGCAATGCCAGGCTGCCGGGCATTTGAAGCCTGCAATCAACGTCCGGCAAGTGCGCCGGCGAGCTGAACAGCACGGCGCAGCATTCGGGTGACTTGCGGCAGGATTGGACGTCTTCCGTATTTTTTATCAGTCGGGGCAAGCCAGCATGTTCTTTGCGTGAACAAAAAGAACCAAAAAACTTTCTTCTACTCTGTTGCCAGGGGGGGGCTGAGGTTGCGGAGGGTCGGGAGCGAGCGGCAATGCGGTCGGACGTCCTTGTTGCGCCTTTCTGTTTGGAAAAAATTTGCCTTGCCCTTACTTTTTAAAAAAATACGCTACTCCCCCGTCAATCCGTCCGCATCCACACGATTAACGCTATCCATGCCGGCGCACCCACACCAGGGTCTGACCATGGCCCGCAGGCGCAAAGGATTCTCCGAACAACTTGGCCTCGGTTTGCTGGACGAGGTCATCGACCACGGCGCCGAAGGCCATCGCGCCCGAATGCGGCAGAAGCTGCTCGATGCCGGCCCGGCGGCCATTCTCGACCATGAATTGCTCGAAATGGTCCTGTTCCTCGCTTTGCCCCGCCGCGATACCAAGCCGCTGGCCCGCGCCCTGCTGGCCCAGTTCGGCAGCTTTGCCAACACCATCAGCGCCCCCCCCAACGCGTTGCTGGCGCTGGATGGGTTCGGCGAAGCGGCGGTTGCCGCGCTGAAGACGGTGCAGGCCGCGGCTTTGCGCCTAGCGAAATCCGAGGTGATGAACCGACCTTTGCTCAATAACTGGGACAAAGTGATCGACTACCTGACCACCGTGATGGCGCGCGAAACCGTTGAGCAGTTCCGGGTGCTGTTCCTTGATACCCGCAACCGCCTGCTCGGCGACGAAGCGCAGGCGCGCGGCACCGTCAATCACACCCCGGTCTATCCGCGCGAAGTAGTCAAACGTGCGTTGGAACTCCACGCCACCGCGATTGTTCTGGCCCATAACCACCCGAGCGGGGACCCAACCCCGTCCCAGGACGACATTGTCATGACGCGCGAGGTTCAGGCCGCCGCATCCGCGCTGTCGATTGTCTTGCATGATCATGTCATTATCGGAAACGGGCGGTGGCTCAGTTTCCGGAAAGAAGGTCTGCTGTGACATGGGTAAGAAAAAGAATGTCCTGTTCATCATGTGCGACCAGTTGCGCTGGGACTATCTGAGCTGCGCCGGCCACCCGAGCCTTGCTACCCCGAATATTGACGCGATTGCCGCCCGCGGCGTGCGTTTCACCCGCGCCTATGTGCAATCCCCGGTCTGCGGCCCGTCACGGATGAGCTTTTATACCGGCCGCTACATGCGCAGCCACGGATCGAACTGGAACCGGTTTCCGCTGCGGATAGGCGAACCAACCTTGGGCGATGCGCTCAATGCGATTGGCGTGCGCAACGTCCTGGTCGGTAAAACCCATATGGGCGCCGATACGGACGGCATTGCGCGGCTCGGGATAGACCCCGACAGCCGGATTGGGGTTCATGTCAGCCAATGCGGCTTTGAACCGTACGAACGCGATGATGGCCTCCACCCCGACCCTGCCCCACGCCCGGCCTATGATCGTTACTTACGCGATCTGGGGTACGAGGCCGACAACCCTTGGGAACATTGGGCCAATTCTGGCGCGGCCGAAGACGGATCGTTGCAAAATGGCTGGCTCCTGGAACACGCCGACAAGCCGGCGCGCATCGCCGAAGAGCACTCCGAGACCCCTTATATGACCCGCCGCGCCATGGATTTCATCCGTGAAGCGCAATCCGATCCCCGGCCGTGGTGCCTGCATCTGTCCTACATCAAGCCGCACTGGCCCTATATCGTGCCGGCGCCCTACCACGCTATGTATGGTGCCAACGCGGTCCTGCCGGTGGTGCGCTCAGATGCCGAGCGCGGCACACCCAACCCGGTCTATGCCGCCTTCATGAACCACGTGGTCGGCCGTAACTTTTCCCGTGATGAGGTCCGGGCCCGGGTCATCCCCGCTTACATGGGGCTGATCAAACAGATCGACGACCAGATCGGCGTGCTGATGAAGTTCCTCGACGAACAGGGCCTGACCGACAACACGATGATCGTGTTCACCTCCGACCATGGCGACTATCTTGGCGATCACTGGCTGGGCGAGAAGGATTTGTTCCACGACTGCTCGGCGAAAGTCCCGATGATTGTGGCTGACCCGACCCGGCCGGGCACCCATGGCACGGTCTGCGACGCGCTGGTCGAGGCGATCGATCTCGCGCCGACCTTCCTGGAGTTCTTTGGCGGCACCGTCGCCCACAACATCATGGAGGGCCGGTCGCTACTGCCCTGGCTCGACGGACAATCCCCGGAATGGCGTCGCCACGTGTTCAGCGAATACGATTACTCCATGCAGGAAGCCCGGTTGACCCTGGGCCAGAAGATCGAGGATTGCCGCCTGTTCATGGTTTTTGATGGTCGCTTCAAACTGATCCATGCGGTCGGGTTCGCACCGATGCTGTATGATCTGGCGACCGATCCGAACGAGTTCACCGATCTTGGCCCCGACCCCGCCCATGGCGACACCATCGCCCAGCTCGAGCGCGCGCTGATGGACTGGGCGCTGCGCGATCACAACCGGATCACCCAACCCGACGCCAGGATTGCGGCGTATGCCAATGGGCAGCAATTGCGCCAGGGGATTGTGATCGGGGTTTGGGATGCCGCAGAGTTGGCGGCATTGCGAGCGGCCGCAGGGCTGTAGCAACACGATGCCCGCAATCTGGCGCGCCATGCAGGAAGCTGATCTGGCCGCGGTCAACCGGATTGCTGATCTGGTGCATCCGGATTTTCCGGAGGCGGCGGAGATCCCGGCTGAACGGCTGCGACTGTATCCGGCCGGCTGCCTCGTCCTGGATCGTAACGGCGAGGCGCTTGGCTATGCGGTGAGCCATCCGTGGCACGCCGGCAAGCCGCCCGCGCTCGACACCCTGCTCGGCGCGTTGCCGGAGATACCGACCCACTATTATGTGCACGACCTGGCATTGCTGCCGGCCGCACGTGGCACAGGAGCGGCACATAAGGCGGTTGTGCAGCTAATCGCGGTGGCGGCCCAAGCCGGTCTGGCGCGCATGACGCTGGTTGCGGTGAACAACTCATCAGGGTTTTGGCAGCGCCAGGGTTTTCGGGCCGTCGGCCCCGCGCCGGTAAGCTACGGGGCCGATGCGCGGGTGATGGCGCTTTAGGTTTTCGCGTTCCATTCCTCGACCGAGATGCGCGGCATGTCGAAGAAGTCCCGCGTCGTCGTGTAACCGCCACCGCCATGCATGCGGCCAATCAGATCGAGCTTGCGGGTGTCGATATAGCAGCGCTCCTCGTTCATCACGAACGGGTCGGCGACGTGAATGGCGACAATCCGAGCCATCACCAAGGTGCGTTCATTGGCAATGTCGATGGTCTGAAAGCGCACGCATTCATATGCCACCGGGCTTTCAGCGATGCGCGGCACTTTGATCCGTGTCGAGGGCAAAGTGGTAAGGCCGGCGGTTTTGATCTCGTCGATCTCGGGCGGGAAATCGATCGCGGTGATATTCATCGCCTCGGCAAGTTCATGGCTCACGAGATTGATAACAAATTCGCCGGTGGCGCGGATATTGGCGCCGGTGTCCTTGGCGTCCCCCGGCTTGCGGCCACCAATGCCGATCACCATGATCGGAGGATCGGCGGAGAACACATTGAAAAAGCTGAACGGGGCGGCGTTGAGGACGCCGGCTTCGTCGTGTGAGACCACCCAGGCGATCGGGCGCGGCACCACGGTGGATGTCAGCAGCTTGTAGCGATCCTGGGCAGAAATCTTATCGAAATCAAATAGCATTGTTGCCTCCCGAACTGGTTACCCCCGGTTTGCCCGGCCTGGGGGTAGCTGTCCATATCAGGCCTGCACGGGCATGGTGGCGCAATGAGCGGTTTTGTCTATTTGATCGCCTGGGCTGGCAGCCTGGGCGATTTATTGTTCCATCTGCCCGGCGCAAGCGAAGCCGCAGGGATGGCGATCATTCTGTTTCTGGCGCTGGAATTTGGGCGCCAGCGACAGATGGTCAAAGCGGTGCTGATTGTCCTGCTGTGCGGCGGGGCGATAGCCGTGGCCTGCGCGCCCGATCCCCTGGCCGCCTGGGTTGCGGCGTGGCGCAGAGCGGCTGCCTATGCGGCGTTCTTCCTGGCATTGGGCGCGCTCCGGCTATGCGCCCAGCATAGCGTGGTGATCAGGCGCTGCGGGGCGCAATTGCTCGGTCAACCGCCGGGCCGGCGCTATCTGGCGATGAGCGCGGGTGGACATCTGTTCAGCATCATCCTGTCCTATGGCGCGATCGATCTGCTCGGGTCGATGCTGCGCGATGCCCATGCCAAGGCGCGCGGGCGGATGATGCTGGCGGCCTATCGCGGCTTTGGCACGATGAATTGCTGGTCGCCGCTGAATATCATGACCGCGGTGGTGTCGGCGGCGGTGCCCGGTGCGAACCTGCTGCCGCTGCTGCCGGCCGGGTTTGCAGTCGCCATGCTGATGCTGGCCATGGGCGTCTGGCTCGACGGGCGCTTGCCGGTGGTTGACGAAACCGCGCGGCCGAGCCGGGAACGCTGGACAATCCATGTCGCGGCGGTCGGGCTGGTGGCGTTGGTGAGCGCATTGTCCTGGGGTGTCGGGAACATCTTCGGCGTTGGGCTGTCAACCGGGGTCACGGCATCAGTGCCGGCGGTGGCACTGGTCTGGGCCATGGTGCAGACCCGCTTCAGGGTTTGGTCGCGCCTGGTGGAATTCCATGCCGGCCTGCCGGGGTTTCGCGGTGAGGCCGGCGTGTTGGCAGCGGGCGGCTTTCTCGGCGTCGCGCTGGGTATGGCTTTACCGGCAGGCGGCATGGCGCCCTGGCTCACGATGCTGCCGCCACTGGCTATCCCGCTGCTGGTGCCGGTGCTGCTGCTGGCGACCGGATTGGTCGGGTTGAACCCGATTGCGATCGTGGCGGTGATCGGGGCCGCCGTGCCTGATCCGCAGGCGCTCGGGGTAGCGCCATCGGTGTTGGCGTTTGCCTGTATGCTGGGCTGGGGGGTAGGCGTCGGGATGACGCCGATGTCGGCCAGCGCGATTGCCACCGCACGCTGGTCGGAGAGCGACCCGATCACTGTCACCACCGTCTGGAACCGGGATTTCACCGCGCTGGCATTGGTTTTAGCCAGCCTGGCGATCGCCGCGGCACATTGGGTCGCTACACTCTAGAGCTTGATCCGTTGAAGTTGAATCAGCTGACACGTTCTAGAGTCTTGTTTTTATGATCATCTTTATCCGTCCAATCGAAGCCGATTGAACGAATGATGATCTAGGGCTTTCTGAAAAATGCGTCAGCAGCGCTGCGATGGGCCTGTTTTTTCACGATATCCGCCTCCACACGCCCGATCTCGGCCTGCAACTCGGCGATGTACTCGCGCAGTTCGTCCACGCCGAGCAGGTCGAGCACGGGCGGCTGCATCCGCTTCGGCTGTATGATTGGCAGGTCATCGTCGTTCAGCATTGTTTTCCTCCGGTCCCAGCCATACCCAACGCTTGCGGCAGGCAAGCAGTGCAATCGCTTGACCGGCTTACCCGCCCCGGTCCATATGCCCGACTTTCCCGTGCCGCCTCGCTACCATTGTCGGCCCGAGGCCTGAAGGTAACATGCCATGACCCTGCCGCTGATGCCCAAAGCCACCGCGGTGTGGCTGATTGAGAAAACTGCCCTCACCTTCACGCAGATCGCCGATTTCTGCGGCATGCATCCGCTGGAGATCCAGGCGATCGCCGATGGCGAAGTGGCACAGGGGATTATCGGGTATGACCCGGTTGCCAATAGCCAGGTGACGTTGGCGGAAATCCATCGCTGCGAGGCCAACGAGGCGCTGCGCATGGCGCTGCTGCCGCCAGTGCAGCCTGCCAAGAAGCAGAAGGGCGCGCGCTACACCCCGGTTGCCAAGCGCAACGACCGCCCGGATGGCATCGCCTTTCTGCTGCGCAACTATCCGCAGCTCACCGAAATCCAGGTCGCCAAACTGATGGGCACCACCAAGGAAACCATCCAGAAGGTGCGTGACCGCTCGCATTGGAATTCGGCCAACATCAAACCGCGCGATCCGGTTATTCTCGGGCTTTGCACGCAGACAGACCTGCACCATGCGATCCAGGCCGGTAATGAGCGTCTGACCCGAGAAGGTCTGGCGGTGCCGCCGCTGCCAATGCCGGAAGCGGAAGAAGCGGCCTGAAATTCAGTGCGCCTGAGCTTGCAATCGCTCCATTTCCTGTTTCAGGCGCAGTTTTTCCAACTTCAGTCGGCTCAAGGCATCGGAATCCGGGCGGGGGCGGCTGTCTTCGTCCGCAATTTTCGCCTCCAGATCAACATGTTGGCGCTTAAGGCTGCTGAGGCGGGGTCCAATGTTCATGGGATCTCCTGTGCTGTCGCAGATTGCATGATGGCCAGGGCCACCACGTTGAGCCTAGCAAGCGCAAGAGTACAATTACTACTCCAAAGTGGTGGAGAAATCGTGACAAAGCTGGCAAAAAACGTCCTGAGCGCACCCGAGTTCGCATATGCTTTCGGGACACCTGTTATGCTAGGCACCGTCCATGCTGACTGATCGTGAGTCTATCCTGCGCAAGCTGCACGAATTGCGCAGCGAGCATCGCGACCTTGACACCGTGATTGCGCGGCTGGTCGAGACAGGTTCGCTCGACCAGTTGCATTCACAACGCCTCAAGAAGCGCAAACTGCTGCTGAAGGACGAGATCGCCTGGCTTGAGTCCCACCTCATCCCCGATAGCATCGCCTGATGGGCGCTGTGGTAGGGATCATCATGGGCAGCCAGTCGGATTGGCCGACGATGCGCCATGCGGCGGAGATGCTGGACAAGCTTGGTGTGGCCTATGAGGCACGGATTGTGTCGGCGCATCGCACCCCGGACCGGTTGGCGGAGTATGCAAAAACCGCAGTTAACCGGGGCTTGAAGGTGATTATCGCCGGTGCGGGCGGGGCAGCCCATCTACCCGGCATGGCGGCGGCGTGGACGATCCTGCCAGTGCTCGGGGTGCCGGTCGAATCGGCCGCGCTCAAAGGGATGGATTCGCTGCTCTCCATCGTCCAAATGCCCGGTGGCATTCCGGTGGCGACCTTGGCGATCGGCAAGCCCGGGGCGATCAATGCCGGATTGCTGGCGGCAAGCATCCTGGCAACCGCAGACCCGGCACTTGCGCAGCGGCTGATGGATCACCGCGCCGCACTCACAGCCTCGGTCGCCGAAATCCCGGTGGATCAACCAACCCCATGAGCTTTCCCTTGCCGCCCAACGCCACCATCGGCATCGTCGGCGGCGGCCAGCTCGGCCGGATGAGCGCGATGGCGGCAGCGCGTCTTGGCTATCGCTGCCATATCCTGACCCAGGATAAAGACGACCCGGCAGTACAGGTCGCCCATGGCATTACCCTGGGTAACTACGAAGACAGCGCAACCTTGCGCCGCTTTGCCGCATCCGTCGACGTGGTGACTTTTGAATTTGAGAATGTCAGCGCCGAAGGTCTTGATTTGCTGGCATCTTTACGGCCCGTGCGGCCGGCGCCTGAAATTCTCCGGATCAGTCAGAACCGCATCGCCGAAAAGACATTCCTGCACGCCGCAGGGGCACCCACCGCGCCGTGGCGCGCGGTACGATCACTGGACGAACTGCAAAAGGCCGCCGACGAACTTGGTCTGCCGGCCATCCTCAAAACTGCCCGCCTGGGATATGATGGTAAGGGACAACGCTTGCTGCGCAGCACCGACGACCTCGTTGCCGCGTTTGAGGAATTATCACCGAAACCACTGGTTTTAGAAGGTTTTGTAAATTTTTCCTGCGAGATCAGTGTGATCGTGGCGCGCGGTGCAGATGGCAGCATGGCCGCGTTCGATACGGTGCAAAACCGCCATCGCGACCATATCCTCGACCTCACCCTCGCACCCGCGCCAATCTCGGACGCGATCGCCGTCGCCGCCCAGATTTTGGCACGCAAGGTCGCTGCAGCGCTTGATCTGGTGGGATTATTGGCCGTCGAGATGTTCGTCGACAGCGACGGAAAAGTGCTGGTCAACGAAATCGCACCCCGCCCGCATAATTCCGGCCATTGGACCATCGATGCCTGTCCGATGAGCCAGTTCGAACTGCATATCCGCGCTGTCGCCGGCTTGCCATTACTGCCCGCCATTCGCCATTCCGACGCGGTGATGAAAAACCTGGTCGGGCCGGAGGAGGTCGCGCTGTGGCCAGAAATCCTGGCAACCCCGGGGCTTATCCCGCATCTTTACGGCAAGACCGAAGCCCGGCCCGGCCGCAAAATGGGCCACGTCACGCGGCTATTTCCGCATGGTGCCTTGCCGGGCGATTTCGGCATTGCCGATGCGTTGGGGATCCTGGATATCCGCCGGGTTGATGACGCCTTGGCTCCCGGGGTTGATGGACCAAGGTAATAGTCCCTAGTCCAGCAACCGCAGATGGTCGCCCGACCTGACGCGGCCAGACTGCACCACATCGGCATAAACACCCACACAGGGTAATTCCCCGGCAACCCCGAGATCGCGCATATTATGCTGGGCGATCGCCCGTAAGATCCCGGGCGCCCGAGGTAAATCGCCCTGTGCGAGCGATGCGTTGACACAGCGCGGGCACGGCCTGGTTACCCTCAGCACGACCTGATCGCCAATCCCAAGCAACCGCCCGACCCAGTCATTCTCGACATACGGCGCGCCATGGGTTTCAACCACGATGTTGGGCCGGAAACGACGGACGTCAAAGCTGGTCTCGGGGAAAGCAGTCTGCAAATGCGCGAGCGTGGCCGAGGCGATCAGATGGATGCAGGCCGCATCGAAAAACGTGCCGGGCGGTGCGCTGCCGGCAAGCGGCGCTTCGGTGAGTTCGGCCAACTTGCCCGCCAGCGTGCCCGGCGGAAACGCGACCAGCAACCCCGGCGGTGCCGATGACAGCAGGCGCAGATGACGTTGGAACGCGGCTGAGAAAACCTGATCGATATCAGCCTGATCGCTGCTCAGGACAGCACCATCGGGCGTGGTAATGCGAACAACTGGCAGCGCAGTTTCCAACCCCGGCTCCGATGCGTACCGGGCGTGGTGGTCGAATAGTCGCGCCGCCCAGCTTCGCACCACCGCCGCACGATTGGTGGCAGGTTCGACCAGCGCGAGGGCACGGTCGCCATGCACGCCGCGTTCGGTGATTTCGGTTTCCGCCAGCTTCTCGCCACCCATCGACTTCACCGGGTAGCGCCAGATCGCCTGCACTCTATCGGGCTGCGGTTTTTCACCTTGCATGCCGATGACACTCATATTCATATCCCCCTGCGCGCCCGCACGCTACCCCGAGCCTCGCACGGCTTCAATCGCGTCGCGACCTTGGGCCCACAAAGGAGAAACCGCTACCATGCTCACCGATCGCTATGGTCTCGACCTGTCCACCCAATCGGCCACCGCCCGTGACGCCTATGTCGAGGCCTGCGATCTGGTGCTGTCGGCCAACCCCGGCCCAGGCGCGGCGTTTGATTTGGCGATTGCCGCCGATCCGGGCTTTGCGCTTGCCTATGCAGGCAAGGCGCGGGTACAGCAGGTCGGCAGCGATCCGGTCGGCGCGCGGGCGACCTTCGCGGCCGGGCAGGCTGTGGCGGGCGGGATTTCCGGGCGTGAGGCGAGCCATATGGCGTTCCACGGCCTGTTGCTGTCAGGTCCGCCGGATGCGGCAACCGCGGCTGCGAAGGCGCATCTGCGTGACTGGCCGCGTGACGCGATCGTGCTGAGCCCGTGTTCCTCGGTGTTTGGCCTGATCGGGTTTTCCGGCCGGCCGGGGCGCGAGGTTGAACAGGTTGCGCTGCTCGACAGCCTCGCCGATGCCTTTGGCGATGACTGGTGGTTCAACGCCCAGCACGCCTTCGCGCTGGTGGAGACCGGGCAGCGTGATGCCGCCCGCGCCAAGATCGAACGCGCCGTTGAACAGAACCCGCGCAACGCCAACGCCACCCATATCCGCGCCCATGTCCATTACGAGGACGGCGAACCTGACGCCGCGCGGGCCTATTTGTCTGAATGGCTCAAGACCTATTCGCCTGATGGCCCCCTTCACGGCCATCTCAGCTGGCATCTGGCGCTAACCGAGCTTGAAGCCGGCAACGCGGACGAAGCCTTCAGGCTCTATCAGACCGCCTTTGCGCCCCCGGTCGCCAAGGGTGGTTTCCCGTTGATCCCGATGGTGGACGCGGTGTCCTTCCTGTGGCGGGCCGAACTCGCCGGCGCACCGCGCGATCCGGCGCGCTGGCAGGCGTTGCATGATTTCGCCCATAAGATGTTCCCGCGCGCCGCGATTGCCTATGCCGATACCCATATTGCGCTTGCCGACGCAGTGACCGGCGATGGTGCGGCGCTCGAGGCACGGCTGCGCGATATGGCGGAGCTCGAAAGCAACGGCCGCCTGCCGTCCGGCCCGCTGGTGCCGGCGCTCGCGAAGGGTTTCGCAGCCTTCAACCGTCAGGACTATGATGGCGCGATCGCCGCGATCGAGCCGGTCTTCGCCGACCATGAACGTATTGGCGGCAGCCGGGCGCAGCGCGATCTGGTCGACTTCACCCTGCTCAAAGCCTATGTGATGAGCGGCCGGCTCGACGATGTCAGCCGTATGCTGCGGGACCGGCGGGCGGGCCCGGTTGGCATTCCAGTTGAAGGGGTCAGCTTGCCCCATTAGAGCGTGACGACCGCAGGTGAGATCACACGAAGGTCTGACCACACGACCAAACAAACAGTTAGAATATGAGGACCGCGCCTATCAGCGGTCATCATATTCTAAATAAGCGATTTTTGTGCCAATAGCCGCGCCGTGGCGGCCACTGCAGCTTCGAACACACTCAGGTCCTGCCAAACCGAAACGGGCGAAACATCGCCGGCGAAAAATGCCCCACCAGACGCAGCAATGCCACCTTCAATCATCAGATTATCGGCAATCCCGAAATCCTCGATCAGCATGCCCGCCTGGTCGGTTAAGCCATCAGCGCCGACAAAGACGCGGGTGCGGGCAGCAAATTGCGTGGTGACGTTCGACCAGCCAAACACCGGACGGGCAAGCCCGCGCATGAACCCGAGCTCATAGACTGTCCCAACATCGGCGCTGGGGCCGCGAAACGGCGTCAGATTGGCGATCAGCGCATCGCAGGCGGCGATGTGGCGTTCGTTGCGACGCGCAATCCGAAAAGCAAGATCGAGTGCTGCGAGTTCCGGCGGATCGCCGCCATCGAGGTCATCGAGCGGAAACACGCCACGCAACCCGAACCTGGCGCAAATCTGCTTGAGCGTGGCCCCGCGAGCCACCGGATCCGGAAGGAATACGTCGGGGCCGGCAAGGTATACGCGCATGGTCAGACCTTCACGAGAAAGTGGCACTGCATAGACGGCACCGCATCGGCGATCACGTCCGCAGCATCGCCCGCAATGCCGAGGCGCTCCGATCAAGATTGGCCGCCATACCGTCAGTCGCCATCACCGCCGCCGCCATGTTGCTGTCGCGGATGGCGAGCATCACGCGGCGCATCTGCTGTTCTAACTCCACCAAACCGTAGCTGCCGGCAATCCCGGCCAATGCATGCGACTCAACCATGGCCTCAGTCATCAAGTCCACCTGCAACGCCCGATGCAGCCGGCCCAGACGTTCACCCATTTCGCCCAGCGCTTCGTCCACCAGTTCGGTGAACAGGCCGTCGGGAAGGCCACGCTGCAAATCGGCCAGTCGCACCACATCGAGAAGCCTTGCATCACGCGCCGGAGCGGCAGGCCGGCGGGTTCGACTGAGCGGTTGCAGGCATTCTGCGAGCAGATCGGCAAGGGCTGCCGGCGCTACCGGCTTGGTCAGCATACCTTGCATCCCGGCCGCCTGGCAGCTGATCCGGTCCTGGTCAGACGCGGTTGCGGTCAGGGCAACGATCGGCACTGAAGCTGCGAGCCCCGAAATTGCCCGGATCACCCGCGCCGCCTCGTAGCCAGACATGCCTGGCATCATCAGGTCCATCAGCACCAGTTCATAAGGGATATGGGCCACCATCTGCAGTGCCTCAGCGCCAGATGACGCGACATCGACGCGATGGCCATCGCGGCGGAGTGCGGTGGCAGTCACCATTTGGTTAACAGCAATATCCTCGACCAGCAGCACGATCATGCGGCGTGCGCGGCGATGCTCCGGGCCCAACACCCGCACGATGGGCTCGGCCAAAGCCGGGACGGGCAGGATGTCGCTTGCCGGCTGTGGCCGGGCGGCGAGGCGCGGGCTGAGCGGGACCAGCAGGATGACGGTCCGACCGTCGGCAAAACCCGCCCGACGCAATTCAACCTGGCCGGCAGATGCAAGCCTGTCGTCGGCCCGACAAAGCAAATCGGAGAACGCGCTACCGACCCGCATGCGATCCGCGGTGATATCGGCCAGAAGAGCAAATTCCGGGTTCCAGGATACCAATGCATCATGGGCATCGAAGACAGCCATTCCGGCTGGGATGGCGGCCAGCAGCGCCTCCTGTGCGCTGATCTGCTGGTGAAGTAACGCACGCGCATCGCCGGTCTGGCGCAAGGCGAGTTCGAGGGCGGCACGTTCAGCGGCAAAACGCCCCGCGTCATCGGCGCGCAGCCAGCGCAACGCCAAGCACGCAAGTATCAGACCGCCAAGCACCAGCGCGCCCAGCAGCCCTGGTCCCACTGGCAGCGGTCCGGTCAACAGCCATTCCCAATCCGCCACCCTGCCCCTTGTCTCCTTTCCAGGCCACAGGATAGCCGGCATGCAGTGACAAACGCCAGCGATCCAAACACGGCACCGTGACAAGGCATTTCCGCGAGCATCAGAAGGGTCGCACCACCAGCACCAACTCGATCGCCACAATCTCAAGAAGGCGATGGCATAAACTGATCGCCGAGGTTGGACTGAAAATAAAGAAAGCGCCGACGGGAATAGTTCCGTCGGCGCTTGCGTCTTATTACGGGCACCCTATTTCGGGGAAAGCTCGACCTGGGGAACCCGACCAGATGGACGACATGCAAGGCCTGACCCATTTCCCGCTCGCCCGGCGCGGGTTTTTCATGACATCACTTATCTCGGGGTTGACGCTTGCGACCACCAGGGTCGAAGCACAGGCGATCCAAACCGATGCCACGGGGCTGGAAACTGGTGAATTCATGCTACCGGTCACCGGTGGCAGCCTTCCAGGCTATTACGCGCGCCCAGCCGGACCGGGACCGTTCCCGATCGTGATCGTGAACGAAGAAATTTTCGGCGTCCATGAATACCTCAAAGACACCTGCCGGCGCTTTGCCAAAGTTGGCTACATGGCGGTGGTTGTCGAGGTTTATGCCCGTCTCGGCGATATTTCGAAGCTCACCGATGGAGCGACGATCTTTCGTGAGTTCGTGCTGAAGTCCCCCGATGCGACGCTGATGGCCGATACTGATGCGCTGCTGGCCTGGGCTGGCGCGAATAAGGGGGATGCCAATCGCGTGGGTGTGACCGGCTTCTGCCGTGGTGGGCGCACGACTTGGCTCTATGCCATCCACAACCCAAAAGTGAAGGCGGCAGTCGCCTGGTATGGCCATATCATGACACCGGCGAGCGACATCCAGCCAAAATCGGTCATGGATCTCGCGGGTTCACTGAAAGTGCCGTTGCTCGGGCTTTACGGTGCCAAGGATGGTGGGATCAAGGTCGATGACGTGAACGCAGCCGCAGCCAAGGCAAAGGCCGGTGGGGCGATGGTGGAAATCGTGGTCTACCCCGAAGCCGGCCACGCGTTCCACGCCGATTACCGGCCGAGCTATAATGCCGAGGCCGCCGCCGATGGCTTCAAGCGTTGCCTGGCCTGGCTCAAGGCACACGGGGTCTGATCAGCTCAGCGCCATCTCCGCCCGCACGACGCTGCTGTCGTGCGGGTCGCGCTTGAGGCGCCCGCCAAGCTTGCGGGCAAAAGCCATCATCGGGCCGTTATCCGCCAGGATCAGCGCGTGGGCGTGGGTCATGCCCTGGGTGCGGCCCCAGTCAAGAACCCGCTCCATCAGATGGTTCGCGAGGCCGTGCCCCTTCATATCCGGCCGGACGGCAACGGCATATTCGCCGGTGGTCGCATTCGGGTCGCGCACCAGCCGCGCGACACCGAGAATATCACCGTTCGCCCGTTCCGCGATGAACGCCATTTCCCCCACATAATCGATATGGGTGAGCCGAAACAGCAGCTTGGGCGGCAATTGCTTGAGTGCTGAGAAGAACCGGAAACGAATATCCTCGGGGGTCAGATGGGAGAAGAATGCTGCCTCCGCTGCCTCATCGCTTGGGCGGATCGGACGAATTTTGATCGTCTCACCGTCGAACTTGAACGCGCCTTCCAGCGCTGCCGGGTAAACCCCAGGGCTTTGGGCGGGCGAAGTCCGGGTCAGACGGTCCGGCAGCGGGACGGGCATTAATGTGGCCATGGTGCACTGCAACATGGGCATACCGCAGCCAAATTACACCCCCCGGCTTGCCGGCCGGCCCAGAAGGCGCAGAATGGCGCCACCAAAATGGAGGGTGCTTGAAATGGCCGATTTGTCGCGGATTGATCCCGAAATGCAGGCAGCCCGGCTCCGAGTCGAGGCGAAGGCCGCCAAATTCCCGCCTGTCGTGCCGAAAATGCCGATCGACCCGCAACGGGTGGTCAATGACCATCTGTCTATGCTGTTCGGGGCCGGCGGACCGGCGATGGCAGTGTCCGAAGATCGCTTCGTGTCTGCCAATGGCCGTCGGGTCATGTGTCGGCTCCATAAGACGCATAACGGCGACAACCAGCCAGTGCTGGTGTGGCTGCATGGCGGGGGTTGGGTATGGGCGTCGATCGACACCCATGATCGACTGGTCCGCGAACTCGCGCAGGCGGGCGGGGTGGCAACAATCAGCGTCGATTATTCGCTTTCACCCGAAGCCCGCTTCCCGCAGGCCGTGGTGGAATGCGCCGAAGTTATCCGCAAAATCGCCGCCGACGCGGCATCCTGGGGCATCGACCCTGCCCGTATCATCATTGGCGGTGACAGCGCGGGCGGCAATCTCGCCCTCGCCACCGCGATCATGCTGCGCGATGGCGGTGGGCCAAAACTCGCAGGCATCCTGGCCGCATATCCCGTCACCGACACCGATTTCGACAGCCCGACCTATCGCGAATTCGCCGATGGCTATGGGCTGACCCGGACAGCGATGATGACGTACTGGGATTTGTATCTGCGCGACCCGGTCGACCGGCTCAACCCGCTGGCCGCTCCGATGCGCGACAGCCTGAAAGGCCTGCCACCGACGATGGTGCTGCTCGCCGAAATCGACGTATTGCGGTCCGAAGGCGAAAGACTGGCAGCGAAGATGGTGGTGGCGGGGGTGAAGGTGACACTCGAATCCTTCGCCGGGATGGTGCATGGGTTTCTGCGGTTTTCCGAGGTGGTGGGGAAAAGCAGGCAGGCCATCGCCGAGGCTGGAAAGTGGTTGCGGAAGGCTGCTGTTTCAGGAGCGTAGAGGCCGACGGCAAGGCGTTCTTTTTGTCAATAAAAAGAACCAAAAAAACTTTTTGATACTTTGTGGCCTTCGGCTTTTCTCCTTCCGTGGAGCGCGCCGAAGGCCACAAATTTTAGCTAAACCATCAAACCGGCCTCGGTCAGTTCTTCACATTGGAACTATGCACTGGCACCCCGGTTTCGGCGTGGCAGATCTTGGCCAGCAACGCCACGCCATCGATGATTTCCTGCTTGCTGGCGAGGCCGAAGCACAGCCGGAAATAGGATTTCGCCGCCTCGCTATCAACCGCCCAATCCGGGCCCGGGTTGAACACCAGACCGGCTTTGGCGGATGGCGCGATCAGTGCGCGAACATCGACGCTGTCAGGCAGCTTCATCCACATGAAAATGCCGCCCTGGGGTTTGAACAACTGCAATGATGTGCCGAATTCGCGCTCACACGCCTCAATCATGGTGGCGAGTTTGTCCTGTAGGACCGCAGACAGATGGGCCGCATGGGCATCGAAATGATGTCCAAAATATTCGGCGATGATCATCTGGTCGAGCGCGCCGGTGCCTCCATCGGTTTTCATCGCGATCATCCGCGACAGCACCGACCAGTCCGCGACCGCGTAGCCAACCCGCAAGGCCGGCGCGAGGGATTTGGAGAATGATCCGATATGGACGACCTGGCTCGGGTCGAGCGCGTAGAGCGATGGTGGGGCGCTGCCGGACCAGATCAGATCGGCATAGCATTCATCCTCGAAGATCACGATGCCGTATTGGCGGGCAAGGTCGAGCAGGGCGTGGCGACGGTCGAGCGGCAGGATCGATCCGGTCGGATTCTGAATGGTCGGGATGGTGTAAATCATTTTGGGCAACGTGCCGGCGGCCTTGAGAGCTGCCAGCTGGGCGGTCAGCGCGTCGATCCTGATCCCGTCATCATCGACGGCCATCGGCAGCACCGTGGCGCCAAGCTTACGGAACCGGTTGATCGCGCCCTGGTAGCAATATTCTTCGAGCAGGACGGTCTCCCCCGGCTCCACCAGCAGCGCGCTGATCATGTCGATGCCCTGACCGGACCCGGTGGTGATGAGCACGCCGTCACGGTCGGTCTTGATGCCACGATGGCGGGCAAGCTTGTCGGCGACGAAATCACGCAGGCCCCGATAGCCTTGCGGGCCAGTGCCAAGATTATAGAGCGCGAGTGAGGCACCTTCGCGACGGATCACCGCAGCTGCCGCCTCGGCGAGCGCCTCGGTGGGAATTTCATGCGGATCGTTATGGCCGCCGATGAAGTTATACATCGGCAAGCCGGTAAAGCGTGGCGCCGCGGCGGGGGAAGATTTGGTGAAATTATTGGCATAGGCGAAAGCTGCGACGTCCATTGGGGCCTCCCGGCAAGAATTTGGCGCAGAGTAGCGCGCAATCGGCATTCGGCAAGCGCCAGGTTGCGCTTGCCGGCATCGGGTGACGGGGGGAAGATGGCCGCTCCCAAGCTGGAGCATCCGCTATGACCCCCCTTCCCCTCGCCAGTGCCAGCGTGCATGCCGAATTCGTCACCTGGCTCGATCGATTTTCCGCTTTTGTTCGCGATGTCGATTATGTGTCAGCACGGCCGCTATTCCATCCGGATGTGCTGGCGTTCGGCACCCATCGCGACGTCATCGGCGGTGTCGACCAATGGATGGCGGCACAATGGGACAATGTGTGGCCGCGCACTGATGGGTTCCGCTTCGATCTGGACCAGACCCGGGTGCTGGTCGCTGATGACGGGCGGATGGCGACCGTGATCGCACCTTGGAACAGCATCGGGTTTCACGAGGACGGCAGCAAATTCGATCGTCCGGGCCGCGCGACTTTGGTGTTTCATCGCGTGGACGGCAACTGGTTGTGCGTTCATTCGCACATGTCGCTGAACCGTGGGGTGCCGCAGGCGAGCTTCGGGTCACGTCCGGTCAAGGGCAGTTAGCGCAACATCCGGAAGGGCGGCAGCGACAGCATCATTTAGGACGGACCGGTAACCAAGGAGTTCGTGATGTCCCATTTTCGCTGCCTGCCAATCCCGACCGAAACCGGAGACCGTTGGCGGATGACCGGCGTCGATGATTTCGGCAACACCCTGGTCCGCCTGGCCAGCGACGGCGCGGCGCCGTGCCGCCATTGCCTGCGAGAAGCCAAGCCAGGCGAACCGATGCTGCTGGGCTCGTACCGGATGCCCGGCCCGACCGGCATCTATTGGACCCCGAGCCCGATCTTCGTGCATGCCGAGCCCTGCGTTGCCTATGATCAGGCGGATCATGTGCCGGAAACCGTCCGCGTCCGGCTGGTTTCGGTGCGGGCTTATGATGCTGATCAGATGTGTCTTTACGACCTCGGACAGGCCGTTGACGGGATCGATGTCGATCCGTTCCTGGCCCGCGCCATCAGCGACCCCCGCACCGCATTTGTGAACATTCATACCGCCAAGCCAGGCTGCATGCTGTGTCGGGTGCAACGCGACTGATTTTGCGCTAATCCCCTGAGGATAATGGGTGTCTCCGGGGAGGTGCAGGCGTGAACTGGCGGCGTGCGCGGCTATTTTTGATCGGTCTGGCGCTGGTCCTGGGGGGGGCGACACTTGCCTGGCGGGTGCAAACCGCTGGCGGGATCGCGGTGCAGGATCTGCGCTTTGCCGCGAGTGACGGCCGCACCCTTGGCGCGCTGCTTTATCTGCCACCACCGGCAACGCCAGAACGGCGCGCGCCAGCGGTGCTCCTGGTACATACCTATCTGGCGAGCCGGGAGGCCCAGTCCGGGCTTTCCATCGAACTTGCCCGCCGTGGCTATGTGGTGCTGGCAATTGATCAGCCGGGGCATGGCTATTCGGACCCGCCGGCGGTCACAATCGGGCTTGGCGGACCGGATGGGCTGCGGTTCCTGCGATCGCTGGCAATGGTGGATCCGGCGCGGATTGGACTCGCGGGCAACGGGCTGGGAGGGGCGGCAGTGCTCTGGGCCGCCGATGCCTGGCCAGATCAGTATCAGGCGATGGTGTTGGACGGATCCGCCCCAGGTGCCGCCGGTACCCCCGAGGGGACCCCGACTTTCCCGCGCAATCTGGCGTTGATCTACAGCCGGTACGATACCTTCTCCCGCCCGCTCTGGGGGATTGAGTATGCCACCGATATCGGGCGAAGCGAGAAATTGGCGAAACTGTTTGGCCTGCACAAAGGCGCGGCCATCGGACAGGTTTATGGCGACCCGACAACAGGGCTGGCGCGGGTGCTTTTCAGCCCCGCAATCCTCAACGCAGCGGCACCGATTTCTCCGCAGGCGATTGCGAACGCCGTGGGGTGGTTTGATCGGGTCTTGCAGCCGGGCGTGGTCAGCAATCCGGACAATCAGGTATGGCTGTGGCATGCTGCCGGGAGCGCCGCCTCCCTCATCGGGCTGATGGTGTTGCTGCTCGGCAGCTTCGAATTGCTTTTGCTTATGCCAGCATTGGCCGCGTTTGCGGTCTCACCCGATAGCGGGCTGACAAGACGTGACTGGCGCTGGTTTCTTGATGCGATCCTGACCAGTTGGGTCCCGGTGATGACATTTTTCGCCTTTCTCGGGCTGGGTGCCGCCTGGGTGCCGGCGGGACCGATTTTCCACCAGGGTATTACTAACCAAATCCAGGTGTGGATGCTGCTTAACGCGGCAATCGGGCTTGGCGTGGGCCGCCTTCTTGGCAGCGATCACGCAACGACCGGCGGGAGAAGCGGTCTCGCCTTCATTTCTGCGTTTGCTAGCGTAGCACTATGCATGACAGTGGCAATCCTGGTCGCACACGGCTTCACCGTCGATTTTCGCCTATGGGTGGTGGCGCTCAAACCGCTCAACCTTCCCCGATTTGGCCTGTTTCTGGTGTATCTGCCTGGCTTCACCCTCGCCTTCGCGATCATTCTCCATCGGCTGAATACCGGCTTGTCGATCCAACGCGATCATGCGGTGGCCCATTATATCAGCAATATCGGCGCCCTTGCCGGGGGCTTGGTGATCTTCCTGGCGGTCCAATATGGCACGCTGTTGAGCACGGGCCAGTTGCTGACCTGGACCCAGCCGGCCAACATCTCGCTCGCGGTGCAACTGCTGCCGGTGATGGTGGCGGTCGCGGTGATCGGCACTTTTACCTGGCGACGCACGGGCAATGCGTTAGTCGGGGGATTGATCGCGGGCGGTATGGTGACGTGGTATTTTGTTGCCAGCCAGGCAACCCATATCAGCTGGTAACAACCGATCGAATTTTGCGCGGGGCCGCGAGACAAATGGTCCAAGCCGCCAGCAGCGCGGCCGCAATGCCAAGCCAAAACCCGAGCACATACGATCCAGTGAGGTCATGCAAAAATCCGGTGATATACGGACCTGCTGCGCCGCCCAGCAGGCCGGCGAGCATGATTGCGCCAAAAATTGCCCCGAAATGCGGTCCTTCGAAAATCTCCACCACCACCGAACCGAGTACCGAGGTAATCCCATAGCCGAGCCCACCCTGCACCAGCACCATGGCCCAGAACAGCAGCGGCGTTGGCCAAAGCGGCAGCGCCAGCAAGGCAAGATAGGTCAGCACAAAGCCCATGCAGCCGATCACCCAGACGGCTTCTCGCCCGATGCGGTCGGACAGCACGCCGAGCGCGATCTGGCCTGGGATGCCGGCCAGGCTTACCGCGCCCAATGCCCAGGCTGCTTCACGCGCGCCAAACCCGATATCCACCAAATATTGGGTCTGGTGCACCTGCACGGCATACCAGGTGTAAAGCGCACCGAAAAACCCGATTGCCAGCAGCCAAAAGCGCGCGGTCCGGATCGCCCGCCCCAAGGTCCAGGTCACCGCAGCCCAGGCCGGATCGACAATCCGGATCTGACGCAATGGCACCACCCCGGCCGCCGGTTGCAGATCGCCATCTGGCAGCATCCCGAGATCCTGCGGCCGGCGGCGTAGCAGCAGGTTGATCGGAGCACAGATCACCACCATTGCCACGGCGAGCATCACGCAGGCTTGGCGCCAGCCCACCGCCTCGATCCCGATCTGCATCGCCGGCAGCAAAAGGATGGACCCAATGCCGACGCCTGAAAACGCCACGCTGGTGGCAAAGCCACGCCGCCGGGCAAACCACCCCGGTAGGAACAGAGATTGCCCGGTATAGCCGTGACAAACCGACCCCGCGCCCACCAGCACCCCCAAGGTCGCGTAGATATGCCATGGCGCGGTCGCAAGCGGCGCAAGCAGCAACCCGGCCGCCGTCGCCAGCACGCCAAACTCCATCACCAGCACCGGGCCGCGACGGTCCATCATCCGGCCCATCAGCGGGGTCAGCACGGCGGACACCATGAAGCCGGCGGAGAACGCGCCCGCCGTAACCCCACGGTCCCAGCCGAATTCGTCGATCAGTTGCGGCAGCACCAGGGAAAATGCGGTGCGCGCATTCACCCCGATCGCCATGGTCAGAAACACGACCGCGACGATCACCCAGCCGTAGTAAAACGGCAGGGCGCGCGCGAGGCGGTTGATCACTTCCGTTTCGGCGGCGGCGGCGTGTAGGCGCCGCCGGACGATGCCGCACGGACCTCGGCAGCGGTCTTGGCCTTACGCAACGCGGCCAGATGGACATACTCGGATTCGAGCATTTTTTCCGCATTGGCGAGCACGATTTCAGCCTTGTCGGCGGGGAACTTCACCGCGCCGTTCTCGTCCATATGGATCAGATCGCCCGGTGCGATATCCATCCCGCCAACCGACACAGGCACGTTGACCGACTGCACCGCCATTTCGCCGTGGCCGGGGCTGACGCCACCGAGCAGCATCTGGAATTTCAGCTTGCGGATGGTATCGACATCGCGGGACGGTCCGTTCGACAGCAGGCCGACGCAGCCAACCGCCTGCATCGATGTCGTCATGATTTCACCCGCCAGGCCGGCCTTGGCCATCAGTTCAGACGGCCATTTCTGCTGGATCACCAGGATCGTCGGTTTGGGCATGGCGTCGAGCGCGTCGATCACATCCATGAAGCTCAACCGGCCAGAAAAATTCGGGTCAGGCAGGCCATAAACGCAGGTCACCGCATAGCCGATTGTGGCGCCGAGTTCGGGGTAGATGCAGCGGATCGAGGTATCGGTGTACCAATTCTCGGTCCAGGGATTGTAAAGCCCCAGGCAGAGCGGGTTTTTCGGATAGGTCGCCACCACGTTGGTGATGGTCGGCGTATCGATCTTCCGCAAGGCTGCGAATAACTTTTCTTGTTCGGTCTTGGCCATGATCTCACGTCTCCCCTGATGATCGACAAGCTTCGGCTGAACTGTGGTGGGTTGCAAGACCAAGCGGGCAGCGGCAAGGTCAGGCAATGCACGCAATACGCCTCGCCCATTGCTCCGATATCCATCTTGATGGCCACAGCTATGCCAAAGGCGGCGCTGACGCTGCACGCGACGGGTTTGTCGCCGTGCTTGCCGCCATCCGCGCCCATCAACCCGATCTGCTGTTGTATGCGGGCGATTTGTTCGACCATAACCGGGCACGGGCTGAAACGATTGCCTTCGCCAAGGCGCAACTCGCGGCCCAGCCTTTCCCGATCGTGATGATCCCGGGCAACCATGATTGCCTCGACCCGGATGGTATTTTCCGCCGCCATGATTTCAACGAGATCGATAATGTGACGATCCTGGCGGCCCCCGAGGGCGAGATCGTCGATCTGCCGATGCTCGATGTCACCGTTTGGGGCCGAGGCATGCTGGAACATAATGCGAGCTTCCGCCCGCTCGGCGGTCTGCCGCTTCGGCCGGTCGGGCGACGCTGGTTCTTTGGCATGGGGCACGGCATGTATGTGCCGGAAGGCGAAACCACCGACCGGTCGTCGCCGATCCACTATCATGAAATAGCCGCCAGTGACTGCGACTACATCGCATTGGGGCATCATCACGCCGCACTCGAAATCACCACGCCACGCGCGTTTGCCGCGTTTAGCGGGTCGCCAACTGATCGGCTCGGGCGCGGCGCGAGCTATATTATTGCCGATCTGGTGAAGGGCACGCCGCCGAGCGTGACCATTCATACGATCTGAGTGCCACCAAAAAAACGGGAGAGAAATAATGGCCAAAGTCGCCGTCGTCACCGGGGCCAATGGGCGCATCGGGGAAGCCACCTGCCAGCGCCTGGCGCAATCGGGCTATACTGTGGTTGGCATTGATCGCGGTCCAACAGGGATCGGCAACTGGGCCTATTATCAGTGCGATCTGATCGATGTTGATGCGTTGCGCGACACGCTGGCGCGCATCGAGGCCGATCACGGCCTGATCCGGGTGCTGCATAACAATGCCGGGATCTACCACACCGACCGAGCCTTCCTTGAGCACACGCCCGAACTCTTCGACACGACAATGGACGTGAATATCCGCGCGCCGTTTTTCGCCGCCCAATTTGTCGCCAAGCGCCTGATCGCAGCAGGTGAAAGCGGAGCGATCGTCAACACCGCATCAATGGCCGGCGTGCTCGGCAGCATGCAGATCGACTATGCCGCATCGAAGGCTGCTGTGATCAACATGACCAAGTCGCTGGCGCGCTCCCTGGGTCGCTACAATATTCGGGTCAATGCGATCGCGCCGGGCCTGATCGAAACCGCGATGGGCGCCCAGGCGCATCCTGGCGTGCGCAAAGCTGTCGAGTCGGCGAGCTCGCTTCGCCGCGTCGGCCAGCCCGAGGAAATCGCCTCGGTGGTGAATTTTCTGGTCAGTGACGACGCGAGTTACATCACCGGCACGACGTTGGATGTTTCGGGGGGGACGGGCTGACCGCTAGAGCGTGATGACCGTAGGCGGAATCACACGAAGGTCTGGCCACGCGACCAAACAAAGAGTTAGAGCGTGATGACCGCGCCTGTCTGCGGTCATCACGCTCTAAATATCCAAACCCAACTGCCGGACCGCTAATGCTATAACCCTATGGGCTTCCTGCCAGAGCCCATAGGGCGCCAAATCTGCGACCGGCGCCCATTCCACCGCATCGACATCATCGCCATGGCGTGCCGCGTCGCCTTGCCACAGCCCGGCGAAATCCAGGATCGTGTAGTGGTACTGCACCCGGCCATCGGCATCGTAGCGAATGCTATCGACATTGGTCACGAGCTGTAAACGCTCCACCACCAAGCCGCATTCTTCGAATAATTCCCGCCTCGCCCCAGCCTCAGCGGTCTCGCCGACATCCTGCGCGCCGCCGGGTAACGCCCAACGCCCGATATCAGGCGCTTTACCGCGCCTGACCAGCAGCACATCGGGTCCTGGCCGCAAGACCACAATGCCTACGCCAACAATCGGCCGGGCAGGATATTCGCGGCTCATTCGGTTGGTTTGGCCGCCGGTTTGGCTGGCTCGTCGGCTTTGAGATCATCCATCACCGGCAGGAAGGCTTTCTCCTTCCAGGCCCCAAGCTGGAACGCCCAGCCGACGAAACCCGCCTGCAAGGCGGCGGCCGGCTTGGCGGCGTCGCCGTCACCAGCGGCCGCAAGCTGCACCCAGACATCCTTATCAGCCCGCGCAACACTGACGGTGATCCGCACCCCATCGGTCAAGGTGTAGACTGCCTCGCCGACTTTCTCCCCCGGCGCCTTGGCCGCTTCGCTCACATCGGTGAGGGTCAATTGGCCGAGCGCACGAAACACGTCTTCCATGCGGTAATCATCGAGCGGGGGATGCTCGATCATTTGGGTCAGTGCCGGCTTGCCATCGATTTTCGCGAAGTTCAGCACCGCCTCGCCGCGGCGGGACACAACGCTCGCCACCCGATCGAGCGGAATGTTGACGATATCGCGTTCGAACCACAGCTGCGGATCGGCATCGACCTGGACCCGACCTTCAGCGAGCCAGGACTGCGCCTCGCCTGGGCGACGAATATAGAGGGTCTCCGGCAGATTGCCGGCGGTGCGGACCCTGCGGTGGCCTGTGATCAGGGTTGCGATCGGCTTGCCGCTGGCATCGAGCACGCGCAGCAGATTGGCCGTCGAATTGGCATCGGCCGGATCGCCGACCCCGAGGCGGTCGTATTGGGTAGGATCGGAGGTGCGCAGTTCGCTGATGCGCAACTCGGTGAGGCCGGTCAGCATCTCCCGCAATTTGTCCTGCTGGACCTTGTAGCCATTGCGATCTGCCAAGCCCCAGAACTCCGGCCCACGCATAATGCGCAGGGTTTTGCCCTTGTTGGTGATTTCGATGGTGGCCGCAGTTTGCAGTTTGCCGGCGAGTTCGGGGAACACCAGTGCCCCCGCGGCGACCACGACGCGGCTGTTCTGATTGGCGCCAGGACCGAAATACCATCCGCCGGCCAGCACGATGGCCCCGATCGCGGCGAGCAGAAGCGCCCTCATGCCCGGGCCCTCGCCCGCATCCGTCGCCGCGCCAGCCCCATCCCGATCGCCAGCACCGCCAGCACCGCCGGCACCAGAACGATGTCAGCCAGGCGCAGCCGTGTTTCGAGGGCTGCGATGTCGCGACGCAGTTCCAGTTGCACATTGCGCAATTGCTTGCGGGTGTCGGCGACATCGCGGCGTAAGGCATCGATGGTGGCGCGCTGTTCCTCGGAAATCACCGCGGCCGCCTTATCGGTGCCACGTCCGGTGCGCAGTTCAGTAAGCTTCTTCTGGGTTGCATCAAGATGGGCCTGCAAATCCTGCTCGGATTTGCGGAAGCGGGCCTCGGCCTCCTGCTGCATGGCTTCGACCCGCGCGAACGGGCGTAACGACGCATTGCGGCTGCGCAAGCCGATCAGTGCATCACCGCCGGCCAGCGTGCCGATCAGGTTGGAAACAAAAGCGCCGTTATCGCTGAACGGGGTCGCCTGCTGCTGGCCATAGAAATCGGCGATCCTCACCCAGAAGCGGTCGGCAAGGATGTCGCTATCGGCGACCACCACCATGTTGGCAGCACCATCGGTCTGCGCCTTAAAGGCGGGCAAGGTCACGCCGTCTTTCGCGGGCTCGGGCGGGCCGGTGAAAGCGGATTTCAGCACCCCGCGCACCCGCGCCGCAATCACCCGCGGGCCACCCTCGGGCTTGAAACCGGCGAGGATCTTGGCCGGCTCGGGGTAGGTCTTCACTTTCTCAACCGGCAACATCCCCGATTGCGGGCTGGATGCCAGCAAGGGCGTGAAGCTGATCTCGGCGCCTTCTTTCTTGCTGACCATTCCAGCCGACGCGACGGTCACCTGGGTGAGGTCGGCGGTCGCCGGATCGTCTTTGTTCAGCCCGTTTCTGATATTGTACCAGGCGATGAAGTCGACCGACTGAACCCGGTCCTGCGGGCTTGCCCGGACCCGCCACGCACCGGTGAGGTCGGCGACCACCTGGGTGGGGTCGAACACGATGCCCCAGGCGTCGAACAGTTTCGCCAGATTGGAACTGGTGTTTTCCGGCGGCTGGCCGGTCTGGCTCGGGGTTTGCGCCATGGCGTCCGAATGGGGATCGACCATCGCCATCAACCGCCCACCGCGCATCACGAACTGGTCAATGGCGTACAGCGTCGCATCCGACAGGTTCTGCGCCTGGGCCACCAGCAACACCTGGATCTCAGGGTCGATCACCTGGACGTCAGTCGGCACCGGCTTCACGGTAAACGCTTCACGCAATTGCATCGCGGCAACCCATGGCTGGCCACCGCCGCCGCCCTGACCGCGCATCGCCATCATCATCGCGCGCGGATCACCGTCGAGCGGCAGTGACGACATTGTGCCGATCACCGGGCGCTTGGGGCTGGACAATTCGAACACGAGCTTCGAGAGATCGAATTCGAGGAAGCGTTCACGTTCCGGCTGGAAGAAGCCGATGGTGCGTTCGTCATCGAGCAGGTTGGAGGCGGCCAGGCCAAAATAGACCTGCTCGCCGGACTGGTCGATCGGCACACCCTGCAGGCCATAGGCCACCGCACGATCCTCGATATCGCTGAACGGTTCCGGGTCGTAGAATTCGAGCCGGATCTTACCGGCCGAATTGGCGGCGTATTCGCGCAGCATTTCGCTGACCCGGTCGGCATAGGCGCCATAAAGCGGGATGCGGGCGCCGAGCGCGCGCGAATAATACATCCGCACCGTGATCGGGTCCTTGAGATCGGCGATGATCCTTCGCGTGCCCGCTGCCAGCGTATAGAGCTTCTGCTGGGTCACATCGACACGCACATGGGCGAGCCGGGTTTCAGCGAAGATGTTGATACCAACAAGGAACGCGGCAACCGCCACGACCCCGATGAATGACGACCAGATGCGGCGCATGTTCGATCAATCCGCCTTGCGATGTTCGACGATGACGGTGTTCAGGAAAAGCCAGAACCCGATGAAAGACGCGAAATAAACCAGATCGCGCAACGCGATGATGCCGCGCGTGAAGCTGGCAAAGCGCTCGGCCACCGACACACGGCGGGCGAGTTCGGCCAGCACCGGGGTGTTGCGCGACAGGAACTCGGTGACCACCGGATAAGACGCGACGGCAAACACAAAGCACACCGCGAGCGCCAGCACGAAGGCGATCACCTGGTTCTTGGTGGCCGCCGACAACGCCGAGCCCACCGACAGGAAGGCGCCGGCCACCAGCAAGGCGCCGAGATAGCCGCTGGCGATCACCCCGTTATCCGGCGCGCCGAGATAGTTCACGGTCAGCACGAACGGAAAGGTCAACGCGAGCGCGATGGCGCAAAACCCCCAGGCGGCGAGGAATTTTCCGACAACCGCCTGGCCTTGGGTAATCGGCAGGGTCAGCAGCAATTCGATGGTGCCAAGCCGGCGTTCTTCCGCCCAGAGCCGCATGGTGATCGCGGGCACCAGCAGCAAAAACACCCAGGGGATAAAGTTGAAGAACGGCGCCAGATCGGCCTGGTTACGGTCGAAGAAATTGCCGAGATTGAAGGTCAGCGCGCCTTGCAGCGCGAGGAATATGACGATGAATACCGCAGCAACCGGGGTCGCAAAATACCCGCCCAATTCACGGCGGGCGACAATCAATGTGTTGCGCATCAGGCGGCCTTCGGCAAAGTGAGGTCACGGAACACGTCATCGAGCTTGCCCGATGCAGCGCGCAATTGCAGATCAAGCGGGGTGGCATCCGCGACGATGCGGCCATTGGCGATGATGATGGCACGGGTGCACACCGCATCGACTTCCTCGAGGATATGGGTGGAGATCACGATCGCCTTTTCCGCCCGCATCTCAGCGATCAGCTTGCGGACTTCGTGCTTCTGGTTGGGATCGAGCCCATCGGTCGGCTCATCCAAAATCAGCACTTCGGGATCATGCAGCAAGGCTTGCGCCAGCCCGACCCGACGCTTGAAGCCTTTTGACAGGGTTTCCACCGGTTGCAGTCGCACCCCGGCCAAGGTGGTCATCGCGACCGCGCGATCGACCCGACGGCCAAGTTCGGCGCCGGAAAACCCCCGGATACGGCCACAGAATTGCAGAAAGGCCAACACCGTCATTTCCGGGTAGGTTGGCGCACCTTCGGGCAGGAAGCCGAGGCTTTTGCGGGCGGCGAGGGAGTGGGAGCGCACATCGTGGCCACAAATCCGCGCGGTGCCCGATGACGGCGTCATAAAGCCAGCCAACATGCGCATGGTGGTGGATTTGCCGGCACCGTTGGGGCCGAGAAAGCCCAACACCTCACCGCGCTCGACGCTGAAAGAAATATTATCCACCGCGACAAACGCGCCGAACCGTTTGGTGAGACCCTCGATTTCGATCAAGGCTGCCATCGCCGCGTTCCCCTGCTATTCGCCGTGACAGGAAATAGAACAATCAGGGCTGATTGCAACTCCCGGCAAATTAATTCCAGGCAAGCTGGAAAAACCCCCCGTTCAGTGCAAGGGTGCGACAGGAATTTCCAAGGACGCGAAACATATGCCGCAATTTCATGGGGTCATCCCGCCCGTCGTCGTGCCGCTGACCAACGACTTCGCGGTGGATTGGACGAGCTACACCCGGGTGCTCGAACATCTCATCGCAGGCGGTGTGCACGGACTGTTCGTGCTCGGCTCGACATCGGAAGTGGTTTTCCATGACGAGGCGACCAGGCGGCGTATCGTCGAACACTCGGTCAAGATCTCCGCAGGCCGGTTGCCGGTGCTGGCAGGCGTCATCGATCCGGCCACCGACCGGATGATCGGGCATGCGCGCGCGGCGAAAGATGCCGGCGCCGATGCCGTGGTGGTCACCGCGCCGTTCTACACCCGCACCTCGATGCCCGAGATCGTCGATCATTTCCGCTATGTCAAAGATGCGGCGCAAATGCCGGTGATCGCCTACGACATCCCGGTCTGCGTCCACACCAAACTCGATCGCGCAACCGTGGTCGATCTGGCGCGCGAGGGCATCATCGACGGGCTGAAAGATAGCAGCGGCGATGATGGCGGGTTCCGCTTCGTGCTGAACGATCTGGCGGATCGGCCTGATATCCCGTTGATGACCGGGTCTGAGATTGTCGTCGACAGCATGCTGGCAATGGGAGCGCATGGTGTGGTGCCGGGGCTCGGCAATGTTGATCCGGCCGGCTACGTGCGCCTGTGGGACGCGGCGCAACGTGGCGACTGGGCGGCGGCAAAGGCCGAGCAGACCCGGTTATGCCACCTGTTCGAAATCGTCTGGCAGGGCACGCCGCGGACCAGCGCCGGGGCTTCCGGGGTTGGCGGGTTCAAGACTGCGATGCGCCATCTCGGGATTATCGGCACCAACACCATGGCGCGACCGCAGCGGAGCCTCAATGCCGCGGAAACCGCCCGGGTGGTGGCAATTGTCGAGGCATGCGCGGTGCCCGCCTTCGGCTAAATCATCATTCGTTCAATCGGCTTCGATTGGACGGATAAAGGTGATCGTAAACACAAGACCCGAGAGCGTGACGACCGCCCGTATCAGCGGTCATCACACTCTCGCCGTCACCGGAACGGCGGCTCGTCAAAACTTCGCAGCTTGCGGGAATGCAGCCCGCCAAGATTGCCGCGCAGCAGGTCGAGCGCGGCAATCCCGATCGCGAGATGCTCGCCCACCGCGCGCTGATAGAAGGCACTGGCCGAGCCGGGCAGCTTGATTTCGCCATGCAGGGGTTTGTCCGACACGCAAAGCAACGTGCCGTATGGCACCCGCAGGCGGAAGCCCTGGGCGGCGATGGTGCCGCTTTCCATGTCAACCGCGATGGCGCGCGACAAATTGATCCGGCGGCGTTCCTGCGACCAGCGCAATTCCCAGTTGCGGTCATCGTATGAAACAACGGTGCCGGTGCGTAGACGCTGCTTCAACGCGTCGCCGTGTTCGCCGGTAACCAGGGCTGCGGCTTCCTGCAAAGCCAGTTGCACTTCAGCGAGCGCCGGAACCGGCACTTCCGGTGGCAGCAGATCGTCAAGGATCTTGTCACGCCGCAGATAGCCATGGGCCAGCACATAGTCGCCGATCGCCTGTTGCTGGCGCAGGCCGCCGCAATGCCCGACCATCAGCCAGCAATGCGGGCGCAGCACCGCGAGATGGTCGGTGATGTTCTTGGCGTTGGACGGGCCGACGCCGATGTTGACGATGGTGATACCGCCCTGCCCGTCCGCCCGCGCCAGATGATAGGCCGGCATCTGGAAGCGCTGCCACGGGGCGGCCGCCACGCGGGCTGCGGCATCGGCGGTAGCGCGGCCAATTTCAACGCCACCCGGCGCGATCAGCCGGTCATACGGCGATGCCGGATCGGCGAGTTGATCCAGCCCCCAGCGCACGAACTGATCGACATAGCGCTGGTAGTTGGTCAGCAGAATCCACGGCTGGATGTCGCGCCACGAAGTGCCGGTGTAATGCATCAGCCGGCGCAGGGAAAAATCGACGCGGACAGCATCGAACAGTCCAAGCGGCATTGGCTCACCCGCGGCCACCATCCACAGCCCGTCGGCGACCTCGTCACCCACCGCCGACAGCAAGGGGGTGGGGAAATGCCGGGCGAGATCAGCCGGGGAGACATCGCCCACCGCCAGTTCATCGCCACCGTCGAGCACATAGGGATAGGGCATTTCCTGTGCGCTTACCCGGACATCGAGCAGCGCACCGTATTCGGCCACCAGCGGGCGCAATTGTTCGAGCAGATACGGGCGGAAATGGTCGGGCTGGGTGATGGTGACTGCGTATTCGCCGGGCGCCTGCAAAATCGCCCAGGCACGCCAGGTCGGCGGCGTCGGGCCGTCCGGGTGCCAGGACAGCAATAATTCCGGGTAGCGGAAGGTCTGGCGTTCAGCCGCACGTGGCGGGGCGCCGCCGCCAACAAAGCGTGCCAGCGCTTCGCGTTGCGCCCTGACAGCCGCATCGTGCAAGCGCGCGAGCTGGTCGAGCGCCTGTTCGGGGGATAGGGTCATAGGATGAATTTCACCTGCACGGCCAAGCCGCCATCGGGATTGGCGGCCCAGATCGCGGCGGCGTGGCCATCGGGCGCGGCGCCGGCCAATGTGATGGGGCGGTTGACAAAAAGCGGGCTGAGATTGCGGATTTCCAGGCCGGTGGGCGGGCCGAGGCGCTTTGTCGCGGCCTCGATCAACAGCAAAGCGGTCAAGCCGCCATTCATCACAAGATCGGGATAGTTTTCGACGTTGCGCACGTAATCGGCGTCGTAATGGATGCGATGGGTGTTCCAGGTCACCGCCGAATAGCGGAACAGCAAGGTCGGGTCCGGGGTCACGATCTCCGACCACAGGGCTTGGGGCGCCTGCACGGGTAACGGCGCGACGCCACCCGGCACGGCGGCTTCGCGGTAGACGACGTCCTGCTCCTCGATCAGGGCGATGTCGGCGCCGACCGAAATCGTGTGGCGGATGGTGACAAAAACCATCGCCCCGCTGCGGCCAAGCTTCGGGGTAACGGAGAGGATTTCCGACACCTTGGTGGCGACATCGCCAACCCGCAACCCGCCCACGAAGCGCACCCGGCGACCCGCGAACATCCGGCGCGGCAACGGCACTGGCGGCAGGAAATCGCCGCGTCGGGGGTGGCCGTCGGCGCCAAGCTGGGATTGTCGGGCGATTTCAGGGAAGAACATCGCATACCAATGCGGCGGGATCGGCGTGCCCGGCGCGAAACCAGGATCATCGCGATCGAGCAACGCGGCGATCCGGCGCAAGGCGGGCCAGGTGATCTCGTCTTGCTGGGTTTGGCTGCGCCCGATCCAGCCGGCGAGATCATCCATGGCGGCCCAACCGTTCCGCAATCGCGTCGGCCCGCGCCAGCACCCGTTCGGCGCGCCTGACAACCGGGACATCGATCATCTTGCCGTCGAGCGCCACCGCGCCGAGGCCCTTGGACCGTGCCTCGGCATCGGTTGCGATAACCTTGGTAGCGTAAGCGATTTCCGCCTCGCTAGGGGCGAAGGCCGCGTTCAGCGCCGGCACCTGGACTGGGTTGATGCAGGTGGCGCAATCGAAGCCGACCTGGCGCGACCGCCGCGCCATCGCGGTAAAGGCGTCCATGTCGCCAAAGCCCGCCAGGGTGCCGGTCAGGCCCATCGGCATCACGCCGGCGGCCCGTGCGGCATGCAGGACCTGCGACTTGGCGGTGGCGAGCGCTTCCTCGGTTGGCTCGGCGCCGATGGCGCTGGCGAAATCCTCGGCCCCCAGGCTCATCCCAACGCATCGCGGCGATGCGCGGGCGATGGCGCTGGCGTGTTCAAGTGCGGCCGGATCCTCGACCAGGATGACAAACCAGATATGGCCATGCGGCAGGCCCATGATGGCTTCGCGTTCGGACACCAGTTCGTCGAGCAGCGCAATGTGGTCAGGCCCGCGCGCTTTGGTGATCATCAGCCCGTCAATGCCGGGGAAAACCGCCGCCTCGATATCCGGCACCGCCAGCGACAACGGCGCGTTGATCCGCACCAGCACGTCGTTCGGCCCACGTCGCAGCTTGGCCGCCGCTGCCACCAGCCCTGCCCGCGCCTTAGCCTTTTCGCCGGGCGGGACACTGTCTTCGAGGTCGAGAATAAGCGCGTCGGCGCCGCGGGTATGGGCGCGATCGACGAAGCGATCGACATGGGCCGGCACGAACAGCAATGACCGCCAGACCGGACGGGCCCTCATGATACCAGCACCGCTGAGCCGACCAGATTGGCGATCTCGGCCGGGGTGTAACCAAGGCCGGCCAGGATACCCGGTCCGTCGGCGCCTTGTTTGGGGGCGTCGCGCATCGCCGGCAAGCCGTCGGAGAAGCGGTTGGCCGGGCGCAGCGCGTGGACGCGGCCTTCAGTTGCGTGATCCTGCATTTCGATCAGGCCGACATCGGCAAGATGGGGGTCATGGAACAAATCCTCTATTGAATTGACCTGCATGGCCGGCACGCCCGCTGCATCGAGCAACGCGATCCACTCGGCTGTGGTTCGCTCAGCCAGCAAGGCGGCGCGCATGGCGAAATAGGCGTCGGTATTGGCGACCCTGGCGTGCACCGAGGCAAAGCGCGGATCGTCGCGGAGTTCCGACCGGCCGGCGGCGACAAAAAACGCGAAGGCCTGGGCGTCGGTGTTGGGCGAGACACAGATATGGCCGTCTTTGGTGGCGGCTGGGCGGCCGTTGGGGTCGAACATGCGGGCATCGCCGATCGTGCCATCCGGCCCATAGCTGCGCTGGGCCATGTGTTCGCGCAGCACGAAGCTCGCCATGTTCTCGAACATCGGCACCTCAATCGCCTGACCACGCCCGCTGCTGGCACGGCCGACCAGGGCCGCGCAGATCGCCTGGGCGGCGAGGAAGCCGGTCATGTGGTCGGCGATTACGAAGGGCATGTAGCGCGGCGCGCCGAAGACGCGGCCCATGCTGTCGGCCATGCCGGAGACACCCTGCACGATGGTGTCGTAAGCCGGCTTGTCGCGATAGCGCCCGCCCGAACCGAAGCCGGCGATAGTACAGTAGACCAGGCGCGGATTGGCGGCGCCGAGTGTCTCCCAGTCCAGACCCAGCCGGGCCAGCGCCTTGGCCCGGATGTTGGAGACGAACACATCCACACCTGCCACCAGCCGGCGTACCACATCGCGCCCGCCTGCGGTCTTCAAGTCGATGCAGATCGACTGTTTGCCACGGTTGAAATGGAGGAATTTCGGCGCCATCCCCGGCGTGCGGCTTTTGCCGCCGAGCTTGCGCAGCAAATCGCCCTCGGGGGGCTCAAGCTTAATGACTTCGGCGCCCTGCTGGGCGAGCAGCAAGGTGCAGCTCGGCCCGACCACCACAGAGGTGAGGTCGAGCACTTTGATGCCGGCGAGTGGGCCCGCGCCCATGGTCAGGAACGGATCAGGAAGCCGCCATCGCAGGGGATGGCCGCCCCGGTGACAAAGTCGCTGCCAGCGCTTGCGAGGAAAACCGCGATGCCGGCGAGGTCGGACGGGCGGCCCCAGCGCCCGGCGGGGGTGCGGGACAGCACGGTTTCATTCAATCCCGGCACCTGGGTGCGGGCGGCGGCGGTCAGATCGGTGTCGATCCAGCCCGGCAGAATCGAATTGGCCTGAATGTTATCCTTGGCCCAGGCGGTGGCGATGACGCGGGTATATTGCACGATGGCCCCTTTCGATGCCGCGTAGGGGGCGGCGTGCGGCGCGCCCATCTGGCTCATTACGCTGCCAATATTGATGATCTTGCCGCCGCCGGATTTGACCATTTCCGGGTAGGCGGCCTGGCAGCACAGAAAGGCCGAGGTCATGTTGGTGTTCATCACCGTGTGCCATTCTTCCTCGGTGAAGTCCTGCGGGTTATGGCGGATCGCCATGCCGGCATTGTTGACCAGGATGTCGAGCCGCCCATGCAGGGCCACGGTTTCGTTAATCAGGCGTTCGCACTCGGCTTTCTTGGTAACGTCGGTCACGATGAAGGACGCCTTGCCCGGCAGGCTGGCGGCGGCGGAAAAGCCTTTGTCCGGGTTGCGCCCGGCGAGTACGATCGTGGCACCCGCATCAGCCAGACCGGCGGCCATGCCAAGGCCGATTCCGCCATTGCCGCCGGTAACAATCGCGACTTTTCCTGTGAGATCGAAAGGATTCATTGTGTCAGTCTCCCGTTAATGCACCCAGCCAGAGCAACGACGGTGCAAAGTAATAAAAAGTTTTTTTGGTTCTTTTTGTTCACAAAAAGAACATCTTCCTTAACCGATCTTTTCGGCGTGGTGGCAAGCAATCAAGTGGCCATCCAGATCGCGAGGCTCCGGCCGCTCCTCGGTGCACAACGATGTCGCATGCGGACACCGGCTGGCAAACGCGCAGCCCGGTGGCGGGTTGAGCGGGGATGGCAATTCGCCCTTGATGGTCAGATGGGTTTTGCGATGGGTCGGATCGACTGACGGGGTCGCTGCCAGCAGCATCCGCGTGTAGGGATGGCGCGGGGTGGCGAAGACGCTGGCTTTCGGGCCGTGCTCAACCGGGCGGCCGCAATACATCACCATCACGTCGTCGGCGATGTGGCGCACGACGCCGAGATCGTGGCTGATGAACAGATAGGCGAGGCCGTATTGCGCCTGCAGATCCATCAGCAGGTTGAGCACCTGGGCCTGGATCGAGACGTCGAGGGCAGAAACCGGTTCGTCGGCGACCAGAATGCGCGGGTTGAGCATCAGCGCGCGCGCAATGGCGATGCGCTGGCGCTGGCCGCCGGAGAACATATGCGGGTAGCGCGCCCACTGGTCTTCGCGCAGCCCGACCCTGGCCATCATCGCGCGGGCGGCTTGCTGCCGCGCGGCGCCATTGCCTTGGGCGTTGATCACCAGCGGTTCCTGCAGGATGTCGCCCACCGTCTTGCGCGGATTGAGCGACCCGTAGGGGTTCTGGAACACCATCTGCACCGACAGGCGCAAGGCCTTCCGGGCCGCAGCATCGACACTGACAGTGGGTTTGCCGTCAATCGACAGTTCGCCGCTGGTCGGGGTTTCGAGCAAGGTGGCGACGCGGGCCAAAGTGGACTTGCCGCAACCGCTTTCACCCACCACCGCCAGGGTCTGGCCGGCACTGAGGGTGAAGGACACGCCATCAACGGCCTTGACCAGGCCCTTTTTGGCAAACAATCCGCCGCCGACCGGATAGTGCAGGCGGACATCATGGGCTTGCATCAGGACGGTCATGCCGCCACCAGCGGGGTATGGCAGCGCACGCCGTTGATCGGCAGCGGTTGTTCTGCACCGCAGCGATCAGCGTAGAGCTTGCAGCGCGGCCCAAACAGGCAGCCCGCCGGCCGGTCATCAATACCGGGCACCGTGCCAGGGATGGTCGGCAGCCGCGCACGGCCGATGGCACGTTCGGGCAGCGCGTCGAGCAGGGCTGCGGTATAAGGATGGCGCGGGGTGGCGAACAGCGCCTCGGTGGTTTGCTGCTCCACCATCTGGCCAGCATACATCACCTGCACCCGCTGGGCGGTTTCGGCGACCACGCCCATGTCGTGGGTGATCAGCACCAGCGCCATGCCGTGCTGAGTTTGCAAGTCAATCAGCAAATCGAGGATCTGCTTCTGGATGGTGACGTCCAGCGCCGTCGTCGGTTCATCCGCGATCAACAGGCGCGGATTGCAGGCGATGGCCATGGCGATCATCACCCGCTGGTTCATCCCGCCCGACATCTGGTGTGGGAAGGCCCCGGCGCGGCGGCCGGCATCGGGGATGCCAACCTGATCGAGCAGTTCGACCACGCGGTCGCGGACTTTGTTGTTCGGTACCATGCGATGGGTGCGCAGCGATTCCGCGATCTGCCAGCCCACCGGATAGCACGGGTTGAGCGAGGTCATCGGCTCCTGAAAAATCATCGCCATGTCTTTGCCGACCAGCTTGCGGCGGTCGCGGGCCGACAGGGTCAGCAGATCGGTGCCGTCAAAGCGCAGCACATCGGCGGTGACCTTGCCGGGCCAGGTGATCAACCCCATGGCCGCGAGCATTGAAACCGATTTGCCCGATCCGGACTCGCCGACCACGCCGAGCACTTCGCCGGCATCAACGGTCAGGTCAACGCCATCGACTGCGCGGAAACGTCCGCGTGCGGTGCCGAATTCGACCGTCAGATTACGGATTTCAAGGAGCGCCATCAGCGTTTCAACTTCGGATCGAGCGCGTCGCGCAGCCCATCGCCAAACAGGTTGAAGGCCAGCACCGTCACCAGAATGGCAAAGCCGGGGAAGGCCAGCACCCACCAGGCGCGCTGGTAATATTGCAAGGAACTCGAGAGCATGGTGCCCCATTCCGGGGTCGGCGGCTGGGCACCGAGGCCGAGAAAGCCGAGGGCCGCCGCATCGAGCACCGCGGTTGAAAACCCCAGCGTCGCATGCACGATCAACGGCGCCAGGCAGTTCGGCAGCACGGTATCGAACATCAGGCGCGGCATCGAGGCACCCATCGCGCGCGTCGCTGTCACGTAATCGCGGTTCAGTTCAACCAGGGCCGAGGCGCGCGCAAGGCGGACATAGCCCGGCAAGGTCACGACCGCGACCGCAATCATGGCGTTGAACAGGCCAGGCCCGATGATCGCCACCACAACAATCGCCAGCAGCAGGCTGGGGAATACCAGGATCACATCGACCATCCGCATGATCAGCACATCGACGGTGCCGCCGACAAAGGCCGCTGTTAGCCCCAATGTGGTACCGACCACCAGCGCCACCGCGACCAAGGTAAAGCCGATCATCAAGCTCAGCCGCGCGCCGTGGATCAGGCGGGACAACATGTCACGGCCGACATCGTCGGTGCCGAGCGGGAAGCGCCAGGTACCGCCTTCCTCCCAGGCCGGTGGGGTGAGGAAGTTCTCGCGATATTGCTCAATCGGGCCGTGCAGCGACATGAGATCGGCTGATACCGCGACCAGGATCAGCGTTAGCATCAGGCCAAGGCCGAATACCGCCCCGCGGTTTTCGGCGAAGCTGCGCCAAAAAATCACCCATTGCGACGGCATGGCTTGGGCGGAAGACATCAGCGCCTGATCCGCGGATTGAGCACCGAATACAACATGTCCACCCCGAGATTGACGCTGATCACGATCACCGCGATCAGCAATGTGCCGCCTTGCAGCACCGGATAATCGCGCCCCTGAATGCTCTCGATGATCCAGTGGCCGATGCCGGGCCAGGCAAAAATGGTTTCCGTCAGGATCGCCCCGCCCAGCAACCCACCGATCGACAGCCCGATCACGGTCACCACCGGGATCAGCGCATTGCGCAGCGCGTGGACGACGTTGATCCGCAAACTGCCAAGGCCCTTGGCGCGCGCGGTGCGGATATAATCCTCACCGAGGACTTCGAGCATGGCCGAGCGTGTCATGCGGGCAAAATTGGCCAGCGGAATGGTGCCGAGCACAATGGTTGGCAGAATGAGATGCGACCAGGTTGACCGGCAGGCGCCGTCATCCTCGGCCCACCAGCAGTCGATGGTCATGAAGCCGGTCCACGGCTCGATAAAAAACAAATCGCTGATACGTCCGGAAACCGGGGTCCACCCCAGCCCGACCGAGAAGATCAGGATCATCATCAGCCCCCACCAAAAAATCGGCATCGAGGCGCCGGTCACCGACACCCCGATCAGGCCGAAATCGAAGGCAGTGCCCCGGCGCAACCCGGCGATCATACCGAGCGGCACGCCGAGCAGAACCGCGAAGCTGATTGCGCAGATCGCCAGTTCAATGGTTGCCGGGAACAGGGTCAGGAACTCCGACCAGACCGTGCGATGGGTCACCAGGGACACCCCAAGATCGCCATGCAGGACCTGCCAGAGATAGTCGAGGAATTGTCGCCAGATCGGCAGGTCGTAGCCAAATTCATGGCGCAACGCGGCCAGCCGTTCCGGTGCAATGCCACGCTCACCCACCCGTGCCTCGATGGGGTCACCGGGCACGAGATGGATGAGCGTGAAGCTGAGCAGGATCACGCCGAGGAAAGTCGGCACGACGAGCAGGACCCGCCGCAGCAGATAGCGCAGCATTATGACAAGACTACTTCAGGTCGATTTCGGAGAAATCATTCCCGCCGACAGCCGCGATCTTGTAGCCGGTCACGTTGGCACGCAGCGGCTGGAAGACCACGGAATGGGCGATGAACAGATACGGCGCATCCCTATGCATGATCACCTGGGCCTGTTCGTAGAGCTTGGTGCGCTCGCCGATATTGCTGATGGTGGCGGCCTTGGTGATCAGGGCATCATATTCCTGGTTGCACCATTTGGTGATCGAGCCAGCCTTGGCGGCGGCACAGCTTGCCAGCACCGCGAAGAAATTATCCGGATCCCCATTATCGCCGGACCAGCCAAGCTGGGCCATCATGTGATCGCCGGCTTGGGCGCGCTTGCGATATTCGCCCCACTCGTAGCTGACGATCTTGGCCTTGACGCCAATTTTCGCCAGATCGGCCTGCATCAGTTCACCGATACGTTTTGCGTCCGGGTTATAGGGACGCTGCACCGGCATTGCCCACAAATCGGTTTCGAACCCGTCCGGGAAGCCGGCTTCGGCGAGCAGCTTCTTGGCCGCGGCCGGATCGTATTTGAAGTCTTCAACCTTGTCGTTGTAGCTCCACATCGTCGGCGGGATCAGGTTCTTGGCGGTTTGCCCAGCGCCCTGATAGACGGCGGTGAGAATGGCCTTCTTGTCGACCGCCATGTTGATCGCCATGCGTACGCGCACGTCGTCAAACGGCTTCTTCAGGGTGTTGAAAGCGAGATAGCCAATGTTCAGGCCGGGCTGAGACAGCAATTGCAGGTTCTTGTCCGCGCGGATCGACGGCAGATCGGCCGGCGACGGGAAGGGCGAAATCTGGCATTCATTGGCGCGCAATTTGGCCAGACGAACGGCCGCGTCCTTATTGATCGAGAAAACCAGATTCGTGACCTTGGCCTTGTTGCCATAATAGCCATCGAAACGCTTGTAGCGGATCGTGGCATCCTTGACGTACTGCACGAACTCAAACGGTCCAGTGCCGATCGGGTCCTGATCGATCAGCTCGGGCTTGCCCATCTTGAGCAGAACGTCGGCGTATTCCTTGGACTGAACCGAGGCGAACGGCATCGCAATATTGGCGATGAACGGCGCCTGCGGCACATTCAGGACAAACTTCACCGTGTAATCGTCCACCTTGGTGACCGATTTCAGCAGCTTGGGCATGTTCATATCGGCCCAATAATCATACCCACCGCCGGTGACTTTGTGGTACGGATTGGCGGGGTTGCCCTGGCGATCGAAGCTGAACACCACGTCATCGGCATTGAAGCCACGGGTCGGTTTGAAATTCTTGTTGGAATGCCACTTGGCGTTGCGGCGCAGATGGAACGTATAGGTCAGGCCATCGGCCGAGACTTCCCATTTTTCCGCGAGCGCCGGACCAACAGCGGTGGTGCCATTCATGAAGGTGGTCAGCCCGTTATAGATCGGCCGGCTGGCATTAAGCGAGGTGCCGGTGGTGTTGATCATCGGGTTGAAGTTTTCCGGCGAGCCTTCCGAACAATAGACCAAGGTCTTGTTCTGCGCCTGGGCAACGCCGAGCGAGGCGGTCAGCGCGACGGCCGCAAGCAGCGCCGTCTTTCTGAGCATGGATATCGACATAGCCGGGGGCACTCCCTGAAGGGTTGATCGCCGATCACTGGCGAACGGGCGCCAACTCTAGGCGGGATTCGGCCTAATACCAACCCGTTTCAGCGTTGACCCATGAAGGATGGGGCAACACGGGTCGCGATAAATCTTTGTTTGCCGCGCCGCTCCGGGCCAACCCGACGCGCAACACCGGATGCCAAGTCGGGGCGGATCGACATTCAAGCCCGGACCAGCCTGACCGCAAGCCAGATCGCTGATTAGAGAAAGTCTTTCAGCGCCAGGCCAGTGACATTTTGGAATACGAGGGAGGTTCCATCGCTCAGGATGAGCCGTTCGGAGCCGGATGCCGTTGTGGCGGAGGATAGCGCCCGGGCGACCTCGCCGGATCCGTAATTCAGAACCGAGACGAAGTCATGCCCCGACGTGAAGTTTTGCACCACCACGTTGGACCGGTTGCCATTGAGCACGGCAATCAGATCCGTGCCGCTCCCCGCGACGATGGTTGCGGTCCCGGTGCCTGCCAGCACCTGCGCGGTTCCGGCGCCAAGCAGGATAAGATCATCGCCAGATCCGCCGTAGAATTTCTGATCCCCGTTGGTGCCCACCGCGCTTAGGGTTTCAGCCCCGCCGCCCGCAACCAGCACATCGCCCGCGCCCCCGCCTGCGCGCAAAATATCGCCATCGCCGCCACCAAAAATTGTCGCCCGACCGCTGCCGCCTGCGATAAGGTTGTGCCCGCGCGTGCCGCCGAGAAACACCCCAGTGCCCGCCCCCCCGGCAATGGTGACGCTTCCGCCGAAGGCGGCGATGGTATCGGCGCCGGTGCCCCCGACATAATGGGTTTCGCCGTACGAAATATCGATCACCGACCCCGCGCCGCCCCTGATCGTGCTGCGCCCACCCGCCGCCCCAAGAATGGTCGAGATACCGGCGCCGGCGTTGAATTCCAGCGCGCCATTGCCGGCAAAGACAAAATCATCGCCGCCGACCGCGTTCACCGTGGCAGCCCCTGCCCCACCGATAATTGTGTTGGCGCCGCGGCTGTCGACAACGCCACCGCCGTCTTCCATCCAAAGCTGCCCGCCGCGCATAGCGTTCAAGCGCGCCGCGCCCGCGCCGACCACCACCACCGCATGACCGTCGCCGCCATTGAACTCGCTCGCGTCGCGGCCGAGATAGACTGTCGCGCGGCTAGCACCACCGTTGATGGTGCTGCGCCCGGCGAGCACCTGGATCAGGTCATTGCCGGACAAATTTATCACATTATCGCCATTCGACAGAATCTGGTTGCTACCGCTGCCAGCGTTGATGGTGTTGGCGCCGGTCATGGCGACGATCACATCGTCGCCACCGCCGGTCCGCACCTCCTGGCGGCCAGCGCCGGCGTACATACTGATGAGGTTGTTCCCACCGCCCGCGACCACAGTGCCGGCACCGGCGCCGGCGTTGTAGGCCAGTCCACCCGTGCCGGCGAGCACGCGCTGACCGTCCCGGCTGCCGCCGAACACGGTCACCGGCACCGACACGGCAGCCACCAGGTCGTGGTAGCTGTCCCCCATTTCGAACCGGCCACCATCGCGGACCTCCAGCACGCCGCTGACCGAGGCGGCGACGGTTGCACCGGGGATCGACCCGGCGACATCATCGTTGATCGATTTCAGCAGATCTTCGGCGGACTTGACCCCGTCCGGGCTATCAACATCAACGCTGTGGACCCTTAAATTGAGCGAGCCGCCGGTTGCAGCGATCGCGTAACCGGCGGTGAGTTTGCCCAATGCGACCGGGCCGGCGGTGGTCTGTTCCCGGGTGACGGCGAGCGGCCGGCTGTCGCTGGTGAAGATCTGGGTCAGCTTGCTGGCGCTGTTCAGCGTATCAAAGCGCGCGCTGATTTCGGCGGCCTGGTCACGCACGGTGAAACTTGTCACCAGACGATCGGCCTGCACGCTGGCGGCCGCCGATGCCGGCACCAGCGCCACGCTCAGCGAAAACCCGCCGCGCATACGGTCAAACACTGCTTTGTTATCGGTGTATTGCCCCCAACTCACGCTCATCGGGCCTGTGGTCCATAGGGTGATACTGGCAAGGCCACCATTTTCGGCGAGGTCTTTGAGGGCGTCGAGATTGCGCGAAACCTGATCGGCGGTATCGGCCACGCCTTGCACCGGCCCCCGCCTGTTGGCGCGAAAATTGGCGATCGCCTGGAGCGCGGTGACGTCGGAACTGGCCATCTTAAAAAATCCTTACCTGCCGGTCATGGCCTGGTTGCGAACCGAAGACGCCGCGCTTGGCGATTTGCGCCCCCGCCGAACTCATCCTGACGCTCCTCTTCTAGCGGCTATTCCTGACATCCCGCTGACAAAGCCCCCGCACACGCCGATTTGACCGCGGGCCGCCTTGGGTCACCCGGTAATCGGATCATCCGGGGCCGACGCCAGGTCCACCGTCCAGAACCATTGGTCGAGATGGGCGCGCACGATCGGGCCAAATATCGCATCAAGCCGGGCAACCTGCGCCAGCACGCCGTCGGGCCCGAGCCGACCAGGGTGAATATCAAGCGGCGGCAGGACGTGGGAGATGAAGTTCGCCCCTTTCCGCCGCTCACTGTAAATCGGCACGACGCGCGCCCCGGTGGCGGCGGCCAGGCGAACGATCTTGGCCATGTTGCCGTTGGGTTTGAGCCGCCGGCCGAAATGTGGCGCCATCACCACGCCATCGACAATCTCATCAGCGGCGAGCCAGACCACTCCGCCCGGCTGGCGCAGGGTTTCCGCAAGGCGATGCCAGACCTTGCCATCCATCGGGATCAGATCGACCGCCATATGGGCACGCTGATTGGCGGCAATCCTGGCATGGGCGCGGCTGCCAGGCGGCATCACAATCCCCGCGAGCGGCCGACCGGGATAAATCCGCGGATGGGTGGCCATCTGGGCGCCGATGACCTCCCAGTTGCCGGTATGCACGAAACAAAAAATGCTCGGCCGCTGATCGGCATAAATCCGATCGAGCAGATCGGGGTCGGACACCACCGCCCGCCCGGCTGCCAGGATCTTTGGCAACACCGCGAATTCGCAGAAGATGCGGCCAAGATTGCCCCACAGACGCGCGGTGCTGGCCTCGATCCGGTCTGGTGCTGCGAGGTCGGGGCGCAGTAACGCCATCGCCGCCTTGCCCCGCGCTTCGGCCTCCGGGCGCATAAGCCGGCCGAGCTTGCCGCGTCCCAGAACCGCGCCGAGGGCCGAGCAAGCATCGATCGGCAAGGCGCGCAGGCCGAGGTAAATCGCGTAGTCACGCAGTTCCGCGCGGGTCCAGTTCATCTGTCTGTCATCCTTTGCATTTCGCGGGCCTTCGCTGTTTGTTGCGTTGCAAAATGCAAAATGCGGGGCTTCAGCCGCGCATACCGGCGTATTTCGCCCTCTCTACAGTGGCACGGAGGTTGCTTCCACAAAGAGCATTATAGCCGAATGGAGATTTTCATGCGCGTGTTCTTGTTGGCCACACTGGCTTGCCTGTTCCTGGTAGCCCCACCAGCGGCACGTCCGATCCTTTGCCTTGGAATCGCGTTCGTGATGAGCGCCGGCCTGGTTGACATGCTGCGCGACGGCAAGCGGATCGCACAGCGCCGCAGCATGTTGAACGCCCAGTTCCGTGATCATGCCGCGGCCATCACAAGCGCGCGCCGGGGCAATGTCCGTCCGCAAGGCAGCTTCAAGAGTTGCTTCCGGTGAGGCGGAGTATCTCCTTGGTTTCAAATTCTAAGATCCAGGCACTCATTGGATTGATCCAACTGGCCCGGTTTTACCCATCTGGGCGAGCTTTGTACCCCACGGCGTGATCCGCGTAGCCGCCTGTCCAAGGGACTGGCGGCTACGCGGGCGAAGTCCTCCCAGGCTACCGGCGATCGCGATCGTCCGGTCACACGAACCGTGACCGGCGCGATCGCTTTATCTCCGTGCGGCGTGACCGATCAGAGGCCCAAGCGCTCCGACAGACCGTAACCAGCGGCCAGTTCGGCGAGTTTTTTCCAGGTCGCATCCTCGACATCGACCCCATTGGCCCGGCGATCCTGCTCGGTGAGGTATTCGATCTCTCCGGGATAGAACACGCCCGGGCTGCCGGCGCTGGGCGGGGTGGATTTGAGGTAGGCGGCGAATTCGCCGACTTCTTCCTTGAAGCGCTCCAGCGGGCGGAACGCTTCAACATTGAACACCGCCATAAAGCAGCCGTCATTGTGCCGCCCGGTCGGCTCAACCCCGAAGCCCAATCCGGTGAGCAAGCCGCACAGGATTTCGACGATCACCGCCAACCCGGTGCCCTTGTAGCCCTCGGTCCCGCCCAGCGGCAGCAGCGCACCGCCGGCCTTGAGCGCGCCAGGATCGGTGGTGGGGTTGCCGTCCTTGTCGACCACCCAGCCAAGCGGCATCGACTTGCCGCGCGCCGCCGACAGCGACACCTTGCCAGCGGCCACGGCGGATGTTGCCATGTCGAGCACCAGCGGCCCGTCGAGATTAGACGGAATGGCGAATGAAATCGGGTTGGTGCCGAGCCGTGCCTCCCGCCCGCCAAACGGGGCGACGTGCTTGGGCGAACGGCCGCTATCGGCGGTGATCATCCCGATCATGCCCTCTTTCGCCGCCATCAAAGGATAATTGGCCAGTCGCCCGATATGGCCCTGGCGGAACACCGTGGCGGCGGCGACGTTGGATTTTCGCGCCTTTTCGATGGTGAGCTTCATCGCCCGTTCATTGGCAACAAAACCGAAACCCCAATGGCCGTCAATCACCGTGGTGGTCGCCGACTCCTGCTTGATTTCCCATGGCGCCCCCGGAACGATGTGCCCGGCGCGGACCCTGTCGATATAAGTCGGGATGGCGATGATGCCGTGGCTGTCATGGCCGGCGAGGTTGGCGTTGGTGCAATGACGCATGACGATTTCGGCTTCGGCTGGCGGGGCGCCGGCGGCAATCAGCAGGGCCTCGCCGATTTCGCTGAGGCGGGCGGCTTGGATTTTCGGCATTTCAGGTTTCCTTTCCGGACGATCTGGTCGAACCTCCCACGCAGGCGAGATACGACAGGCACACCAGTAACAGCACAGTCATAGCCAGCAAAATCGGGGTTTGACGACAAAGCGGCCGGCAGTTGGTCGTGGCTTCAAAGATCGTTAGACTGGTCCGAAGATAACGTGAACGGATCGCCGGATGCCGGACTATCGCTACATCATCACCGACGTCTTCACCGACCGGCCCTTCGGCGGCAATCCGCTGGCGGTGTTCCCTGACGCTGCTGGCCTGACCACCGCGCAAATGCAGGTCCTGACCAAGGAACTGAATTTGTCGGAAACCACCTTCGTGACGCAAGGCAGCGCGCCCGGCAGGTTCGCGGTACGGATTTTCACCCCGGGCAACGAAATGGCCTTTGCCGGGCACCCAACCATTGGCACGGCTTTGGTGCTGGCATCACTTGGGCGCGCGGCGGGCGAAGCGGTGCTGGAGCTTGGGGTTGGGCCGGTGCGGGTGGTGCTTGATGGCGCGAACGCGACATTTTATCGCGACGGTCCACCGGAAAGCCCGGCGCTCTCGGTCACCGACGCCGAATTTGCCGCCGTGCTGGGGGTTGACCGGTTGGCCGCCCCAGCCTTCCAGGCCGGCTATGGGGCAGCCTTCATCTATGTGCCGCTGGTGGATCGCGACGCGGTGGCACGCGCCGAATTGCGGCTGGACTTGTGGCGCAACATGGCCGCCCGCGTTTGGGGGCACGCGATCTATCTTTATGCGGTCACCGCAGCCACGGTGGACCACCTTGCCATCCATGCCCGCCTGTTCGCGCCCGGTTTGGGCGTGGGGGAGGACCCGGCAACCGGGTCCGCCGCCGCTGGTCTGGTCGGCAGCCTGCCCGGTCCCGCCGATGGTGTATTGCGCGCCACCATCACCCAGGGCGTCGAAATCGGCCGACCGAGCACCATAGGTGCAACCGCCACCCGGGTTGGCGGCACGGTCAGCCAAATCTCGATCAGCGGTGGCGCGGTCGTGGTTGGCGAAGGCCGCTTCACCACGCTGCCATGATCCCGCCCTGGCACCCCGACAGCCTGTCCGCCCGGCTGCCTGCCTTGCGGGCACGGGCTCGGCTGGCGGCCGACACGCGGCGGTTTTTCGCCGATCGCGACTATCTCGAGGTTGAAACGCCTTACGCGGTGGCAGCACCGGGCGAGGACGTCCACATCGCCACCTTCCGCACCCACCAGACTTATCCGCAAGGTGGCGGGCGGGACCTTTGGCTGCATACCTCGCCCGAATTCGCGATGAAGAAACTGCTCGCCGCCGGCGCCGGGCGAATTTTCCAGCTCGCCCGGGTGTGGCGCAACAACGAGGCATCCGACACCCATTCCGCCGAATTCACCCTGCTGGAATGGTATCGCCCGGATGGGACGCTTATTGATCTGATGGATGAGACCGAAGCGCTGCTGCGCGCGGTGCTGCCGCAACATCTGGTCTGCCGGGGTATGGCGATCGATCTCAGCCGGTTCGAACGGTTGACGGTGGCCGATGCCTTCACCCGGTACGTTGGCGCCGATGTGTTGGGAACCGCCGACGATGCGGCGGCCCTGGCGCGTGAGGCCGGGGTGCGGCTGCGTGATGGCGAGGATTGGGAGGATTTGTTTTTCCGCCTGCTGCTCGATCGGGTCGAACCGGCGATCGGACAGCGCCACCCGACCTTCCTAACCCATTGGCCAGCAGCACAAGCTGCCCTCGCCCGCCGCGATCCAGCCGATCCACGGGTCGCCGAACGCTTCGAATTATTCGCGGGCGGGATGGAACTCGCCAACGCCTTCGTCGAACTCACCGATCCGGTGGAACAGCGCGCCCGCTTCGCGATCGACCGCGCCCGCCGCCACGCGCTGTATGGTGGGCCGGATTGGGACATGGATGAGGATTTTCTGGCCGCCCTCACCCTGGGCTTACCGCCATGCGCTGGAATTGCGCTTGGGTTCGACAGGCTGGCGATGCTGGCCGCCGGGGTGGACCGGATCGACGATGTGCTATGGTTACCGTGATGCCGCCACGATGGAGAGCAAGATGCGTCGTTTCTGGATCCTGCTGATGGCACTGCCGCTGCTTGCGGCGTGTGTAAGCCTTGCCGATCTGCGTGCCGAGCGCGAAGCCCAATTGGGGAGTTTCATCGGCCAAGCCGAGGCCGATCTGGTGCGCGCGTTCGGGGTGCCGAGCCGTCAGTTCGAAAGCGATGGCCGGCGCTTCCTCGCCTATATCGAACGCCGGGTCGATTTCGTGCCAGGCTACACGCCGTTCAGCCCCTATCGCTATGGCTTCGGCTATGGGCCCGGCCTGCCACCCCAGGCGATCGAGCGCAGTTGCGAGACGACGTTTGAGATCGTTGCCGGCAAGGTGTTCGGATATTCGTTCCGCGGCAACGCGTGCAGCTAGCGCGTGATCCGTTGCAGTTGGTTCATAAGACGCGATCTAGAGATTTGATTTTAAAATAATATTTATCCGTCCAATCGAAGCCGATTGAACGATGATGATCTAGGAAATCACGATGTCCGATACCGCCCTGACCACCGCCTACACCGTCGATGAATACCCCGAGGCCGCCGCCGCAGCCGTTGCCGCGTTCCAGCACTTCATCACCGCGTTCAACGCCTTCGATGAGGTCGCCATTTCGAAAACCATGCACTACCCGCATTATCGTCTGAAAGGCGGCGCGGTGACGGTGTGGCGCGATGCGGCCGACTACCTCAGCAGTGCCAAGGTTCGTATCGGACCGCTTTGGCATCGCAGCGTGTGCAATTTTTCCCGCCCGCTCGCGGCGTCCGCCGACAAGGTGCATCTTGACGTGCAATGGACCCGGTTCAACGCCGACGACCAGCCCTATCTGCGGTTTCGCGCGCTTTGGGTGATGGCGCTGATCGACGGACGCTGGGCAGCGCAGCTGCGCTCAAGCTTCGAGCCCTGATCGCAGATCACCGCGCCGCATCGCCTTGTTGCGGACGGAAGCGCTGATCACCTCGGCCATGGACGCCATTGTCGCCTTCCCCGGCATTCTGGTGGTGTTTGCCGTCATCGCCTATACCGGCGCCAGCACCACCATCCTGATCGTGCTGCTCGGCGTGTTGACCATCACGGCCTTTATGCGGGTGGCGCGCGCCAAGTTGTTCAGCCTCGAACGCGGGCAGACAATGGGCATTGTCGGCGAGTCGGGATCAGGCAAATCAGTGCTGTCGCGCAGCATCACCGGCATCCTGGCCCGCGATGGCTCGGTCGCCAATAGCTGGGTGGTGCATTTTGAAGGGCGGGATCTGCTGACCCTGCCGGAGCGCGACATGCGTGGGCGCGAGATGGCCATGGTGTTCCAGGACCCGATGTCGTCGCTCAATCCGGTCAAGAAAATCGGCACGCAAATCGGTGAGGTCCTGGCCCGCCTGCTGGTGGGCGATATGCCGTCGCCGATGGACCCGCCAAGCAGCTGCCGCTTCCGCACCAGATGCCCGCGCGCGGCGGATCGCTGTGCCGCCGAAGTCCCGGCGTGGCGCACCGCAGGAGCCGGGCATTTCGTCGCTTGCCATTTTCCGCTGCTGCCCGTTGACTGACGCAAAATTGGGGCCGGTGCCATGACGAAATTCAGTCGGATAGACGCGGTGTTGCAGGACGCCGTCGCGCGTGGCGCGGTTGCAGGGGTAGTGGCGCTGGCAGGCGATGCCGGTGGCACGCGGTATGAAGCCGGTTTCGGCCGCCGCGATCTGGCCAGCACGGCGATGATGGACCCGGACAGCGTTGTCTGGTTCGCCTCGATGACCAAGATCATCACCTCGGTTGCCGCGATGCAGTTGGTCGAGCGGGGCAGATTATCCCTCGACGGCCCGATTGCCGAAATCCTGCCGGGGCTGGCCAATCCGCAGGTAATGATCGGGACCGAAGCCAACGGCACCCCCAAGCTGCGCCCGGCGCACGGGCCGATTAGCCTGCGTCAGTTGCTGACCCATACTGCCGGCTTCGGCTACGACATCTGGAATGAGGAGATCAGTCCGGTCTTCAAGGCGCTCGGGTTGCCGCGCGTGCCCGAAACCGCGGAACAGCATGCCCGCATCCCATTGCTGTTCGATCCAGGTACACAATGGAATTATTCGATTGCCACCGACCTGGTCGGCCAGGCAGTGGCGGCGGCAAGCGGCATGGACCTCGCCGATTACCTCGCCACTCATATCCTCGGCCCGCTGGGGATGATCGATTGTGCGTTTGTGATGGAACCGGACCAGGCCGCGCGCAAAGCGCGGATGCATGCGCGCCAGCCCGAGGGCAGCCTGACCCCGACCGACTTCGTGACCGGGGCGCCAGGCTCGCCCGCCCGTGGCGGCGGCGGCCTGCATGGCACCGGGCGCGACTATATGCGGTTTCTGCGGATGATGCTGAACGGCGGCAGCCTCGACGGGGTCACCATTTTGCGGCCGGACACAGTGGCCGAGATGGGGCGCAATCAGATCGGCACGGTCAATGGCAAAACGATGCGGAGCGGGGCACCGTCGAGTTCGGCGGATGCGGATTTCTTTCCCGGCATGGTGCAGAAATGGGGTCTGGGGTTTCTGATCAATACCGAGCGCAGTGCCGCCGGCCGCAGTCCGGGCGGATTATGCTGGGCGGGATTGGGGAACACCTATTACTGGATCGACCCAGTGCGTCGCGTGGCCGGGGTGCTGCTGACCCAGAGCCTGCCATTTGCCGATCCAAAAGTGTTGGGCGTGCTGTGGGATTTCGAACGGGCGGTCTACGCGGCGGTGGATTAAAAACGCCACCCACCGTCAGGCAGATTATTTCCGCCGGCGGAGCTTCGCGAGGATCACCCCGCCCGCGCCAATGGCGAGCAGCGCCAGCGACGCGGGTTCTGGCACCGCCTGCGACGTATCAGCGTAGGCGGCACCTGTCATTGCAACAACGGCAAGGGCAGCGCTCGCGACAAGATCGACTAAACGCATCATAGACCTCCGTATCAGACACAAAATGAGCGGCGGTGTGCCTATTTTCTGGATCGCAGCTTCGCGAGGATTACCCCGCCGGCGCCGATTGCGAGCAGCGCCAGCGAGGCTGGTTCCGGAACGTTGATGGGTTGATTGGCAAACGCCAATCCGGTCGTTGCGACGAGGGCGAGAGCCGCGCTGGTGATGAGATTAATAAGGCGCATGGTACTTCCCTATTTTGAAAACCGAAACGAGCTTATTGCGGTCGACTGGCCTTGGGCCCCAGGCCGGGTGGCATGACTATTTCTTGTTTTTGCGACGCAGCCTCGCCAGCACTACCCCGCCGGCACCAATGGCCAACAGCGCAAACGAGGCAGGTTCTGGCACCTCGATCGCCTGTCCGGCACAAGCCTGGTCAGTCAGCACGAGAACAGCGATCGTCGCAACGATCGCGACATTGAAAATGCGCATAGCACCCTCCGGACGAACAAGGCTCCGCAAATGATTTGGCGGAAAACTTTCCGACGCTGGAACAGAGGAAGCAATTTTAATGCCAAAAATTTTACTAATATAAATCAAGCGCCTAAATCTCACCTGAAATGGCTACTGTAAAGTTTCCTGACAGATCGGCATGGATAACTGACGTTCCCGCCACGCAATCGGAGATCGATCGAGCGCGCAGCGTATCTTGGCGGGCGCCTTGCTGGGAGGGAGGGGGGCCGGGACTTTCTGCGTTTTATACGTTGGTATACGGCAAGAAATCAGAAGGTCGACCTATCATTTCCGCCCTTTGACCTTGCGCGCGGCCGCCACCCGCTTGGCCGGCTTCTTGGTACCGCCGGCAGCGGCGCGAAGATCGGCGATGGTGGCGCGGGTCGTGATTTGCTCCGGGTTCATTCGCAGTTCGATCACCGCAGGCTTGCCCGACGCCACGGCCCGCGCAAATGCTGCGGCAAAGTCTGCGGTATGCTCGACCACCTCGCCATGACCGCCAAAGGCCTCGATGAATTTGGCAAAATCGGGATTGGTCAGCGCAGTGCCCGACACCCGGCCGGGATAGCGGCCTTCCTGATACATACGGATGGTACCGAACATCTGGTTGTTGAACACCAAAATGATCGGGGCGACGCCATGGTGAAAGGCGGTGGCGATTTCCTGGCCGGTCATCAGGAAGCCACCATCGCCGACCAGGCCGATCACCTGCCGGTCCGGGAAGGCGATCTTGGCACCGACGGCCGCCGGCACCGCATAGCCCATGGCCCCATTGGTCGGGCCGATGAAGCGCTGGCCATCGGCGAAGTTGATGAAGCGCGGCGCCCAGGTGGCAAAATTGCCCGCATCGCAGGTGATGATCGCATCGGGCGCCATCAGGGTTTCCAGCGACCGCATCGCATCAGCCAAGTTAAGGTTGCCGGCATATCCCGGTACCTCCCGGCCTTTTTGCCGCAGGGCGCGCAATTCCTGGGTCCAGGCCGACCAGGGCTGGGCGTTGGCGCCTTTGCGGGCGGGCTTGAGTTTTACCACCCCGGCGGCGAAGGCATTAAGTTCACTGACGATGCCGAGAGTGGGGCGAAACACCCGGCCAATTTCACCGGCATCGGGGTAGATATGCACGATGGGGGTTTTGTCGAACAGGGTGTAGCCCTGGCTCACCGGTTCGCCGAGTCGGGTGCCGATGGCGAGGATGAGATCGGCTTCGCGCGCCTTGGCAACCAAAGCCGGATCGCTGCCAACGCCGATATCGCCGACGAAATTTTCTGACGTGCCATCGTAGAGTGCCTGACGGCGAAAGCCGACGGCAACAGGAATGTCGTGGGCTTTGAGGAAAGTTGCAATCGCCGCCCTGCCCGGCTCGGTCCAGCGCGTGCCGCCCAGGATCGCCAGGGGCTTTTCCGACCTGGCGAGCAGCGCCATCATCTTGGCGATGGCTGCGGGGTCTGGGAAGGCCACCGCGACATCGGCACGGCCGATATCAGCGACCGCGACCATATGGCGCTGCATTTCTTCCGACAGCGCAATCACCACCGGACCGGGCCGGCCCGATGTCGCGACATCGACGGCGTGCGCGATCAATTCGGGAATGCGGGCGGCATCGTCGATCTGGGTCACCCATTTGGCGAGCGGGGCGAACATCTTGCGATAATCAACTTCCTGGAAGCTCTCGCGATCGGTTTCGCCGAACGGGATCTGACCGACGAACAGCAGCAGCGGGGTCGAGTCCTGAAATGCGATGTGCACCCCGATCGCGCCATGGCAGGCACCGGGACCACGGGTGACGAAGGCTGCGGCCGGCCGGCCGGTAAGCTTGCCATAGGCTTCGGCCATGTTGACCGCCCCCGCCTCGAACCGGCAGGTCACCAGCTTGACCAGTTTGCTGTCGGCGTAAAGCCCGTCCAGCACATCGAGATAGCTTTCGCCGGGGACCGCGAAGACATGGTCGATGCCTTGCGCCACCAGTGCGTCGGCCAGCACGCGGCCGCCACTACGCAAAGCGGGTTGGTTTTTTTTGGTGACGGGCATGGGCTGGGCCTCTCGGTCGCTGATTGCCTCAGGATAGCCGCCGCGCTCCTTTGCGCAACCACGATGGCGGTGGCAAACTGCCCCAACCCAAAAGGAGTGCCGCAATGCGACCGATCTTTGTCTTCATCAAATGCGAGATGGGCCGCGTCTACCGCGTCGCGCAGGAGGCGGCCGACAGCATTGAGGAGCTGTCGGAACTTCATTCTACCTCCGGGCAATACGACCTACTGGGGAAATTCTACCTCAACCCTGACCAGGATACCGGGCTGTTCGTGACCGAGCGCATCCAGTCGCTGCCCGGCGTGAAGGACACGATGACGCTGGTCACCTTCAATGCGTTTGTCGGTGGACGGGGTTAGTGCATGCCGTTTTTTAACGAAGTCTTTTAAAGTCAATACGTAATTCGGCACATCTGCGGATAGTGACGGTTGCGCGGCGGTAAGGCGGCACTGTGCCGCGCGCTCATGCTGAATTTACGCTTTGGCGAACGCTTGGCAGCCTTGCGGCGCTGCTGTTTTTGCCACAGGCGACAACTGAGCGTCTTCCGACTGTGAATAACTTCATCCACAGGCTGTTGATATTCTCGGTCAAAACATCGGCTAAATTATTATTAATACACAAAAATTTACAATTAGAATTAATTTTTCCTACGCAGCGTAATGTCCATATTTTTTTGAATATATAACGAATATATTATAATATATATGCCTTAAAACCATCGAATTTTTACAAAGAAAATTCGATAAAATCTTGAATTTCCAATGTGAAAGGCCTTTCTTATTGATCAAATTTATCGTTAAATTCTTTTGGGATACGATTTCATCCTGGCAAGATCATGGGGGGTTTCCGAATGCTTGCTCTTACCCGGCTCGACGGGTTGGTTCGCGAACGATTGCAACAATGGCCACAGCGGCCGCCCGGGATAAAGGACCCTGGCGGCAAGGGGCGCTGGCTGCGCGGCAGGCCAGGAGATATGTCGGCATCATCGCATCCGTTCCTGAAATTTCCAGGCAGCGACCGTTTGCGCACTTTGCCGGACGGGTTGTGGCTACATTTTGGCGGCACATCGCTGGAGCCATATGTCGATATCTTCGCAGTGGAGGCATGCAGCAGCTTCGCAAACATGCTCGACAAGCGGTCGCGTTTCGCGCCCAGCACCAACTCGCTGCTGGCTGTATGCCCTGTGCCGTGGCTGTTGGCGCCGCCGGTCGCGAACGATCCTACGCCGCGCTGGCAGCTTACGGGCGCCTTGCGCGCTGAGCCGGTTACCCCGCTGGTACTTCCAGTGCGCGATATACGCGTGCTCTATGCCCTCAAGGCACGTCAGTACAAAGGCTTCGTCGAGAGCCAAATCCCGCACCCCCATGAATACTTCATGCCAATGGAAACCCTGACCGCCGCCAATGCCCAGTATGACCCGTCGGTGCAGGCGCTGGTGGCGCGGGCATCGACCAGCGCGAACTTCCTGGCCGGGTCTTGATCCGCAGCGCTTGCGCACCACGGTTCTGCGCCTTAATCCCGTCATCTGAAAACGGAGGATCTGATGACCGCCCACACCGAAATCCGCGACGAGGTCGCCAAGCTATGCGCCAAATTCCCCGGCGAATATTGGCGCAAGCTCGACGTCGTGCGCGGCTATCCAACCGAATTCGTTCAGGCGCTGACCTCAGCCGGCTATCTCGGCGCCCTCATCCCCGAAGAATATGGCGGCGCCGGGTTGCCGCTCTCGGCGGCGTCGGCAATTCTCGAAACCATCCATCATGCCGGTAGCAACGCCGCCGCCTGCCATGCGCAGATGTATATTATGGGCACAATCCTGCGGCATGGCTCGGACGCCCAGAAACAGCATTATCTGCCCAAGATCGCGACCGGGGAACTGCGCCTGCAGGCGTTCGGTGTGACCGAACCGACCAGCGGCACCGATACCACGTCGCTGCGGACCTTTGCCCGCAAAGAGGGCGACAAATATATCGTCAATGGGCAGAAAGTCTGGACCAGTCGGGCCGAGCATTCCGACCTGATGCTGCTACTGGCCCGCACGACGCCGAAAGATCAGACCGCCAAACGCACCGAAGGGCTATCGACCTTCATCGTCGATATGAAATCGTCGCTCGGCAAAGGGCTCACCATCCGGCCGATCCGCAGCATGATGAACCATAATTCCACCGAGGTATTTTTCGACAATATGGAGGTGCCTGCGGAAAATCTGATCGGGGTGGAAGGCCGCGGATTCAAATATATTCTTGACGGGATGAACGCGGAAAGGTTGCTGATTGCGTCAGAATCGATCGGCGACACCAAATGGTTCATCGAAAAAGCCACCGCCTATGCCAATAGCCGCGTGGTGTTCGGCCGCCCGATCGGACAAAATCAGGGCGTGCAGTTCCCGATCGCCAAAGCCTACGCCCAGATGCGTGCCGCCGAGTTGCTGGTGCAGGAAGGGTTGCGCAAATTTGATGCCGGCGAGCATTGCGGCGAGGAAGCCAACATCGCCAAAATGCTTGCCGCCGACTGCGCCTGGGCGGCCGCCGAAGCCTGCATCCAGACCCATGGCGGGTTCGGCTTCGCCGAGGAATACGATGTTGAGCGCAAATTCCGCGAGGCGCGACTGTATCAAGTGGCACCGATTTCGACCAACCTGATATTGTCGTACGTGGCGGAGCATGTGCTGGGAATGCCTCGGAGCTATTGAAGCAAAGGACGCACTTCTTCTTTGTGAATAAACGCAGGACCTGTCTTAGGCTTCTCTTGAAAGGATCATTACCTTGTCGTCCGCTCGCCCCCTCGAAGGCCTCCTGGTCGTCTCCCTGGAACAGGCTGTTGCCGCGCCCTATTGCAGTTCCCGCCTTGCCGATGCCGGTGCCAGGATTATCAAGCTCGAAAGGCCGGAGGGTGATTTTGCGCGCGCGTACGACAAGGCGGCGAACGGGCTGTCGAGCTATTTTGTCTGGCTCAATCGCGGCAAACAAAGCCTGACGATTGACATCAAGGACAAAGCGGATGCGGCGCTAATCCATCGTTTGTTAGCGAAAGCGGATGTGTTCATCCAGAATCTGGCGCCGGGGGCAGCAGCGCGCGCGGGCTTCGGGTCGGACACGCTGCGGATAGCGCACCCACGCCTGATTACTGTCGATATTTCGGGGTATGGCGATGAAGGGCCCTATGCGGAGATGAAGGCTTACGATCTGCTGGTGCAGGCGGAATCTGGGCTCGCGGCCGTCACCGGCGATCCGATCGGGCCAGGCCGGGTCGGCGTTTCCGCCTGCGACATTGCCTGCGGCATGGCGGCCCATGCCGGGGTGCTGGAAGCATTGATCGCGCGCGGCATTACCGGCCAGGGCAAAGGCATCAAGGTCAGCCTGTTCGATGGAATGGCGGACTGGATGAACGTGCCGCTCGGGTTTTACGAAGGCCTCGGCAAAGCCCCGCCCCGTATGGGTCTGGCCCATCCTTCGATCTGCCCCTACGGCGCCTTTAAGCTTGTCGACGGAGCGTTAGTGTTGATCAGCATCCAGAACGAACGCGAATGGGCGAGCTTCTGCCGCGTGTTTCTCGAAGAACCCGAATTGCCCAAACGACCAGGTTTTGAAAGCAACACCGTTCGGGTGGCAAATCGTGATGTGGTCGATCCCTATATCGCCGCGCATTTTGTTCGAATGTCACGGGACGAGGCCGCCGCCAAGCTCAAAGCGGCTAATACCGCGTTCGGGTTTGTTAACGAAGTTGCCGACCTCGCCACCCATCCGGCGCTGCGGCGGATTTCTGTGGATACAGAGGTGGGACCGATCTCGTTGGTCGCGCCGCCGGTTATTATTTCGGACGGGCCACGCGCCCTTGGCCGAGTGCCAGCGATTGGATCACATAACAATCAGATCCGTGCTGAATTTGCAGGGTGAAGCGGCCCGTCACGCAACCGGCAGCAATATCCGGACGATGGTGCCCGTGCCCTCGGCACTTTCGAGGATCAGGCCGCCGCCATGATCTCGTGCAAACCCCCGCGCCATCGACAAACCCAGCCCGGTGCCTCGACCAGACGGCTTGGTTGTAAAAAAAGCCTCCCCGGCGCGGGCAAGGGTTTCCGAATTCATGCCGACGCCGGTATCGTGCACCTCAATCTGCACATAGCAACCGGGGGCAAGGTCTGGATACGCGCCGGGAAGACGATAAATTTCGATCGCGGAGATCAAAATTTTTCCGCCTGCGGGCATGGCATCGCGGGCGTTTACCAGCAGATTGATCAGCACCGCTTCAAGTTCAGCCGCCTCGATCTTTACCTGGGGCAGATTGGCCGACACTGGCGCGATGTCGAGATGTATGCCGGCGCCCAACGCACCTGCTGACAAAATCGCGGCGATATCGCTGAGGATCGGCTCGACCATCTGGGGTTGGCGCTGGGGCACTGTGTCTGGACGCCCAGATTCACGCCGGGTCATGTCGAGCAATCGGCGGGTCAGACCAATCCCGCGTTCGCTGGCTATCTGGATCAGCGAAACGGCACGATGGGCAACATCAAGGCTCCTGGCCGCCCGCGCCTGCTCAGACTGCACGAGTATTGTTTGCAGCAAATTGTTAAAATCATGGACGATACCTGCGGACATCTGTCCAATTGCCACAATACTCGCAGATTGACGCATCCGTGCCTCAAACGTGGCAAGTTCAGTTGCCGCATGGGCATTCGCTTCCGCGCTCAACATACGTTGCTGAAGGTGCCGCTGTTCCGCGAGGGTCAGGGCTTGGGTCCGCGCAGTCAACGCCAACAAAAGAAGCATGGCGGCCACAGCGGCGAGGGTTGGCGACAACATCTGACGATATAACTCCGCCTGTACCGTAGCCGGGTCGAGCCGATGAATGATGTGCATGTCGTAGTTCGCGACCGGGCGGGTAACGATCAGTTCGCCGCCGGCAAGCAACCATCCACGAGCCCCAAAACTGAGACCTGTTCCGGGGTCAGCGCGCAATGCAGGTATCGCCAAATCGTCTGGAGCCATCCGCTCGCCCTCACCCACCACCGGAGCGGGGTAGCGCGCCAGTAACGATCCGTCATTCAGTACGAGGCTGAGGCCGGTTTGGGCGGATTGTACAACCTGGGCGAAACTTGCCTCAAAAATACTTGGTGTCAGCGTCGCGACCAGAATGCCCCCGTCACTTCGTCCATCGGGACCAAGATGGGGTCGGGATGCATAGACGTGGCGCCGGCCATCGGTTCGGCTAATCGTCACCGGACTGAAAAAAGTGCGGCCCGGTGCGCTGCCAACAGGCCAGGCTTTCACATAGTCTCGGAACTTCAGGTTGATACGTGGCAGGTTCGCGCTTTCATTGCCAACTGCGATGAAGCCGGCCGGGTCAACCGCGCCGAGCGTTTCAACCATGGGAGTTGCCTCCGCAATCCGGCGCATAAATGCATGCGCTGCAGACGAACGATCGATCTGATCCCAGGCCAGCGGGCTAAGATAGGCATCAATCGCGGCCAGCACCGCTTCCTGGGTTTCAAGCCCGCGCAACACCTGCGCATGCACCATGTCTGTTGTGCGTGCCATGTCGCTGCGGGCTGTCGCCATCACATTATTCCAGGTCCACGCCCCCGCCGCCGCCAGCGCGATAACTGGTAACAACACGGCAGCAGCCCACAACCTGCCAAACGCCGCGATCGGGCGGAGCCAGTGCATCCAACCAACTCGCACCACAGCGTCAACCATCAGCACAAGGTTCCTTGGGGTTGTTGCACGACGACGACCTATCAAGGCACCATAGGAGCCGCACCCGCAGGCGTCCAATGTGCCGGCCAATATACCGAACCTATGCCAATGTGATATCGCTGGCTTCGGTCGCGATGCACCGTGTAGAATGGCTTCCGGTGATTGAAATCAGACGCTTTGAAGGGACGGACTTATCTGATGAGCGTGTTGTTTTCTTCCCTCTGTCGCCCGGCGCGTCGTACCGTGCCGCACTCCTCGTCAAGCTGATCACATGGCAGGGATCGGCGACTTTATTCGCGCGTTGTTCGGATTGCGCCGTCGATCGCCACGGGCACGCCGTCGCGATGCAAGCACCGACCTGCTGACGGCGAGCATCCACCAGCGCGCCAACTCGTCGCGTGCCAGCGCCAAGGCAAATACCCCGCCATTGCCACCTCTGGTGGGCCGGAACCGGGACCGCGAGGTGCCGTTGATGCCGCCACCTGATCCCAGGCGCACACGATCGAGCCGCCGTGCCAAATCCGCAGCAATATGGCCGCAACTATCCAGTGCGCTCGATCAATCGGTGATCGTTATCGAACGGGCGATCCGGTGGAGCCTGCGGGCGGGGCTGCGCCTGCTGCGCTGGCTGGTGATTATCGGCGTGCCGCTCGCAGCCATTGCAACCCCTGTCACGCTGATGGTGCGGGAGGTCCGCGGCATCGGCATCGAAATCGCCCGCATTGACGTCCCCGAGCAACTGGTTGCCCGCGGCATTGATCGCGCCATTCTCGGCACCAGGCTGGCTGACAACATTCTGGCAGTACGTCGGCTCACGCTCGGCGACCCGACCGAGCGGCCCGCCAATGAGTTGGGGGGTGCTCAGGTCGAAGTCGAAGTGACCGCGAGCACAAGTATCTGGCACCGCAGCGCCGCTTGGATACGCGATCTGTTGGGCCTGTGGACCACGCGGGTAACTGGGGAGCTGGTCATCGCACCCGACAACACCCTGTCGCTGCGCCTGCGCGTGCCAGGATATGGCCAGATTGCGGATGTCTCTGGCTATACCGAAGCTGAGCTCGACAAGGCGTTGATCGCGGCCGCCCCGGAAGTCTGGCAGATTGCCCAGCCCCGGCTTTATGCCTGGTATGTCTATCAGAACATCTATCAGCAGGAGCTGGTCCAAGGCCGCCTCGAGCAACTCCGCAACACCGGACGGCTCGACCAGGCGAGCCTGAACACCCTCGGCTTCCTGCTTGCCCGCCTGTTAATCAACGGCAGCCGCGCCGAGGATGCCTTGGCCTTCGCCGATAACCTGACCGCCCGCGCCCCGCGATTTGCCCCGGGCTGGTATATTCGCGCGATGGCCTTGCTCCAGCTCGGCAAACCGCAGGACGCATTGGAAGCCGGCCAGAAAATGATCGAGGTCGATGGCGGCTCGATCTGGGGCCGTAAGGCCACAGCGCGGCTGTTCACCGCATCCGGCCGGTTCAACGAAGCGTTCCGCGAAGTGCGCTCGGCGCTGCGGGTGGATCCCGAGGACATCGACGCCATGATCCAGGAGAGCGCGTTGCACAGCGTGCTCGGCCGTATCGACGAAGGCATCGCCGTCGCCCGCCAGGCGGTGGCATTGCGCCCCAGTCATCCCGGCGTTCACGAAGTTTTGGCCAACGCGCTCATGGGCAAGAAGCTTCTGGCCCCGGCCCTCGCGCAGCTCGACATCGAAATCGCCAACCATCCGCAACGTCTTTCCAGCCGGGCGCTGCGTGCCAATGTGCTGCTGAGTGTCGGACGCGCCGAGGAAGCCCTCGCCGAAGCCGAAACAATCCTGAAGGAAACCCCGAATAGCGGGCAAGCAATGATGATCCGCGGCTGGTCACAGCTCGCCCTTGGCAGACCCGTCCCGGCTCTCGAGATGATGACAGTCCTGATTGCCGGGAACGTCACGAGCCCGGGCGTGCTGCACGCTAAAGCAATTGCGCTCGAAATGGTCGGCCAACGCAACGCTGCAATCGTCTACATGCGCCGTGCCTTGCAGCAATCGCCCAACAACCCGCTCTTCCTGAACGACCTCAACCGCATGTTGAATGAGGCTGAATAGCCCTTTATCGGAGATGATTATGACAACGCACCGCCTCGGCGACACCACGATTACCCGGGTGATGGAACAGATGGGCCCCGGCTTCCCAGCCAATCATCTGCTGCCCGATTGGGACCCGGCGATCCTTGAGGAACACGGCCATTGGCTGGCGCCGAACTACTATCAAACCGAAACCGGCAAATTCGTCTCCTCGATCCATTCCTGGGTGATCAAGACCGCGCACCACACCATCCTCGTCGATACCTGCTGCGGCAATGGCAAGAACCGGCCGGGCTCAGACCGTTTCCACATGCTCAACACCCCATATCTGGACCGCCTCGCGGCCGCCGGGGTGCAGCCCGAAGATGTCGATTACGTGATGTGCACCCATCTTCACGTCGATCATGTCGGCTGGAACACCAAGCTGCTCGACGGCCGCTGGGTGCCGACCTTCCCAAACGCGAAATACGTGATGTCGCGGGTCGAACGTGATCATTGGGACCCAAGCCTGAACAAGACCCTGCGCGCCGCCCAGGCCGAAATCTTTACCGACAGCGTGCTCCCGGTGATTGCGTCGGGCCAGGCCGTCCTGGTCGAAATGACCGATCAGATCGGCGACGGGCTGTTGATCGAGCCCGCCCCCGGCCACGCCCCCGGCCATGTCATGCTGCGGCTGATTTCCGGCGGCCGCGAAGGCATCTTCGTCGGTGACGTCATGCACCACCCAATCCAGGTCTATCGCCCGGAATGGTCGTCCGGCTTCGATGCCGATCCGCGCCTCGCCGAGCAGTCGCGCCGCCAGATGCTGGCCAATTGCGTCGCCCGCAACGCCCAGGTCTTCCCCGCTCATTTCGGCGTACCGCATACCGGCTTCGTCCGCCAACACGGCGACGGGTTTCGTTTCGAGTTTCTTGAGGGCCCGAAATGAACGATGTGAGCACCGATCTGCCCTTGGTGATCGCCATGCAGGGCGCCAGCAACGTGCGCGACATGGGCGGATGGGCCACCACCGATGGCCGCGTTGTCGCTCGCGGCCGGCTGTTTCGCAGTGCCGCCCTCCACAGCCTGACCGATACCGATCTCGCGGCGTTCGCAAGCCTCGGCCTGCGCACAGTCTGCGATTTCCGGGGTGAAGCCGAACAGGCCAAAGCCCCCTCCCGTCTGCCATCCGGGGTACGGCTCCACAAGCTTGGGATCCAACCCACAATTGGCGCCTCCCTCGCCGATCTCGCCAAAAACAGTGAGGCTAATGGCGATGACGTGATCGCCGTGCTGTGCCAGGCCTATGCCGCCTATGCGCTGGACTGGGCCTATCAGTATCAGGCGATGTTCGACCTGATCCTGGCCGAGGATATTCCACTGCTGTTTCATTGCACCGCCGGCAAGGACCGCACAGGGTTTGCGGCCACCCTGATCCTGTCGGCGTTGGGGGTGGACCGCGCGACCATCAGCCATGACTACCTCGCCACCAATCGGATCTGGCAGCCACCGGCCGATCTGGCGTCCCATCTCCCGCCGGCGGCAGCGAAAATGCTGCTCAGCGCCCATCCGTCCTTTCTCGATGCCGCCTTCGCGGCCATCGATGCCGCCTATCCCACCATGGATGACTATCTCGAAGACAAGGTCGGGCTCACCGGTGCAAAGCGCGATCGTCTCAGGGTTTTGCTGCTGGATTGAGTGATGGGGCCTTAATTTATTACGATATCGTATCAAATAGATCGCGCATTTCCCCGTCGTCTCAGACATAGAAAAATCGACCGCCCGGCCCCATCACCAGCCCTGCCCGCGCCATCACCGGCGCGGGTCCAGGCGGTCCCCACTCCGGCAGCGTTTTGCGCGGCTTCGCGGCCGGCACCCCTATGCCCAACAATCGACACAGCGGGCGGAGGATTCGGCTGGCTTGCGGCACCGCCGCCAGAAATTCCGCGTACTCAGCCTGCGACAGCAAATGCTCCAACTGCCCGCGATAGGACGCCGCCGCGCCAACCTGCACCAGCAGCCAGCCCGGCGCGGTTGGCAACGCTGCCCCTGCGCGCACCGAAATCCGCGCCTCCCCGGCGCGGGATTTGCGCGCCGGCACCACAATCCCGGCCCGCCAGCGCGCAATCAAGCGTTCGAGCCGACCCCGTATCCGCGCAATCCGCCCCCACACCGTCACCAGCAGCACCGTCAGGGCGCGCTCGCGTGCAGCCACGACCGCGATGGCCGCTTGCAGCTCGGTGAGGATGGAGGTGAACGTAAGCATAATTGAAACTAACGCAAACCCGCCTATTTGTCAATTAATACTAACTTATCCGCGACGCACCCGCCGGACGCTCCATCCTGCTAGTGTCCCGAACCAGAAGTTATACCAACGCCTTTGGCTTCTGACTCACGGTGGGGATTCCCCGACGCGGCGATGATGTGATTCAACCTGGCGAGCATTGGAGGCTCGCCCATGGCCCGCGCAATCGCGCTTCGATCTGACTTCACTGGCCCTGATCTTCGCCGCC
>CALQTN020000003.1 GCA_943333505.2 Asaia bogorensis | reverse complement strand
GCGACGGGATGAGTCTGTCCGCAGCGTGCCCGAAGGCCCAACCAGTGGCTTTCGGGCATGCTGAAAATGCCTGATTTTGGCCCTAGAAACCGAAAATCGGCGCTCAGGCAGAGAATATTCGGCTCTGAATGGGGTTCTTCAGCAGCCTGTTAGTGTGACCATTCCCATCGCCATCACCCGGTTGAGATAGGCAAAGAGGCCTTTTCCGCACACGGTCTCGTAGACATCGAAACACACCGCCTTGTGCTCGGTTTCCTCGACCGCGTGCCACAGCCACAAGGTTGCGAGCGCGGGATCGGAGGATTCGCGAAAGGCGACCTGATGGCGCAACAGGTCATTGGCGATGATCGCGGTAAAATGCTCCATCGCGCAGGTGGTGGCCAGTTGCATCGATTTGAACGACGTATAGCTGTGAAATTTCAAAGTAATATCGGCCATCCGCTCAATCCACGGCCCGTAGCGATGGACCTTGGTCAGCTCGGCGTTGGAACGTTCATGTTCGCGGGTATGCATCACTTCCTGGAAGATGAATTGTTCCGCTTGTTCGCGTAGCTTCGGGTCGTTAATATTCGGAAAATAATGGCGCAGAGACTTGATAAAAAACCGCTCACCAACCGGAAGTAGAAACGAGATCGCGCCAAGCATGTTTTCGAATTGTGGGCCCCAATTGCTCCACGCTTCGGCCGGCGCATTTGCATAGTCGAGCTTCACACGGCGACGGATGATCTCGGGCCGATCGGGTTGCATGGTCGATATTTGCCTGTCCAAGGACGGCCCTACTTATATCGCTGCGCAGCGTACAATTCAATCATCGCGCTTGGGCGGGGGCTTGATGGGTTCGCCGCGGAGCACGGCGCCGGGGCTGGCCTTCGGACCGCGCAGCGCGTCATGCTGCGGTGCCGGGGCCACAGGGCAGGTTTCCGGCACCAGGGTGACCGGCACATCAATCTTCATCTGGCTACCGGCAGGCAGCCCGGGACGCCCTGGCAATTGCAGCACAATGACTTTTTCGACCGGGGGCGCGCAAGGCTGGGCGGAAACCGACCAGGGCAGGAGCAGCAGAAGAACGGCGGGGAGGGCTGCGGACATAACGCACGATGTCCGAAAATGCTTAAGCATTGGTTGCCGCGCCGAGATACATCTCCACAATGCGCGGATCGGCGGACAGGGTTTTCGCATCGCCCTCCAGCGTCACCCGTCCGGTTTCCAGCACATAGCCACGCTCGGCGACCTGCAAGGCGGCGCGGGCGTTCTGTTCGACCAGCAAAATCGCCACGCCGGTTGCCCGCAAATCGGCGATGATGCGGAAGATATCGCGCACGATCAGCGGTGCGAGGCCGAGGCTGGGTTCATCCAGCATCAGCAGGCGCGGCTTTCCCATCAGCGCGCGCCCCATCGCCAGCATTTGCCGCTCGCCGCCCGACAAGGTGCCGGCCTGCTGGCGATGGCGTTCGCGCAGACGGGGAAACAAGCCATAGACCCGGTCCATTTCATCGCTCGCGTGGCGACGCCCGAAGCGGAAGCCGCCGAGCAGCAGATTATCGGCAACCGACATGGAGGTGAACAGTTCGCGCTTTTCCGGCACCAGCGCGATGCCCTGGTAAACGCGGGCTTCGACCGGCATGCCACCCAAATCGCGGTCGAGAAACCGGATCGCACCGCGTGACGGCAACACGCCCATGATCGCGTTGAGCAAGGTCGATTTGCCGGCCCCGTTTGGTCCGATCACTGTTACCAGTCCGCCTTCGGGCACAACCAGAGAAATATCCTCGACCGCGGGGATGGCCCCGTAGCTGACAGCGAGTGCTTCGACCGCCAGGACATTCATGTCGCCAACCCCAGATCTGGCGACCCCAGATAGGCCTCGATCACCGCCGGGTTGCGCCGGATTTGCTCGGCCGAGCCCTCGGCGAGCTTGATGCCAAAGTCCATCACCACCAGGCGATCCACCAGGCCCATCACGAACTCCATGTCATGTTCGACCAGCAGGATCGACATGCCCTCGTCGCGCAACCGCCGCAGCAGGGTTGCGAGCTCGGCCTTTTCGGCATGGCGCAGGCCGGCGGCGGGTTCGTCGAGTAGCAGCAGCACCGGGTCGAGGCACATCGCCCGGGCGATTTCGACCACGCGCTGCTGGCCGAGGGCGAGGCTGTCGGCGGGACGGTCGGCGAGCTGGGCGAGGCCCACCCGGTCCAGTTGCCGCGCGGCTTCGGCGAAAATTTGGGCTTCCTCGGGCCGGTCACGGCGGCAGATCGCTGCGATCGCGCCAGCCTGCCCACGCAAATGGGCGCCGATCGCCACGTTCTCGATCACCGACATGCCAGGCACCAGCTTCACATGCTGAAAGCTGCGGGCAACACCGTGGCGGGCAATGGCGGGCGGCGACAGGCCGGTGATGGGTTGGCCGAACAACGCCACCGTGCCGGCGGACGGGCTGGCGACGCCGGTAATCAGGTTGAAACTGGTGCTCTTGCCGGCGCCATTCGGACCGATCAGCCCGACGATTTCACCGGTGCCGACCGCGAAGCTCAGGTCATTGACCGCGACCAACCCGCCGAAGCGCTTTGCGAGATGGTCGACCGCCAGAATTGCGGCCCCGCTGACCGGGCGGGTGCGTCGTTCCAATGGCGGCGCTGCGGCGATCTCGCGGCGTTGGACGCGCCCGCGAAACAGATGCGGCCACAGGCCGTCGCGGGCGAATTGCAACACGCCCAGCAAGATCATGCCGAAGACAATGGTCTCGTAATTGCCGAGCTGTCCCAGCAGTTTCGGGAGAAAATCCTGAAGCAGATCGTTGATCACGGTTACCAGCAGCGCGCCGAGAATGGCGCCGCCGACATGGCCGGCCCCGCCAAGGACCGCCATCAGCAAATATTCGATGCTGGCGTTGAGGCCGAACGGGGTCGGGTTCACGCTGCGCTGCAAATGGGCGTAGAGCCAGCCGGCGATGGCGGCCAGAACCGCGGCATAGACGAAGGCCAGCATCCTTGTGCCGGTTGTGTTGACCCCGAAGGACGAAGCCGCCAGCGCGCCGCCGCGCAACGCCCTGATCGCGCGGCCCAGCCGGCTATCCAGCAGGTTGTTGGTCGCCACCACGACCGCCACCAGCATCGCCCAGACCAAGGTAAGATAAACCCGGCCATCGGTCAGCCGGTACTCGCCCAGCACCAGCGGCGGAATGCTCGACAGCCCATCATTGCGGCCGAAGAAATCCAGATTGGCGAATAGATAATAGAGCGAAACCGAGACCGCCATCGTGCCGAGCGCCAGATAATGCCCGCGCAACCGCAATGTGACCGCGCCGATCGCCGCCGCCCCAAGTGCGGCGACGATCATCGCCGCTGGCAGGCCGAGCCAGGGCGATACCCCGTAGCGGGTGGACAAAATTGCGCTGGCATAGGCGCCAAAGCCCATGAAGCTGGCTTGGGCGAAGCTGGTCATGCCGCCAATCCCGGTCAGCACCACCAGCCCGACCACCAGGATGGACGATATGCCGATATAGTTCAGCAGGCTGACCCAGAAGCTCGGCAGGCCCGGTGTCCAGGGCAGGATGGCGCATGCGATCAGCGCAAGGAGCGGCCAGAAGCGGATCATTCGTCGTCGTCCTCGATGGCGGCATGGCGCAGGCTGCGCCACAAAAGCACGGGGATAATGGCGGTGAAGACGATCACTTCCTTGAACGCGCTGGCCCAGAACGACGAAAAGCTTTCCAGCACGCCGACCAGCACCGCCGCGAGGACTGCGCCGGGATAGGACGCCATGCCGGCGATGATCGCGGCGGTAAAGCCCTTCAGCCCGATCACGAAGCCGCTATCGTAGTAAACCGTGGTCAGCGGTACGACCAGGATGCCCGACAGCGCCCCGATCGCGCCCGCGAGGGTAAAGGCGATGCTGCCCGATTGGGTGGTGCCGATCCCGACCAGCCGCGCGCCCAGCCGGTTCACCGCCGTTGCCCGCAGCGCACGGCCCAGCAAGGTGAAGCCGAAAAATCCGTATAGCCCGACCATCAGCGCCCCGGTCAGGCCGAGAATCCACAACGCCTGCCCGGACAGCGAGAAATCCCCGACGCTGATGCTTGCCGCCGAAAACGCCGATGCGCGGGAGCCTTCAGGGCCAAAAAACACCAGCCCAAGTCCCATCAGCGCCAAATGCACGGCAACTGCCGCTATCAGCAGCACCAGCACCGATGCCTCGGCGAGCGGCTGAAAGCCGATCCGATAGATATAGGGTGCGATCGGGGTGACGATGGCGAGGCTTAGCAGGGCATTGGCCAGGATGCCGGGCCTGGACGGCAGCAACAGCCAAGTTGTCGCGATGATCGCGGCTGGCAGCACGAGACTGGACAAGGTGAGGCCGAAAATCGGGCGGCGCTGGGCCAGCCCCGCGAGGAATGCGGCCCCCCCGAGGCCTGCCAGCAACCACAGGCTGCCAGGCAGCGCGCCGGTATCGAGGGCGGCATAGGTCAGCCCGCCATAGGCCACGAACTCGCCTTGTGGCACGAACACCACGCGGGTGACCGCGAAGACCAGCACCAGCGACAGCGCCAGCAGCGCATAGATCGCGCCATTGACGATGCCATCTTGCACCAGAATAGCGGCGATGGTGCTATCCATCAGGCTGGGCCATCCGACAGACTGGGCCATCGGACCGGCTGGCTCGCGGCGTCATATGGTGCATCCCCTCGGCGCGGCACCGCGCATAATCGGTGTTGTGTAGGGTCGGTGGGAAATCACTGTCAACGCGGCGCCACTGGACAGGCGCGGCGTTTCAGGCTGCTGTTGGCATCGCCATCAACCGGAGAAGAAACCATGCAACGCCGTGACATTAATGCCTCAGACGCCCCTGCCCCTGCTGGCCAGTACAGCCAGGCTGTCGAGGTTACCGGCGCCACCCGCACGCTTTATATCAGCGGCCAGGTTGGCGTGGGCGTGGATGGCGTCATCCCGTCCGATACCGCCGCCCAGGCGGCCATTGTGTGGGCTAACCTTGCCGCCCAGCTGCGCGCGGCTGGGATGGGGATCGAAAATCTGGTCAAAATTACCACCATCGTGCCGAACCATGCCGATGTTGGGGCCGTGCGCGCCGGCCGTGCCGCGGTGCTGGGCAATCACCGTCCGGCGAGTACGCTGATCATTGGCGGTCTGGCCGATCCGGCTTGGAAGGTCGAGGTCGAAGGCATCGCGGTCGGTTAACTTTGGGTTAAGCTATTCGTAGTATGACTGGCGTCTTTCCGATCAGGCGCCAGCCATGACCACGACAATTCTGTCCGGCTTGCCGCCGGCGATCATGTACCGGACGATTTCCAAGGACGAAGCCGGCTTCGTCAAGAAATTCGTCGCCGCCGATCCGCAGGCGAAGTCCGACATTGCCTATTTCAAGGCCAACGCGGCGAAGTTCACGACCGTGGACAGCCTGATGAAGGACCAGCGCGCGCTCGGCGTGGTGTTGATCGCATTCGGTGCCCAGGATCAGCAGAAATATCCTGCGCTGATCAAAAAAGTGATGATGCAGGATCCCAACACCGCCGGCTCGATTGCCTATCGCACCGGCAATGCCGCGTTTGCACGTTTGGGTAAGGCGCTGGGCCAGTTCGTCTCGCCGCCTTTCGCAAAACCTGCCAATGTCGCGGCGCTGATCAGCGCCTATTCGCAGAACCGTTTCGAAGCGTCGGAAGACGCGGTTAGCCCTGGAATTGCGGCTGCGTTGCATTTCAAGAACACGATCACCAATGTCACTAGCATCACCCAGCTCATGTCGGACGCCAAGCTGGTGAAGGTCGCCGTCGGCGGCGGCAAGCTGCCGTCGAATTTCAGCGCGCTGGACTACGACAAGCAAGTGCAATTGATGGCCAAGGCAATTGACCTCAAGAAATTCAGTAACTCCGCCTACACGGATCGCTTTGTGTCGACGTTTCTTGTCACCAATAGCGGCTTTGGGCCATCAACCGGCAGCACAGCAGCGCTCAGTATGCTGGGCGCTGCTGATAGCGGTGTGGCCCCCGATTTTCTCGGCGCGATCTATCCCAATGCCGGCACCGCGACCCGCGATATCGCGGCAACTTTCTATGGCAAAAATTCGGGCGGGGCGTCGGGCGCGACTTCCATCCTGTCGCTATTTGCCTGACGCTTTACCGCATGAGCTTGCCCTCAATCGTCTCCCAGATCACCGCCGCCAGATCGGTGCCGTCGAAGCGCTGAATTTCCTGCAGGCCGGTGGGGGAGGTGACGTTGATTTCGGTCAGGTAATCGCCGATCACGTCGATACCGACGAAAATCATCCCCTGTTCGCGCAAGGTTGGCCCGATTGCGGCGCAGATTTCCTGTTCCCGCGCCGTCAGCACCGATTTTTCCGGGCGGCCGCCAACATGCATGTTGCTGCGTGCCTCGCCCTGGGCTGGCACCCGGTTGACCGCGCCCATCGGCACGCCATCAATCAGGATAATGCGCTTGTCGCCGCGGCGCACGGCGGGTTCGTAGCGCTGGATCATCAGCGGTTCGCGTGACCGGGCGAAATGCATTTCGAGCAGCGAGGCCAGATTTTCGTCATCCGGCTTGATGCGGAACACGCCGGCGCCGCCATTGCCGAAAAGCGGCTTCACAATAATGTCGCCATGGGTGACGCGGAACGCCTTGATCGCGTCGGTATCCCAGGTCACCAAAGTCGGTGGCATCAGATGCGGGAAATGCGTCACCAGCAGCTTTTCCGGCGCATTGCGCACCGAAACCGGGTTGTTGACTACCAGCGTGCCGCTGCCATCGGCGCGGTGGATATGTTCGAGCATGTGGGTGGCAGTGATATAGGCCATGTCGAAGGGCGGGTCCTGGCGCATCATCACCACGTCCATGGTCGACAGATCGAGCACGGTTTCGGCGCCAAAAGTGAAATGCCCACCCGCGACACGCTGGACCGTGACCGGCCGAGCCCGCGCGGTCAGCCTTGCCCCGGCGCGGCCTTCGCCGAGCGACATATGCCGGACTTCGTAGTGCCACAACGCATGCCCGCGCGCCTGGGCGGCGAGCATCATGGCAAAATCCGAATTGCCATTAATATCGATGGTTTCCATCGGGTCCATCTGGACCGCAACCTTCAACGCGCGTGCCATGTCTTGTCTCCAAAATCGGTTGCCCGTCAGATGGATCAGATCACGCGGGAGCGCAACTCACCTGTGCCGTGTGGCGACGTAGCGGCAATGGTCGAGCAGGGGGATGCCGTAGCTGCCACAGGCGGCGATCACCAAGTCACAGCCGCCGGGTTTCATCGCCGCGTCCATCCGGGCGGCGTGTCCGGCGAGGTCGAAACGAACGATCGTACCTTCCGCCCTCGGAGCGGTGGCGGCTGCTTGTTCGCCATCCCGACCGGGCATATGACGTTGCATCATGACAGTTAATGAACGTGCCCACTACCGCCCGATCAGGGCGCTGGACCTGCCGGCCATCGATCGCCATGCGTTGCTGGCTGGCACCGAAGATGGCGTCTGGATCGCCCCACCCGGCACGCCGCGCCATTTCACCCGCGCCGAGCCGGCCTTCCGCGACGATCCTGATGGCGCAGGCATGTTCGCCCATGATCTCGGCCCATGCCCGGTGACCTACCCGCCCGCCTTCGCGGTCGGCGCGCGCAATATCTGCGTGGTCGGCTATCGCACTATTCTCAGTGCGGATGGCACGTTCTTCAATGATGCGCCAGGCCCAGATGCCAGCTGCTTTCCCGCTTATCTCGATCGGCTGGCGCAGACCGGGGACCATTTTGCCAATGAGCAGACCGGACTGGCCCGAAGCGGGGATGGGTTCACCTTTGCGCCTGGCGCCCGGCGTACCGAACGGATTGACGGCCCGGCAATTGTGTTATGTACGACCGAACCGGCGAATTATGGATCGTTCCTGTTTCGCGTGCTGCCCAAGCTCGCGATGTTCGGCAGTGCGCCGCCGGACTGGCCGGTGCTGGCCCATTTATCTTTTGGCCAATACGGGGAATTGCTGGAACTCGCCGGGATCGCGCCGGCGCGCATCGTGGCGCATGATCCGGGGGCGATCTGGGAGATCGGGCGCGCGGTGATCCCTGGGCTGCGCAATCCGGAAGCCTATCTCGACGATGCCTCCCGCGGGTTTTATGCAGGGCTGAAAGCCCGGCACGGGTTTGGACGAAACAAGGCGGGGCGGCGGATATATGTTTCGCGCCGCGACCTGGGCGGCCATGGCCGACGGATGGTTAACGAGGCGGCGTTGGAAGTGGCCCTGGCTGGCAAGGGGTTTGACATTATCCGCCCGCATCTGATGTCGGCCCGCGCGCAGATCGCGGCCTTTGCCGATGCGCGCATGGTGGTCGGGCCATCTGGGGCTGCGATGTTCAATTGCGTGTTTTGTGCGCCGGGCACCGTGCTGATCGATATCGAGTCCGAACCTTATTGGATCCACGCCCATGCCTGCCTGTTCAGCTCGTGCGAACTGGTCTGGGGCGTGTTTGAGGGCAAGACGCTCGACCGCGATTTCACTGTCATCCACAAGCCGTTCACGGTGAACATCCCAGCGCTGGTGCGGCGGATCGATCGGTGCGGGTAGCCTCAGTTCAGCCGCGCGCGTAAATTCTCCATCAGACTGCGGGCGTCTCGTGCAGTGTCGCCATCGGGGGCCAGCGCCAGAAATCGCTCCAGGCTGCGCAAGGCGGCGGAAAACTGGTCCTGCCCGCGCTGAAGCTCGGCGGCCTCGCGCCACAGCCAGGCCTCGTCAGGGGCAAAGCGCAGGATGTTCTCGGTGGTCGCCAGCGCGCCGGGCAGATCGCCGGCAGCTTTGCGGCGGGTGCGGATGTTGTTTTGCAGCCGCAGCAGCACGGCGCGATTGCCCATTGGCCGCAACAGGCCGGGTCGCAGCTCGGCGTGTTCGCCCTCGACCGCCTTTATCATGGTGCGCAAGGTCGGCACGCTCAGCGGCTGACCGCCGCCGAACACGTCGAGCACGACCTGGCGGGAGCCACCGCTGATGGTGCCGTCGGCGACCGCGACCAGGAAATGGCCAGGGAAGTTCACCCCATGGCCGCGCCAGCCAGTGGCGGCGATGGTGTGCAGCCAGATCACCCCGAGTGCGACTGGCAGGCCGCGCCGTCGCTCGATCACCCGGATCAGATTGGCGTTGTCGGCTTCCTCGTATTGGGTGGCCGCACCGCGATAAAAGTGATGGCCCGCCAGCAGGGTTCCGAGCAAATCGGTCTGGGCAACGATGTCATCATCGGCAATGTCGGCCGCCGCGACGACGGCTTCACGCGCCAGCACGGTGAGATGTGCGCGGGCAGCGCGCCAGTCGGCGTCCGGGGTATCGATGCGGGCAAGCTGCAATGCGGCTTCGGCGATATCGATCTCAGCATCGGGCAGCTTGCCGATCGCCTCCAGGGCCGCGATGGGGTCGATCATCCGGCTTGCTCTCCGTTCGGGTTGGGCATTGCGTCAAAGATGGCACGCAATTCGGGGTCGGCGGCGATGGCTGCCGCGCGAGCCGCATAAATCGTCGCGACCCGCGCGGCCGCCGCCGCAATGTCAGGGATCGCCAGTAATTCGGCAATCTGATGGCTTACCCGCGCGATGACCAACGGCTCAATTGTCGACAGGTTATCCGCGGTCATGCCCTGGTTGAATTTGTGGAACAGGCCGAAATCACGAAAGCCACCGGTGAAGCCGCGTTGGCGTTTGATGACAAAATCGGTGAACGAGCGTGCCCAAACATGCTCTATCCGCCCACCCGCTTCGGATTTCGGCAGCTTGGACCAGATTGCATCGGCAGGCACTTCGACGAGGTCCGAACCGACCATCGTTACCCCGGGATCGGGGGTGGGGAAATGGATTTCAATCATGCTCGTCGTTACAGCGGGCCTGACTGCCGATTTGAACAATTCATGCACCACCGCGTGCGGGTAGTTTTGCAGTGTCATTCCGGTCGGTCGATCAAAGCGATGCGGCCACAGGCGGCTGCGCCATGGCAATAAAATCGCTGCTGGCTGTGATGGCAATGCGTCGGCGGCGGCGAGCAACGGGGCGATGCGATGATCGTGGCGTGCGTCGGGGATGGTGTATTCATCGGCGTCGGTGAATAGAACCCAAGTGTATCGTCGCAGTTCGGGCAGCATCAGCAGCGCATGTTGCAGCGCGCGGCGCTGGGCCCATATGCCCGGCCCGCAGTCCTGGATCACCAGGGTAATGATGTCCTGCTGGGCGAGCGCGAGCAGCAGGTCATCACTGCCATCGTCGTTCGCGTTGGTGTAAATGAAAATCCGCTCAACCCCGATCGCCCGATAATGCGCGACCCATTCCAGCAGATTGATGCCTTCGTTCCGGGTCGAGAGCATCGCTGCCACAGTCTTGTCGGGTGCAATGTGCCGCAGCGCGAGCACGGCAAGCCATTGCCACAACGACCAGGCAACAGGTTTTCGGTCCGTGGCAACAAAATCATACTCGGCACCAAGATGCAGCACATTTGCGCGCGGCGAACCGAGGCGCTGGGCGCGCGCGGCGGCGATGGTGGCGAGCCAGAGCGTCGCCTGGCTGTCATCGGCTTCCACCGCAGCAAGCGGCACCGTGGGATCGAGGATCGCGGTCAGCAAGGCAATGATCATCCCGCGCCCCGGCCCGTTCGGGAAACGTCGCGCCATTGCATCGGCCAGGCGCGCCACGCCATCTGGTCGCTGCAGCAAGGCGGTGGTTTGCCCGACATCATCGGCTGCCCAGTCCAGCGGTGTCACCGGGTCGGACAGGCTTGCAAAGACCTCCCGCAGGGCCGGGTCGCCGGCGATCGCGGCCGCGCGGGCGGTGTAGTTGGCCTCAACCAATTCGGTGGCGGCGGCAATGGCGGGGTCGGCCAGCAGGCGCTCCATCGCGCTCCGGGTCCGGGCGACGATCATCGATGGCACCGGGTGCAGATTGGCCACCGTCATCGGGGGGTTCCAGTCGCGGAACTGGACGAAGGCGGGGTTGTGCATGCCGGTAGGAATGCGCCGCGAGTCGCCGCGCTGCGTCTTGATCACGAATTCGACGAAGGATTTGCCCCAGAAATGCTGGATGCTGCCGCCAGCATCGGGCTTCGGCACGCCGTCCCAGACCTGCGGCGCCGGGATTTCCACCAGATCGGTGCCGATCACGGCAACGCCTGCATCAAGCTCGGGCGCGTGGATCTTATGCATCGCCACCAGCGACGCCAGCCGTGCGGCGGCCTTGAACATGATATGCGGCCGCGCATGGGGGAACCGGGTGAGCAGCATGCCCGGGCTGCGATCGAACCGATGCGGCCAGCAACGCCAATGCCATGGCAGCAGCATCGCCCCTGGCGGCACATCGCCGGTCGCGTTGAGCAGGGCAGGCAGGCTGTGGTCGTATTTGATATCCGGGGTCGTGAATTCATCGGCATCGACGAACAACACCCACTCGAAGCGGCGCATTTCGGGCAGCAGCTCAATCGCATGGCACAGCGCCGTGATCTGGCCCTCGGCGTCCGGCGCGCTGCGCTGGCGGATCAGGGTGATCGTCCCGGCGGCGACAAGGGCGGCGAGCAACGCGTCCGAGCCATCGGTGTTCTGGTTGGTATAGAGGAATATGTCGGGCGCGCCGATCGCCTGGTGATGGGCGATCCATTCGACCAGATTGATCCCCTCATCGGTCACCATCACCATCACCGCAACTTTGGCGCTGGGCTGAAGCTGACGCATGGCAAGCATATTGAGCCAGCGCAACAGCGGCCATTCGGCGGTCGGGGCGCTGCTGCCAAGGAAAGTATGCTCTGGCCCGATTTCGATCTCGCGGCGCGGCGCCGCCCCCCAGTGCACCGCGCGAACATGCACGATATTGCGCCACCACAGCGCATCGTCGGGCGCGAGGTCGGGCATCGGCGGCAGGGCTGCCGATCGGTCGATAATCGCCAGAAGCAGCACGTCCAGCAGGGCGATATGCGGGTCGGCGGCAAAGCGCTGCGCAAGCGCCTCCGCCAGCATGGCATGCCCGTTGGGGGCCGCCAGCATCGCCATGTCGCGGCCGAAATCGGGCGTGGCCGGCGGCAGCGCGATGGCCGCGATGGTGATGTTGGCCTCGGCATAGGCCAGACAGGCATCGCGTTGGGCTTGTGTTGCGGTCCATGCCGATGCGGGCGGATAGGACGCGCCAGTGTCGGTTCCCAGGAACAGCCGCACGGCGCCGGCATGTCCGGTATTGTGCAGCAAGTCGCGGTCGCGGAAGCTGAACAGGCTGGCCAAGCGCGCCGATTGCGGGGCGTGGCCGGATGCGACCAGATGCGCGGCCTCAGGCCATAGGCCATCTTCCACAAGCTGGCAGGACACCGGCACGGCGCGCGCGCGCAACGCCATTTCAACCGCGGTCACGCTGGGGCTGGACCGATCGGCGAAGGCGAGAAGCACCCGCCGCACGCCAAGCTCGGCAAACGCGAAACGGACACAGGCGAGCGCAAACGCGACCGGCGGCGTAAACGCATCGACGCCGCCCAGCGCGATCACCAGCGTATCCGCCGCAATTGCTGTGCGGCCGGTCTCGTTCATGCGCTCGCTCCTCAGCTCGGCTTACAATGGCGCGACGATGCGCCCGATGTCGAGCCGCAGCAGCTTCGGCGCCCGCCACGCGGTGATGGCAGCGGTGGCGATGGTGATGGCGCCACCCATACACACTGCCGGGCCGGCACCGATCAGGGCGGCGGCAACCCCGCTTTCGAAATCGCCCAATTCGTTCGAGGAGTTGACGAACACCATGCGAACCGCCGCGATGCGCCCGCGCATGTGGTCGGGCGCGAGCAGGCGGACGATGGCCTGGCGCACCACCACTGACACGCCATCGCATGCCCCGGTGAAGAAAATCGCGGCGAGCGACAGGAAAAAATTGGTCGACAGCCCGAACACGATGATGCCGACGCCAAAGCCGGCGATCGCCAGATGCAGCGCGAGGCCGGCATAGCGGCGCGGCGGATAGCGCCAGGCGATGGCCATGGCGAGCACCGATCCCGCCGAGGCCGCCGCCCGCAACGCGCCGGCGCCGGCGGACCCGACATGTAGAATATCGGTGGCAAACAGCGGCAACAGCCCGATCACCCCGCCAAAAAAAATCGCGAACAAATCGAGCGCCATCGACCCGATCAGCCGCTGGTCGGCAAAGACCGCCCGGATGCCCTCGGCGATGTTGACCAGCATGCGCGGCCGCGGCCCGGCAACCACGCTTGCCGGCCGGTTCGGTACGCCAAGGAAAAGGCAGATCGCTGAGAGTGTAAAAATTCCTGACAGAATTGGGAATGCGATACCCGGCCCGACCAGATCATAGACCAGCCCGCCCCAAGGAGCACCGATCAGCCCGGCGACCTGCCCGGTTGAAGCCAGCAACGATGCGCCGCGCAGCGCGTGTTCGGGCGGGACGACCTGGGCTTCGAGGCCGGCGCTCGCCGGATTGGAGAACGCGCCAACCACGCCGATGAAAAAGGAAATCGCGTAGAGCAAGGCGAGGCCGTCGGCGACCGACACGGTCTCGATCATCGCCATTGCCAGGGTCAGCAGCGCCATGGCGGTCCGCGCGGCGATCACAATCCAGCGCCGGTTGTAGCGATCGGCGACATGGCCGCCGAACAGCACCAGCCCGATGGCGGGCACTGCCATGGCCAATCCCATCCAGCCCAGCGCCAACGGATCGCGCGCCAGCTGATAGACCGCGATGCCCTGCAGGACCGCGACGGCCGAAAACGCCAGTCGCCCGAGGACGGTGGCGGCCAGATAGGCTCGGAATCCGGGGAGGCGGAGCAATTCAGGGTCCAATTCGGAAGGGCGGAGGCTTGACCGGGCCCGGCATGAGCCACATCTTTAGCGCAGAAATGGAGGGGTGCCATGCCTGACGACGCCGTGCAACCGAACACGACCTTGCCGCAAACCGAAGACGAATGGCGCGCGGTGCTGACCCAGGAGCAATTCGCGGTGCTGCGCCAGCACGGCACTGAACGGCCAGGAACCTCGCCGTTGAATGCCGAGACGCGGGCTGGCACCTTTGTATGCGCCGGCTGTGGGCAAAAGCTTTACACGACGGACACCAAGTTCGACGCCCATTGTGGCTGGCCGAGCTTTTACGCCGCCGCCGATGATGCGGCGATTGCGACCACGGTCGATCGCAGCCATTTCATGGTGCGCACCGAAGTGCATTGTGCCCGCTGCGAGGGGCATTTGGGGCATGTGTTCCCCGATGGACCGGCGCCGACCGGATTGCGGCATTGCATTAATGGGGCGGCGTTGAAGTTTGTGGTGGGGTAAGATGGCGGTGCTTCCAGCGCGGTCTTGATTTTCCGAACGGTCGAGGTCGGATGCGACTTCGCCGCCGTGATGGTTGTGGCGACAACAGCATAATGCTAGATTTGTTGCCGAAAGTGCCGTATAAATTGTAGTGGATGGTGCATAGTCTGTCGAAATGCATCGCTAAGTTTTTGATCCATTAGGAGAGTCTGAAAATGCGCATTTTATCATCCCTGTTGGCTACGGTGTTTATGGCGGCGGCGCCGATGTCGGCATGGGCTGCCGTGAATTGTGTCAGCACTCCTCCCGGCAATGGTGTTTTGAACGCTACCCAGCTGGGTAGCCTATTAGCCGGCAGGACCGCCTGTTTGGCGAAAGCAGGCGGCGGTTGGCAGAACCAGGAGCAGCATTCAGGTAGCGCGGTCAGCGGCACAATCATCGACTACAAGAAGGGCCCGACGGACCCGAGAGACCCGACCAAAACCATCGGAGCCTACACGATTGGCGTTGATGGAGGCGGTGTTAATGGTCGGGTAACGTATACTTACACCGGCAGCGGCACGACTTTTCCCTATTTCGTCTTGGGCAACTCATCCTCGAGTACCCTTCGCCCAGGTATTTTTTCTTTTTGTCCGACCTTGGGCTCAAATGCTGGTGCGTTTGAAATCACCGTGAAAGCCGGATTGACCAGCTGCTAGGGGAAGGCAGGTCGATGTTTTCGACCTGAATTGTCAACAAACTTTACAGTTACATTTCGCCTCAATTCCAAGGCGTTGTAATTATTGAATTTTAATACTGGCCCGATTTTTGCTACAGCCGGATGTAAGTTGATTGACCGTCGGGACGTGTCCGAAGACATCTCTGATCGGCGTCCAACCAGCCTGTCATGTGTGTATGGAGCGAGTGTTCAAATGAAATCCATTTTACTGTCAACGCTGGTTGCGTTCGGTGTCGCGGTATCGGCCCCTGCGTTTGCGGTCCCCACGCCTGTGACAATGTATGACACGATGACGGGTGACACATTCGAGAGTGGCTTCAACTACGCTGTGACGCAGGCGAGCCAGGGTTGGGCGGAGATGTTTAACTCCGGACTAGCGACGACGCTGACGAGCGTATATGCGTACGTGACTCAGACATCTAACAACGGCGCTGAGGTTGCTTTGCAGATTTTATCCAATGCGGGGGGAGGTGTTCCGGGAAGCACCGTAATCTGGGCCTCGGGTAGCCTAGCTGGAGCCTCAGGAGGGATCACAGTGTCTGGCCTCTCTCAGGCCATTACTGCCGGCACCGATTATTGGCTCGCCGTATTGCCAACTAATGGACAACAGGCCCAGTGGATGCAAGGCGACGCTGGTAATTTGGGTACAATCGCGTCTTATGATGTTCCAGGTACCCATTGGGATGCGTATATACTACCGGTTGGCGAAAACTACGCGGCAGGCGCGATTGTCACAGGCAGTTATAATGCCGAACCGCCGCCATCAGGTGTGCCGGAACCTGCGTCACTAGCGCTGTTGGGTGGTGCGTTGGTTGGCCTTGGTGCGCTGCGTCGTCGCAAAGCGGCGTAAGGGTCATTGATGAACGCGGCACCCCTTACGGGTGCCGCGAAGTTGAAGCGGCCACCGCCCTTTTGGGGGCAGGTGGCCGTTTTCAATTTGGGGCCATCGGTTCGCCCGCCTTTATAAACCAGTCGGGGCTTGGTTCCGTGCTTCTCATGCTGACGTATCTATCCATGGATAGCCCAGTATCGGATTGCGGCGGCTGTCTGACGCGCTGTTGGGGGGAATATTCGACCTTGCTATTCTATCGAAAAATACATTAAATTGCGCAAATTGATGTTGGAGTTTCTGGTGATGCACACCGTCGATGCTACACGTTTCCGCCGCGATTTCGGACGTTTCCAGGATGATGCGCAGCGCGAACCGGTGAAAGTCACCAGCCACGGCAGGATCGTTGGTGCGTTTCTGTCGGCGCATGACCTCGACCATTTCGAACGCCTCAAGCGCCGCGAACGGCAGGTTTATGTAGCCGGTGACATCCCTGACGATCTGATCGAGGCAATTGAAAAGGCTGAATACCTTCTACCTGGCGCGTGATCTTCCCGCCACCGCTGCCGGGGCAGGTGATCCGCTACAGCTTCCTATGGAGCCATGAGGCAAGTTCCGGCGCCACTGAAGGCCGCAAGGACCGGCCCTGCGCGATTGTAATTGCCGTGCCGCGCGACGCGCACGGGGATACCAGGGTTGCCGTCGTGCCGATCACCCACACCAAACCCCGGGCGCCCGACACTGCGATTGAACTGCCGGCCTCGGTGAAATCAGCGCTTGGCCTCGATCCAGAACCGTCTTGGATTTGCCTTGATGAGCTTAACGCATTTTCCTGGCCCGGCTTTGATTTGCGCGCGGTTCCGGGCACCGACAATGTCGCATACGGGGCGCTGCCGAAGGAGTTGTTTGAGCGTGTGCGGCAGGGCGTTCTGGCGCTCCATCGCGCCCGCCACAACAGGCTGGCAAACCGCGACTAGGTGCCAGCCCTACGCCACCCCATCACGTCGCGTAATCATCGCCTTCTTTATCCAAAATCCGCCGCCACGCATCGAGATGCATGCGGGCATCGACCTTGTCGCCCCAGGCGCCGTTATAGCCGCGGCGCAGGCGGTCCGGCAGTTGCCGCAGCTTTTGGCCGGTGGACATCGCGGTGACCTGATACATCGCGGTGCGTTCGGCGCTGTGGCATTCGTCGAAGGCTTCGTGGACGGTGGCGCCGACCACCGTCACGCCATGGCTCGCCATGATCATGATGGTCTTGTTGCCCATCAGATCGGCAATCCGGTCGCCCTCAGAGTTATTATCGACGGGTTCGTCGCCTTCAAGGTCGATCACCACCCGGTCATTCAGCATCAGATTGTTATGATGCGACAGGCTCAGTTCAGGCTTTTCCAGCATCGACAGCGCGGTCAGATACTGCGGATGGACATGCACCACGCAGGCTGCGGCCGGGTTGCGCATGTGGATGCGGGCATGGATGTGGAAGGCGACCTTGCGCAATTCGCCGGTGCCACGCAGCACTTTGCCGTCCAAATCGCAGACGATCAGGCTCGATGCGGTCAGCTCCTCAAAGCGCCAGCCGCGCGGGTTGATCAGGAAGGTCGGTTCCTTGCCGGGCAGCATCAGCGAGTTGTGGTTGCCGATCTGCTCGTTCCAGCCGAGCCGGGCCGATACCCGGAACACCGCCGCCATATCGCAACGCAGGCGCCACTCCTCGGCCTCGGTTTCGGAGGAAGATAGGGATTTCAGGACGGCCGACATGGCTTCTGCTCCTGCAGAGGTTTAGGACAGGAATTATCGTGCGCCCGGATTAAACGCTTGCCAAGTGGGGGGTGCTGGTCGCAGCATTCAGCATCAGAATTCCCGGAGAAGGATTTCACCATGCTTCGTCGTCGCAGCTTTACCGCTGGCCTCGTTACCGCCGCCGCTTTACCGCTGCCAGCTATCGCGCAGGGGAAGAAGGGCGGCGATGTCGTCGTTTCCCAGCAGGCGCAACCGCCGACGCTGGATGCGCAAACCACCACCGCCCAGGCCAGCCGCAATATCAGCCTGCACATGCACGAAACCCTGTTCGCGCGCGATGAAGCCGGTGATCCGAAGCCGGACCTCGCGGAAGGCGTGGATATTTCCGCCGATGGCCTCACCTACAAATTCTCGCTCCGCAAGGGCGTGCTGTTCCATAACGGCAAGGTGATGGATTCCACCGACGTGAAGGCGAGCCTCGAACGGTTCGGCAAGGTCGGTGGCAGCGCCTTCATCATGAAGCCGGTGGCAGCGATTGAAACCCCGGATGCCAACACCGTCACGATCAAGCTGTCGCAGGTTTATCCCGGCTTTATCGAGGGCATCAGCAGCCCGCGCGCGCCGTGTGCGATCATGACCGCGGAAGATTGCGCCAAGCCGGCCGGGCAGGGCGGGTCAATCGGCACCGGGCCGTTCAGCCTTGCCGAGTTCAAGCCCGACAGCCACGCATTGCTGAAGCGTTTCGACAAATACGTCGCCAACCCGAACTACAAAGGGCGTGACGGGTTTGCCGGCCGCAAGACCGCCTATTTTGACAGCGTGCGCTTCCGCTTCATGCCCGAGGGCGGTGCCCGCACCGCCGGGCTACAAACGGGCGAGTTGCATGTGCTGGAAGCGCTCGATGTGCCAGCGGCCGAGCGGTTGAAATCTGACAAGTCCATCGTTGCCTACACGATGATGCCTTGGGCGTTCCAGACCCTGATGATGAACACCAATTATGGCCTGACCGCGAATCTGTCGATCCGTCGTGCCATTCAGGCGGCGCTCGATCTCGAAGAAATCATGGCCATCGCCACCAGCGGATTGTTCCGCCTGCAACCGGCCTGGCAGCACCCCAACACCAGCTATTTCCCGGGTACCGAGGGCCTCGCCAAATACACCACCCAGAACAAGGATCGGGCCAAGGCGCTGCTGAAGGAAGGCGGCTACAAGGGCGAGGAGTTGGTCATCGTCGCCGATAACTCGTTCCGTAACCATCTGGATGCCGCCACCGTCGCGGCGGAACAGCTGCGCGCGGTTGGGATGACCGTGAAATTGTCGGTGATGGATTGGCCGACGGTGATGAATGCGCGGCTGCGCCCCGAAGGCTGGAATTTGTGGCCGCTCGGCATGGGGATCGAACCTTATGAGGGCCCCTATGGCGTGGTCGGCTTCTTTGCCGGTGCCACCCCAGTGCAGATCAAGCCCGATCCGGTGATCGAGCAGGCGCAGTTGCAGCTTACCACCGGGTTGAAACTGTCGGATCGCCAGGCGGCGGTGAAGCTGTTCCAAGACCGGATCTATGATCAGGCGATCTCTATCAAGTGCGGCGATATCGGGGTGATCCAGGCGACACGGTCGAACGTGGCCAATTACGCACCCTATCGTATCCCCCGCATGTGGGATTGCTGGTTCGCCTGAGTGCAATATCGCTTGGGCTTGCTTATACGAAGCGATGAAATGGCATGCCCAAGCAACGCGCTAGACCTTGATCGGACTCCGTCGATGACACACTCCCAAACGATCGAGCGCTAGCCCCGTGCTGCGTCTTATAGCGGTTCGGCTGCTGGCGGCGGTGCCAGTGTTGCTGGTTGTGTCGCTGGTGTCGTTCGGGCTGACCCTGCTGGTCCCCGGCGACATGGCGGCTGAGCTTGCCGGAGCATCGGCGACTGCGTCCGATATCGCGCGGCTGCGGGAAAGCCTGGGCCTCGATCAACCGATCCTGACCCGGATGCTGTCCTGGTACGCGGGTCTCGCGCAGGGGGATCTTGGGCGTTCGGTGCTGCTCAACCAGGGCGTCGGTGCGGCGATCCTTGAACGGCTGCCGGTGACATTGTCGCTCGCTTTTCTTGGGCTCGGGGTGGCGTGCGCGATCGGCATTCCGGCCGGGCTGATCGCGGCCAAGAACGTGCGGCGCTGGCCGGATCAGGCCACGATGGGGGCGTCGCTGATCGGGTTGTCGCTGCCGGATTTCTGGCTCGGGCTGCTGCTGATCTGGGTGCTGGGGGTGAAGCTGCAATGGCTGCCCACGGGTGGCTTCATTCCGCTCAGCCAGGACCCGCTCGGCTGGCTGCGCTCGGTTGCCATGCCCGCCGGAACCCTGGCGCTGACCCAGCTTGGCCCGATCGCACGGATGACGCGCAGCGCCGCGCTTGAAGTCGCCAGCAGCGATTTCATCCGCACCGCCCGCGCCAAGGGCCTATCGGAAATCCGTGTTTTCGCCCGCCACGTGCTTGCCGGCGCGCTGGTGCCGATCCTGACAGTTGCCGGTATCGGCTTCGGCTTGTCGCTCGGTGGCGCATTGGTGATCGAGCAGGTTTTCTCCCTGCCCGGGGTTGGGCGGCTGGTGATTGGCTCGGTCCTGCGGCGTGACTGGCCGGTGATCCAGGGCGGCCTGCTGGTGATCGCCTTTGTGTTTGTGCTGGTGAATTTGCTGGTCGATCTGCTGTATCTGTGGGCCGATCCCCGCCTGCGGGCGCAATCATGAATTTCCTGCGTCGGCCGGCCTTCCTGGTCGGGTTGGTCCTGGTTGGGGTTGTTGCGATCGCGGCCATTGCCGCCGGCTGGATCGCGCCGTTCGATCCGGTGAAGAACAATTATCGCTACCGGCTCGGTGCGCCCAACGATTTGTATTTGCTGGGCACGGATCGTTATGGCCGCGATGTGCTCAGCCGCATTCTGTTCGGCGCTGGCGTGTCGCTGCGCATCGGCCTCGCCGTCGCGGTGCTGTCCGGGCTTGCCGGCGCCAGCATCGGCCTTGTCGCCGGTTGGTGGCGCCCGGCGGATGCCTGGCTGATGCGGGTGATGGACGGGCTGATGGCCTTCCCCGGCCTGCTGCTGGCTATTGCGCTTGCTGCCACCCTCGGCCCGAGCGAGGCGACCGCCATTGTTGCGCTGACAGTCGCCTACACCCCGCGCACTGCCCGGGTCATGCGCGCCGCGGTTCTGGTCGCCCGCGCGCTGGATTATGTTGAGGCGGCGCGCGCCGTCGGCGCCAACACTGTCCGCATCCTCGGCCAGCATATCCTGCCCGCCTGCGCCGCGCCCTTGGCTGTGCAGCAAACCTTCGTCTTTGCCGTCGCCATTCTGGCTGAAGCTGTGCTCAGCTTTGTCGGTGTCGGCCCGCCGCCGCCGCTGCCGACGCTTGGTTCCATCATCGCCGATGGCCGCGATACCCTGGTCGAAGCGCCGTGGATCGCGCTCGCCCCTGGGGCGGTGATCGCGATGCTGGTGCTCGGGCTCAACCTGCTGGGCGACACGCTGCGCGACGCGCTGGACCCCAGGATGCGGGGGATGCTGCGGTAGAAAACCTGCCAGACTACGGCGCCGGCGGGAACACCGGATCGCCATAGGGGAAGTAGTCCGTGAGCCGCAGATGCGCGAAGGTCAACGCCTCCAGCCCCGTCGTGCCGAGGAACGGCGCGGGTGGTTCGACCAGCAGGATCGTTTTGGCGTAACCGCTATCATCGAAGCCACGGCGGAAATGGGCGCGAGACTTGATGGCGAACACGGTGAAATCATCGGGGTTGACTGCGTAGCTGCGCAAGGTTGCGGGCTCGATGATCTGGGTCAGGAATTCGCTGATCACCAATACGCAACCGCGACCGAAATCAACCGTCGCCCAACCCTGGCCGATGCCGCGCAGGGTGCCGGTCACCCGCACCGGATCGCCCGCCGAGGCGTCGATTTTGCCGCCAACCATCTGATCGAAGGCATCGCCGGGCTTTCCGTTGGCGATCCGCGCCAGAAGCTCGGCGTCCTTCACTGTCGCCACCAGCACATTCGGCAGATCCTGGGCGATGATGTCGGCGAGCAGGAATGTCGCGGCGCCGGAGCGATCGCTGTAGTCGGCGAGTACCACCCGGCCTTCCCCGGTTGCGGCCGCGGCCACTGCTTCGGGCATTGGCAGGATTTTGGTGGTTGCAATCAGCGCCTGCCTTGCGCGCCAGGCAGCGCCAGCCATGTCCTCGGCGACCCTTTTGGCCAGCGCCGGGTTGGCGTTGGTGGTGACCTGCACTGTCATCCCGGCATCGACGGTGTCGGCCCAGGGGAAGCCGAAGAAAAAATTCACGAACACATCGGGTTCGCGGGCTTCCCAGGTCAACGCGCGCTGCACCAGATCCATCCACGGTGATGCCCCGGTCCATTGCAGCACCGTCGGGGTGATGATCGGCACCTTGATGACATGATGGCTTGGCGCAAAATCGTTCCGGATCGCGCGGATCAGCATGCGGGCGGCGCGGGTGCCCTGCACGTATTCATCGTAATGCGGGAAATACTTGGCGCAGAAGCCGAAATCGGCGTGGCGCAGATACTGATCGTCCTCGTTACCATGCGGATCGAACGTGCCGGCGATCCGGCAGGATTGACCAACCAGCGCGCGTACCCGCCGCGCGATCTCGGCCTCCGGCCGCGCCACGCCGCGCACCGCCATGGCGCCGTGCAGCGCGAGGTAGACGCCGTCGAACGGCCCCTGCGCCTGCAATTCCGCCAGTTGAACGCCGAGGAAATGCTCGAACGCGTCGGTTGTGACCCAACCGGAACCGGTGCCGGTTTTCGGCCAAAGTGGCGAGGTGATGCCGGTGAGTTCGACGTCGGGCGCTTCGCGCGCCAGCTTTACAAAGCCGCCCATGTAAGATTTCGGTGCGCTGGTCAGCAGGGCTTCGCCCGCAGCTGGTGATCCTGGGTAGATGAAATCGTCGCGTGTGGTGTCGTTGGGCAGAAACGTCACGGTTTCGTGGGTAAATTGCAGTACGGCGATGCGGATCGCGGTCATGGCGAAATCTCCTTATTCGGATAGCGACAAAATTCAGCGGCGTTGCAGCGCCAGCATTCCGGCTTGCGGGCTTTGCACACGTAGCGACCATGCAGGATGAGCCAGTTATGTGCGTCGCGCAGCATCTCGGGCGGAATGCGCTTGACCAGCGCATCTTCCACCTGACGTTCATTGGTCCCCGGCGCGATCCCGGTGCGGTTGCCGAGGCGGAAAATATGCGTATCCACCGCCATGGTTGGCTCGCCAAAGGCGACGTTCAGCACCACGTTGGCGGTTTTCCTTCCAACACCGGGCAAGGCTTCCAGTGCCGCCCGATCATGTGGAACCTGCCCGCCATGGCGGTCGAGCAATTGCTGCGACAGCGCCACCACATTGCGTGCCTTGCCCTGCCATAACCCGATGGTGCGGATATGGTTGGCCACGCCGTCGACGCCCAGCGCCACCATTGCGGCCGGGTCGGGCGCGGCCGCGAACAGGCCGAGCGTCGCTTTGTTGACCGAGATATCGGTCGCCTGGGCCGACAAAGCCACAGCGACCAGCAGGGTGAAGGGATCGTGGAAGCGTAGTTCGGTTTCCGGCGCCGGGTTACTGGCGCGCAGAACGGTCAGGAACCCACGCACCTGCTCGCGCGTCATCGGTTTGGTCTTGGCGGGTTTGGTCTTGCGGGGCTTGGCGGGGACAACCATGTGAAACACTCTTACCGTACCGAGCCTATGGAGCAAGCTATCGAGGCCACCTTACGCTTCCAAGCCGTCATCACCCCGCGCCGCGCCCTGTCGGTGGCGACGATGCAGGTGCTGCTCGGGGTCATCAGCTTGGTATGCGTTGGCTCGGCGGTGCTGTGGGCGGTGGTTGGCGCCTGGCCGGTGGGCGGCTTCACCGGATTGGAGTTGCTGCTCGCCGCCTGGCTGTTTCGCCTCCATATCCGCGACGGGCGGGCGCGCGAGCTGGTGGTGCTGACAGACGCCAGCCTGCGGGTGATCCGCACCAGCCCAACCGGGCGCCGGCAGGAACTGACGCTGGAGCCGAGCTGGCTGCATGTCCGCCTGGCTGAGCGCCCGGGCCGCACCCCGGCGCTGCTGGTCGAAGGCGGGCGGCAAAGTGTTGAAATTGCCGGTGCGCTGGGCGATGCCGAAAAGCGCGACCTCGCCCAGGCGCTCGATGAGGCACTGTATCGCTGGCGCAATCCACGGTTTGATCAGGCGCGATAACGCAGCAGGCCGCTGCCGGGCCTTGGTCGGCTCCGCACCGAGCCGACGGGTTGCGGGTAAGCAATGCGCTGGGGACAATGGTGACGGCGGTTTACGGGCAGGCCGATACAGCCCCGCACGCATAGGCGGCAACGTGGCTACGTGATCTAACCTCCGCCAAATGAACGGTCCCAAACTCCGCGAACCGGCTTTGCCCTATGCCCTGCTGTCGTCGGCCTGCCTCGGCATGTTCGCGGCGTCGTCGTCCGGGACGACGCGCGCGCCGTTTCTGATCGATATGGCGCGCGATCTGGGGACCGAGATCGCGCTGGTTGCCAATCTTGTCGCGATGACGTCCGTCGCCTGGGGCATCGTATCGATGGTCGCCGGCGCCGGATCGGACCGGTTTGGCCGTCGGCCCTTCCTGCTTGGCGGCCCGGTTGTGTTGACAATCGCCCTGTTCGGCGTCGCCCAGGCGGAAAGCTTCCTGACTGTGGCGCTATGGTCAATTTTGGCGGGCGGATCGAGCGGCGCCTTCACTGGCGTCACCTTTGCCGAGGTGTCGGCCAGGGTCGAACAAGGGCAGCGTGGCCGGGCGCTGGGCTGGGTGATGGCCGGGCAATCGCTGACCTTGCTGGTGGGCGTGCCGATGGCGGCGTGGATCGGATCATATGTCGGCTGGCGCGGGGTTAATCTCTGCGTCGGGGCGATTGCGGTCGCGGCCTTGGTTGGCCTCGCGCTGACCACCAGTGGAGGGGATAGCGGCCGGCGGATGGCCGGCGCGCCGGCGCCGTCCTTGCGCACCGCGATGTCGGGGCCGGTGATCCGGCTGCTGGCGATGGGTGTGTGCGAACGGGTCTGCTACGGACTGACCGCAGTCTATTTTGCCACGTTTCTGCAGGAAACCTTCGGGTTGTCGCTGGCCGCCCTGGCCATTCCGCTGGCACTGTTTGCCGTCGGCAACATCCTTGGCACCATCGCCGGCGGACAGATCGCTGACCGCGTCCCCAACCGGTTGCGCACTTTCGCGGTGTCGATGGTGGCATCGGGCGGTGTCGCCATTGCGCTGTTCGGCTGGCACCCCAGCATCGCGGTGACCGTGGCGCTCGCCTTCCTTTATGTCTTCGTGAACGCAGTTGCCCGGCCATCGCTGATCGCGGCGCTGGCCGATGTGCCGGAACATATTCGCGGCACCGTGCTGGGGTTGAACGTGACATCGGCGAGTTTCGGCTGGCTGTTCGCGGCGAGCCTCGGCGGCTGGATGATGGGCAATTATGGGTTCGCGGGCTTCGGTCCGTTGGCGGCTGGGTTCGGTGTTGTCGGGGCAGTTCTGGCGTTGGCGCGGCGCTGAACCCTCAGGCGTGATGACCGCTGATGGGCGCGGTCATCACGCTCTAGGGTGTTGTTTTAACGATCATCTTTATCCGTACAATCGAAGCCGATTGAACGAATGATGATCTAGGCGCTTGCCGGCCGCCGGGCCCGTAACGCCGCCGCCAGCGTTCCGTCATCCAGCACATCCAACGCGCCGCCGATCGGCACCCCCTGGCCAACCCGGCTGACCGTTATTGCATGCGGTTTCAGCCGATCGGCGAGCCAGTGCATCGTGGTCGCGCCTTCCACTGTCGCCCCTAAAGCTAGAATGATCTCGACAATCCCGCCCGCCTCAACCCGCGCGAGCAATGGTGCGAGATTGAGGTCATCCGGCCCCACTCCGCCCAGCGGCGACAAGGTGCCGCCGAGGACATGATAGCGGCCTTGGTGGACATGGGCGCGTTCCAGTGCCCACAGATCGCCAACCCCTTCGACCACGCAGATGATCGTCTGGTCGCGACGCGGATCGGCGCAGATCGCGCAGGGATCGGCGCTGTCGAGATTTCCGCATTCGGTGCAGGACCGCACGCTGCGCGCGGCGTCCGCAAGCGCCACCGCCAGCGGCAGCATTCGGGTTTCTGGCGCCTGCAGCAGTTTCAGCGCGGCACGGCGGGCACTGCGCGGGCCGAGGCCGGGCAGTTTCGCCAGCAGCGCGATCAGCCTGGTGACTTCGGGACCGCCCAACGGATCAGAACGGCAATTTGAAGCCGTCGGGCAACTGCATGCCACCAGCGGCTTTCTGCATGGCCTCGGCGGCGACGGCTTCGGTCTTGCGCTTGGCGTCGGCATGGGCTGCCATGATCAGGTCGGCGAGCATCGACGCATCCGCCGGGTCGATGATTTTCGGATCGATCTTGATCGATTTCATCTCGCCCTTGCCGCTGAGGGTGATGCGCACCATGCCGGCTCCGGCCTGACCTTCGACGCTGGCGGCTTCGAGTTCGGCCTGCATATCGGCCATTTTCTGCTGCATTTGCGATGCCGACTTCATCATCGCGGCGAGGTTCTTCATGGCTCAATTATCCCAGTCTTGGTTGTCAGGGCCTTCGGGTGGTTCATCGACATATTCGGCGTCATCGGGAGCGAATTCAGGCATGTCAACGGGGCTGGATTCCGGCAGCAGGCCATAGGTATCCAGGCGTGGGTCGTGCACCCCGCCGATCTTGGCGCCCGGGAAGGCCGCGAGGATGGCTTGCACCAACGGGTGTTGCGTCGCGGTGTGACGGCGCCCGGCTTCGAGCCCGTCGGCCTGTTCGGCCAGGGTAGGCTCCCCGGCCTGTTCGGAAAAGGCGATGGTCCAGCGTGTGCCAGTGGCCTCCGACAGCAGGGCGGCAAGCTTGGGGGCGAGGTCGCGGGGGGCGTCGGGCTCCGGGCGTAACTCGATGACGCCCTGGGTGAAGCGGACGAGATGGACGGAATGGCGCAAATGGCCGTGCAGCAAGGCCTCGCGCTGGTCGGCGACCAGCGCCACGACGTCACGGAAACTCGACAACGCCGGGCCGGGTTGGGCAACAGCCGCGGCCATGGCGCTGCCATTGGCGACCGCACGGGTGCCGCCACCACCGCCGCCTTGCGGCGTTGGTGCGCTTTGTGGCGCGGCGCCGCTTTCCATCAGCCGGCGCACCAGTTCGCCCGGCGGCGGCAAATCGGCGGTGTGGCATAGGCGGATCAGCACCATTTCGGCAGCAGCGCGGCGATCTGGGGCGCCTTCGACCTCGGCGCAGCCTTTCAGCAGCATCTGCCAGGCGCGGCCCAGCACCGGGATTGTCAGCCGATCGGCCAGACCGGCCCCGCGCACCCGTTCGGTCTCCGACAAATCCTGGCCATCGCGCAGCCCGGGGACCGATTTCAGCCTCGTCAGCAGATGCACCAATTCGAGCAGGTCCTGCAGCATCACCCCCATATCGGCGCCATGGGCGTGGGCGCGGTCGGTGATGGCCAGCGCCGCGGCTGGTTTGCCGCCGATCACTGCCTCGAACAGATCAAACATCGCCTCGCGGTCGGCAAGGCCCAGCATATCGGACACGGCCTGGGCGGCGATTTCGACGCCAGGATCGGTTTGGGCGATCGCCTGATCGAGCAGCGATAATCCATCACGCGCCGAGCCATCGGCGGCGCGGGCAATTAGTGTCAGTGCTTCCGGCGCGATCGCCACGCCTTCCTGCGTGGTGACACTGCCGAACAGACCGGCCAGTTCGACCACTGAAATGCGCCGCAGATCGAAGCGCTGGCAGCGCGACAGCACGGTGACCGGCACTTTGCGGATTTCGGTGGTGGCGAAGATGAACTTCACATGCGGCGGCGGTTCTTCCAGTGTCTTAAGCAAGGCGTTGAACGCGGGCTTGGACAGCATGTGCACTTCGTCAAGCACAAAAACCTTAGTGCGCGCCTGCATCGGGCGGAAGCGCACGCCTTCGATGATTTCGCGGATATCGTCGATGCTGTTGTTGGAGGCCGCATCCATTTCGACCACATCGGGGTGGCGGTCGGCCAGAATCGCCCGGCACATGTCGCACACGCCGCAGGGATCGACGGTCGGCCCGCCATTGCCGTCCGGGCCAACGCAATTGAGCGCGCGGGCGATGATGCGGGCGGTGGTGGTTTTGCCGACCCCGCGCACCCCGGTCAGCATGAAGGCATGCGCGACGCGGCCGGAGGCAAAGGCGTTGCGCAGGGTGCGCACCATCGCCTCCTGACCGATCAGTTGGTCAAAGCGCACGGGGCGGTATTTGCGGGCCAGCACGCGGTATTGCACGGTCGCGACCGGCGGCGGCGCAATTGGCGCGGCATCGCCGAACAGGCCGGGGCCTTCCTGCGGTGGATCAAGGAGTTCGGGTTCGTCCTGGAACAGACCTGACATGCTGTGCCCCAGGGTAAAAGAGTGGGAGGCCGACTAAACGACCCGAGCGTGAACTCGTTGCGGCTGCTTCCTTCCGGACCTGACCGGGTTGGCGAGGCGCCCGTCCGCCGCCGACCTCCCAACGCGTATATCGTGCATTGTGATGGTCTTCGCAAGCCGGTTGCGGCATGCGCGCCCACATGGCAGTTTCGCGCTGAAGCAAGCAGGATACCGGATGTGACAATCATCATCGCCTCGCGCCCCAACGCCTATACTGGCAGCCCGCTCGACCGGGTTGCCGAACGTCGTAACGACGATGCCTGGATTGCCGAAGCGCTGGCATCGCCCGAGGTGATCATTGTGCCGGTCTGGCGCGCCCGCAGCCTGCTGCGTGGGGTGGATGTGCGGCGACCGGAAGCGGTGTTCCTGGCTGGGCCAGACGCTGCTGCGATCCTGGCGCGCGCCGATCACTGGGCGTTTTTGGGCCTGCGTGACAATGTCCCGGTGTTTAGCGTCGATGTAAGCACCGAGGACAACACCGCACCGTTGCTGCCAGACGGGCTGGAAGCCGGGTTCGCCGATCTGCGCGCTACGATGGGATTGCTCAACGGGCACGACGCATCGGTGCTCGCCCATGCGCGTGGGCTGATGCACTGGCGCACCAAGCATCGCTTCTGCGGCATTTGCGGATCGGTTTGCGAGCCGAAATCGGCTGGCCATGTCATGCATTGCACCGGCTGCGGCGTCGATCATTTCCCGCGCACCGATCCGGCCGTCATTATGCTGGTCCATAGCAAAGGACGGGCGCTGCTTGGCCATTCCGCGCGCTTCCCGACCTCGACGATGTATTCGACCTTGGCCGGCTTCGTGGAGCCTGGCGAAAGCCTCGAAGAAGCGGTGGCGCGCGAAGTGTTCGAGGAGTCCGGTATTCGCGTGACCAATGTGCGCTACCACAGCAGCCAGCCCTGGCCGTTCCCGGCATCGATCATGCTCGGCTTCTACGCCGAGGCCACGACCGAGGAGATTACCATCGACACCGAGGAACTGACCGACGCGCGCTGGTTCACCAGGGCGGAAATGCACAGCCCGCGCGACCACGGCTTCATGCTGCCGCGTGGTGACAGCGTCGCCAGTCGGCTGATCGAAGACTGGCTGGCAAGCGAATGAGAGCCTATCTGGGGTTGGCCGCACTTGTTGTGGCAGTGGCCGGATGCGGTGCGCTGGACCACGATAGCGGGTTCACCAATCCTGAATGCCGGACGGCGATGTATGCCGACCCGGCCGTGAAGACCGCACTGAGCATCGCCGCGATCAGCGGCCACATTGCGCGCGGTGAGGAACGCCCCGCCCTCGAGGCCGCCAAGCAGCGCGCCTATAATTCCTGCCTCCGTGACAAGGGATTGCTGCGCGGTGGCGGGGTGCAACCGGTCAGGAAATAGGCGGTAGTTAGATCGCCAGCGTGCCGTCCATCGCAGCGCTATAGCGGGCGGAGATTTTCGTCCAGTCCAGCACGTTCCACCAAGCGGTGAGGTAGTCGGCGCGACGGTTCTGATACTTCAGATAATAGGCGTGTTCCCACACGTCATTGCCCATCAGGACGGATACCCCATCCATCAGCGGCGTGTCCTGGTTGGCGCGTGCGGTGAGGCCGAGCTTGCCCTGGCGGGTGACTGTCACAAAGACCCAGCCTGAGCCGAACTGGCCTGCCCCGGCGCGGTTGAAGGCGGATTGCAAGGCGGCGAAACCACCAAAATCCCGGTCAATTGCGACCGCCAGCGCCCCGTCCGGCGTGCCGCCCTTGCCGCCCATGATCTGCCAGAACATCGAATGATTGGCGTGCCCGCCGCCGGTGTTGCGCATAATTGTGCGGATTGTGTCCGGCAGGGTGTCGAGCCTGGACAGCAGACTGGGCAACTTAAGCTCCGCCAGCTGGGCATGATCCTTCAATGCGGTGTTCAGCGCGCCAACAAAGGCCGCGTGATGGCGATCATGATGGATCATCATGGTCTGGGCATCGATATGCGGTTCATTGGCATCGAAGCCGTAGCCGAGCGGAGGCAGGGTGAACGGCCCGGTGGCGGCGGTTTGCGCCAGGGCGATCTTGGGCCGGGGGGCAACAAGCAGACCGATGCCGGTGGCGATCATCGCGCGACGGGATAATATTGACATGATTTCCTCGCTTATTTCGGAAATACTACCCCACGGACGGGTAAATATCATTCAACTTCGTCGTTGCTCAACGAGATTTCATCTGGAGCTGCATCCAGCGCGAAGGCCGCCGCCATCAGCGCCTTGGTATAGGTTTCCGTGGGCGCCCCAAAGACCTGGTCGGCCGGGCCTTGTTCAACCACCCGACCACGTCGCATCACCACCACCCGATGCGCCAAAGCACGCACCACTGTCAGGTCGTGGCTGATGAACAGATAACCCAAGCCACGATCCAATTGTAGCCGGCGCAGCAGGGCGACAATCTGGCCTTGCACGGAGCGGTCGAGCGCGCTGGTCGGCTCATCCAGCACGACAAAGCGCGGCTGCAACACCATCGCGCGCGCAATGGCGATCCGCTGGCGCTGGCCGCCGCTGAATTCATGCGGGTAACGGCCGATAATGTCAGTCGGTAAACCGACCTCGGCCAAAGCTGCCGCAACCTGGGCGGCGCGCGCGGCCGGTTTCAGCTTGGGCGCGTGCACCGACAGGCCCTCGCCGATGATGTCGCCCACTGTCAGCCGGGGTGACAGGCTGCCATACGGGTCCTGAAAGACGATCTGCATATCCGCCCGCAGCGCCCGCATCTGCCGGTGCCCGAGACTCGCGAGATCCACCCCGCCGACCCGGACCGTGCCAGTGGCGCGTTGCAGGCGCAGCAGGGCAAAGCCCATGGTTGACTTGCCCGAGCCGCTTTCGCCGACCAGGCCGACGGTTTCGCCGGCGTGGATGCAGATTGAGACATCATCGACCGCGCGCAACGCTGCGACCTGACGGCGCAATATGCCACGACGGATCGGGAAGCTGACCCCGACATGGTCGGCCGCCACCAGAACCGGCGCATCCGGCGCCAGGGGCCGGGGCCGGCCGCGCGGCTCGGCATCGAGCAGCATGCGCGTATAGGCGTGCTGCGGGCGGGTGAAAATATCGTTGGTGGTGCCGTGCTCAACGATCCGGCCACCCTGCATCACGCAGACCCGATTGGCGCAGCGCCGGACAATCGCGAGGTCATGGGTGATCAGCAGCAGGGCCAAACCGCGTGCCGATTTTTCATCGGCCAGCAGCTTGAGGATCTGTGCCTGGATGGTGACATCGAGCGCAGTCGTCGGTTCATCGGCAATCAGCAGCTTGGGATCATTGGCCAGCGCCATCGCGATCATCACCCGCTGGCGCTGGCCGCCGGACAGCTGATGCGGAAACGCGTCAAGCCGGTCTGCGGCATCGGGGAACCCGACCTCGCGCAGCAAATCCACCGCTTGGGTCTGGGCCTCGACCTGCGTCAGGCGGCGATGCAACTCCATCGCCTCCTGGACCTGCTGGCCGATCCGCATCAGCGGGTTGAGGCTGGTCATTGGTTCCTGGAAAATCATCCCCGCCACGCCGCCGCGGGAGCTTTGCAGGGACGGCGCATCCGCAGTCAGAATGTCGAGGCCATCGAGTGTCACCCGGCCCGAGACCCTCGCCCCTGGGGGGTGCAGTTGCAGCAGCGATAACGCGGTGAGGGATTTTCCTGAGCCGCTTTCGCCGACGAGCGCCAGGGTTTCGCCGCGATCGAGGCGGAACGACACCTGTTCCACTACGGGTTTTTCGCCGAAGCTTATGCTGAGGTTTTCGACTTCTACCAGGCTCATGGCGTCGGAGCCGAAGCAGCACAGGCAAGGTGTTCTTTTTGTGAACAAAAAGAACCAAAAAAACTTTTTGATACTGGCGCACCCAGGCTGGTGTTTACTGGGAGCCACAGCCGGACGTTTTTTGGCTGCTTTGCTGGCCTTGTCACTTTGGCACCTTGCGTGGATCAAACGCGTCGCGCACCGCCTCGCCGATGAAAATCAGCAGGGTGAGCACCCCGCCTAGCACCACGAAGGCAACCACGCCCAACCATGGCGCCTGGAGATTGTTCTTGCCCTGGGCGACAAGCTCGCCGAGCGATGGGGCACCGGGTGGCAAGCCGAAGCCGAGGAAATCGAGGGTGGACAGGACGGCTACCGAGCCGGACAGGGTGAACGGCAGATAGGTGAGCGTTGCCACCATCGCGTTTGGCAGGATGTGGCGCCACATGACCGCGATATCCGACACGCCGAGCGCCTTGGCGGCGCGGACATATTCGAGATTGCGGCCACGCAGGAACTCGGCGCGCACCACGCCAGTGAGGTTCATCCAGCTGAACAGCAGCAAAAACAGCAGCAGCACCATGAAAGACGGCGTGATGATGCTGCCCAGGATGATCAGCAGATAAAGCTGCGGCATCCCGGCCCAGACCTCGATAAAGCGCTGCGAGAGTAAATCCGTCAGCCCGCCGCGATAGCCCTGGATCGCGCCGGCGGCGATGCCGATCACCGATGACAGAATGGTGAGCGCGAAGCCGAACAGCACCGACAGGCGAAATCCGTAGACGACGCGGGCGAAAACGTCGCGGGCGAGGTCATCAGTGCCGAGAATATTGCGCCAGCTAGGCGGTGCCGGCGCTGGTACCGGCAGGTTCTTCACCACGCTGTTGAAACGGTAGCGCACGGGCGGCCAAATCATCCAGCCATCGGCGGCGATGGTGTCGGCCAGCACCGGATCGGAATAATCCGCGATGGTCGGCATAAGCTCGGCGTCGAACGCATTCTCGGGATAATCGTTCAACACTGGCGTAAACCAGTCACCCTTGTAGCGGATCAGCAAAGGGCGATCGTTGCAGAGGAATTCGGCGAACAGGCTGGCGATAAAAAGAGCCAGGAATATCCGCAACGACCACAACCCGCGTTTATGGGCGCGAAAGGCGGCGATGCGGCGGCGGGCGATCGGGGGCAGGGTCATCGACGCTCGAAATCGATGCGCGGATCGACGATGGTGTAGATCATGTCGCCCAGGATCTGCATGACCAGGCCGAGCAGGGTGAAGATGTAGAGCGTGCCGAACATCACCGGATAGTCGCGCCGGATCGTGGACTCAAAGCCCAACAGCCCTAGTCCGTCGAGGGAGAACACGATTTCCACCAGCAACGCGGACGAAAACACCATGGCGAGGAATGCGGCCGGGAAGCCAGCGATCACCAGCAGCATCGCGTTGCGGAATATGTGGCGATAGAGAATGCGGTTTTCCGATGCCCCCTTGGCCCGTGCGGTCACCACGTATTGCTTGCGGATTTCTTCGAGGAACGAATTCTTGGTCAGCATGGTGAGGCTGGCAAATCCGCCCACCACCAGGGCGGCCGTCGGCAGGACGATGTGCCACAGATAGTCCATGATGCGCGCGGGCCAGCCCCAAAGATCGGCCCCCGGACTGGATAATCCGCGCAACGGGAACCATTGCACAAAGCTGCCGCCGGCAAACACTACCACCAGCAGAATGGCGAACAGAAAGCCTGGAATGGCGTAGCCGACCAGCACCACCACGCTCGACGTGACATCGAACCGGCTGCCATCGCGCACCGCCTTGGCGATGCCGAGCGGGATCGATACCATATAGACCAGCAAGGTCGACCATAGGCCGAGCGAAACCGAGACCGGCAGTTTCTGGCCGATCAGTTGCAGCACCGTCGCATCACGGAAGAAGCTGCGGCCGAAATCGAAGGTGAGATAGGAGCCCAGCATGGTGAAAAAGCGGACATGCGCCGGTTGGTCGAAGCCGAACATGCGTTTGATGTCGGCGACCATCATCGGGTCCAGGCCGCGCGCGCCGCGATAGGCGCCATCGGTGCTGGGCGCGCTGGTTTCGCCGGTGCTGCCCGCAGTCATCCGCCCGGTTGCCGAGCCGCCCTTGCCGCGCAGTTCGGCCATCATCTGTTCGACCGGCCCGCCAGGGGCGAACTGTACCACCACGAAATTAATCGCGATAATGCCGAATAATGTGGGGATCACCAGCAAGCATCGCCGCAGCAGATACCCCAGCACGGATTATTTCCCCGCCTTGCGGGCGGCATCGTTGGCGGCAGCGCGCACGGCATCGAACCACCAGGCGTCGAGCGCCAGCCCGACCCGGACTGGCTTGGTGGGGTGGCCAAAGCGGTCCCAATGCACGACCCAGCTTGCGCGGTTGTGCCAATGCGGCACCGCGTACCAATTCCACAGCAAAACCCGGTCAAGTGCGCGGGTCGCGGTGACGAGGGCGGCGCGGTCCGGGGCGATCAGAATGTGGTTGATCATCGCCTCGACCGCCGGATGACACACCCCGGCGGCGTTATCGCCGCCCTCGAGCTTGGCGGAACCGCAGCCCCAGAAGCCGGTCTGTTCATTGCCCGGACTGTCGGACTGGCCGACCACGCCGTCGGTCATATCGAAATCATAGCTGTCTGACAGGCGTTGATATTGCGCGGGATCGACGGTGCGCACCCGTGCCTCGATGCCCAACCGCGCGAGCCACTGCACATAGGGCAGTGCCACCCGTTCCATCGCTGGCTGAGATAACAGGATCTCGAAGCTCATCTGCTGGCCCGCCGCGTTCACCAGCTTGAGGTCCTTGATCTCCCAGCCTGCCGATTTCAACAGGCCCAAAGCGAGGCGCAACCCGGCGCGGTTATTGCCCGATGCATCGGTCACCGGCAGTTTGAATGCGTCGGTGAACAGGCCGGGCGGCAATTGGGTGCGGAACGGGTCGAGCAGCGCGCGCTCGGCGGCCGATGGCAGACCGGATGCCGCCAGTTCGCTGTTGCTGAAATAACTGCCGGTGCGGGCATAGGCACCATAGAACAGATTGGCGTTGACCCATTCAAAGTCGAACACCCAGGCGAGCGCCTGACGCACCCGCGCATCGGCGAAGATCGGCCGTCTGGTGTTCATGAAGAAGCCCTGCATGCCGGTGGGCAGGCGATGTGGCAGGGCCTCCTTCTTGACCAGACCTTTTTCCACTGCGGGGAAATCATAGGCCGTGGCCCAGGCTTTCGAGCTGGTTTCCTGCCGGAAATCGACTTGGCCGGCCTTCAGCGCCTGCAATGCGATGGTGTCGTCGCGGAAATACTCGGTGCGAATTCGATCGAAATTCGCCAGCCCCTTGCCGGTCGGCAGGTTCTGCGCCCAGTAATTCGGCACCCGCGCCAAGGTCACGCTGCGGCCGAGTTCGAAATCAGCCACCCGGTAGGGGCCTGAGCCGAGCGGGGCTTCGGCCAGCGGTTTGCTGAAATCGCGGCCTTGCCACCACGCCTTTGGCAGCACCACCAATTGGCCGAGAATGAGCGGCAATTCGCGATTGGTGGTGGTTTTGAAGCGAAACCCGACTTTGCCAGGGGCTTCGACAATCGCCTCGGCGACATCGGCGTAATATTGCCGATAGCGCGGCTTGCCCTGATCACGCAACGCATTGAACGTCCAGGCGACATCGTCGGCCGTCACCTTGCTGCCATCGTTGAAGCGGGCTTGCGGGCGCAAGGTGAACGTCACCCCTTTGTGCTCCGGCCAGACCGTGATCGCGCCGGCGAGATGGCCATAATAGGCCTCTGGCTCGTCGTCATTGGACCGCATCAGCGTGTCGTAAATCCGCCCGACCGAGGCTGCCGGGCTGCCGCGCACGATGAACGGGTGGAAACTGTCGAAACTGCCGACAGCGCCCAGCACCAGCTCGCCGCCTTTGGGAGCGTCGGGGTTCACATAAGGGAAATGCGGGAAATCGGCCGGCAGTTCCGGCGCACCGAGCAAGGACAGACCATGCACCGGCGTTTGCGCGCGCGCCGCTCCGACCAGGCCAAACAGCAGAAATAACAACAGGATGGGCCGCACGCGACGTCTCCGCTTCGACAATGGGGACAGTCATAGCTGTCCGCATCGGTGACCACCACTGCCGAACAGCTAGTCTGCGAGGAATTTCAGCGCGGTCGGGAGCAAACTCGGGTCACCGACCACCAAAGTGCGACCGTCGCCGTCGGCGCGCAGCTGGTTGCCGTGCCAGTCGGTCATTCGCCCGCCGGCGCCTTCGATGATCGGCACGATCGCCGCCCAGTCCCAAACCTTCATGCTGCATTCGACGATGATGTCGATCTGGCCGAGGGCTACCAGGCCATAGGAATAGCAATCGCCGCCGAAACTGCTGCGGCGCGCGGCGTTGCGCAGCGCGTTCCACCGCGGGGTTTCAGTGTCGTCGAACATATCCGGGCTGGTGCAGGATGCTTCCGCGTCCGCGAGATCGGGGCAGGGCCGGCAGCCGGGGCGGCCACCCATCGGGCCGGTGAAGGTCGTGGCGCAACCGGCGGCGCCAATCCAGCGTTCGCCGGTGACGCATTGGTCGATCAGGCCAAGGATCGGGGTGTCGCCGTCCATCAGTGCGATCAGGGTGCCGAAGGTCGGGCGCCCGGTAATGAAAGCACGGGTGCCGTCGATCGGGTCGAGCACCCAACGCAGCCGGGCGCTGGCGTTTTCGAGGCCGAATTCCTCGCCCATTATGCCGTGCTCGGGGAAGCGTTCGGACAGCACCGCGCGGATCGCCCGCTCGGCGGTGCGGTCGGCGATGGTGACCGGGCTGGCGTCGCCCTTGAGATCGGCGCTGACGCCGGTGCGAAAGAACGGACGGATCACTGCGCCGGCAACGTCGGCGGCGGCGTTGGCCGCCGCCAGCCAAAGATCCATCATGTTATGGCAGCGGGACGGGCGTCTTGGCCAAGCTGCGCAGATAGGCGACGATTTCGGCGCGCTGTTTGTCGCTGTTCAGCCCGGCATACGCCATTTTTGTGCCGGAAATGAACGCTGCCGGCTTTTTCAGCCAGGCGTTGAGGTCTTCATACGTCCAAACGCCGCCCTTGGCTTTGATGTTGGCCGAATAGGCGAAGCCATCGCTGGCGCCGCGGGTGCGGGTCATGGTGGCGTAGAGGTTCGGTCCCACGCCGTTCTTGCCGCCTTCGGCGAATGTGTGGCAGGCGCCGCACTGCTTTTTGGCGTTGGCTTCACCGGCTGCGACATCGGCGGTCGCAATCATCGGCGAGATCGGCACCAGCGCTTCGACCTTGGCGCCGGGGGCAGCCGGGGCTGCCGCCGCTTCGACCTTCCAGGCCGGGTCGTGCAGATGATGCGGATGGATCAGCGCACCACCTATGATGCCGGTCACCATGAAGGTGATGCCAGCAACCAGCAGCGCGGCGATTGCCTTGTTGATCTCCATGGCGTCCATATCGATGTCGTTCCTCAAACTGCTGCATTGGCCCCGCCGCATTGCGCGGTGGCAGCCCTCTACCTAGACTGCGGGCACCATAATGAGCAGCGCTTATCGCATCAACCCACGCCAGGGCCAAAAAACACCCATGCACCCGATCGTCCTCATCCCCTCACGCATGGCGGCTACGCGCCTGCCCGGCAAACCGCTGGCCGACATTAACGGCCGGGCAATGATCCTGCATGTGCTTGACCGCGCGCGCGAAGCCGATATCGGACCGGTGGCGGTGGCCTGCGGTGACCCCGAGATCGCTGAAGCTATCCGGGCCGATGGCGGCATCGCGGTGCTGACCGATCCGACTTTGCCGCGCGGGTCGGACCGGGTGTACGCGGCGCTGTCGATCCTCGATCCGGCTGGGCACCACGATGTGATCGTCAATCTGCAGGGCGATCTGCCGACCATTCCGCCGGATTATCTGCGCGCGGTGCTGGCGCCGCTGAACGATCCGGCGATCGATATCGCGACATTGGTCGCCCCGATCACCAACGATGAAGAAGCCAATGCGTCCCAGGTGGTGAAGGCGGCGTGCAGTTTCGAAGGCGGGCGGGCGGTTTCGCCGGCGCTGTATTTCTCCCGTGCGCCGATCCCGTGGGGCGATGGGCCGCGCTGGCATCATATCGGCATCTATGCGTTTCGCCGCCAGGCGCTGGCGCGCTTCGTGGCATTGCCGGAATCGCCGCTTGAACGGCGCGAATCGCTGGAACAATTGCGCGCGCTGGAAGCTGGGATGCGGATATCCTGTGCGCGGGTGGAACATGCCCCATTTGGCGTTGACACGCCGGACGATCTAGAACGCGCCATTCGCGAGCTTAAACGGACCCAAAAATGACCGGTGTAATCGCTTTCCAGGGCCGCCCTGGCGCCTATTCGGACCTTGCCTGCCGCAATGCTTACCCCAGCATGACGACTTTGCCGTGCCATACCTTCGATGCCGCGATGGAAGCGGTGCGATCCGGCGCGGCCGATCTGGCGATGATCGCGACCGAGAACAGCCTCGCCGGCCGGGTGCCGGATGTGCATTCGCTGCTGCCGGCGTCGGGGCTGTATGTGGTGGGTGAAGCGTTCCAGCGGGTCGAACACTGCCTGCTGGCGATTAAGGGCGCGACCGAGGCCGGGCTGAAAAAGGCGCATTCCCACGCGGTGGCGTTGGGGCAGGTGCGCAAAGTGCTGGCCGAACTGAACCTCGAAGCGGTGGTCGAAGCCGATACCGCAGGATCGGCCGAGTTGCTGGCGCAATGGCAGGACCCGACCAAATGCGCAATTGCATCGTCGTTGGCGGGGGAATTATTCGGCCTCGAAATCCTGCGACGCAATATCGAGGACGCGGCGCATAACACCACGCGGTTTTTCGTGATGGCGCGGGCGCCGATCGGGTTTGCGCCGGGGACGCCGGGGCTGATGACGACGTTCATTTTCCGGGTTCGGAATGTGCCGGCGGCTTTGTACAAGGCGCTCGGCGGGTTCGCGACCAATGGGGTGAACATGACCAAGCTGGAAAGCTACATGGTCGACGGGCATTTTTCGGCGACGCAGTTTTTATGCGATGTCGAAGGCCATCCGGAAGACCCGGCTTTGCGCCGCGCGCTGGAGGAACTGACCTTCTTTTCGCGCGAGACCAAGATTTTGGGGGTTTACCCGGCGGCCGCGTTCAGGAAGGCGCAGGGCAGCGGGGATTAGACCGTGATCTGTTGAATTTGGATCAGCGGATACGATCTGGCGTGTTGTTTTCACGAGCATCTTTATCCGATTGTATCGGCAAGCCGATCGGATGATGCTCTCGGGGGTGAGGTCACTCCTCGACCACCAGCCGCCGCCACTCCCGACCTGCAACCTCCGCCACTACCCCGGCAACCAAAGCCCGCCCCACCGCCGCGCTATCGGCGAACCAAACCAGGGGCTCGTCGGCGGCAAACCCGTTTCCGCCGCGTGCCGCGATCAGGGTCCGTTTCTTGAAGTCGGCGTAGTCCATCACCCCCACACGCAATTCGCTCATTGGCCTGGCTTTCTTTCGCGGAGCCAAGCATCGACCTCGTCCCAAAAATCTTCCACCAGGGTCGCGGCATCGCGATAGGCGTAGGCGCGTACGGTGCGCAGGCGCTTGATGTGATCGAAGGCGTCCTTGCGCATCTGCTGGGTGTTCTCGAACCCGACCAGCTTCACGCCGCCGCGGCCAAAAAGCGCCATCTGATAGTCGATCCCGTGCGGATTGATCTCACTGACCGGCACGGATGCCACGCGGAAACGCACCGCGAGGCAAGCGGGAGCATCGACCACATAGGTCTGGCCGTTGAGGTCGAGCAAACTATCGAGTGAGGGATCACGCTGCATCCATCGCGCTTATGGCGCTATTGCCCCGGCGTCACCCCACAAAACCTTGAGGATGGGATTTTCACGCCGTATTAACGGGCTATTTCGCCAGATTCACGGGTGCTTTCGCCTGTGGCGCGGCGGGCATGTTCGGTTTTTTCGAAGCGGTTAAAAAAGATAGGCAATGGCGCGCAATTTATCCGTCATCTTTATCCACTTGCAGGCTGTGGTCGCAGCATGGTGATGTTCGGGCGGACAGCAGCGATACCGATGGCGTGGGAGCGAAATTTCCTCGCAGTTATATTGTTGCGATATAGCTGGGATAATTGATTTTGTAGCCTATTTCTTGCGGGCCGCCGCCACCGCGTCCTGCAATTCGGCCAGATCGACCGCGCCTGGCAGCAGGCGGGTGCCGATCACGTAAGCCGGGGTGCCCTGGATATCGAGCTGGCGGCTTAACGCGAGATTGCCATCGATGCGGGCTTTGAGCTCGGGTGCTTCCATGTCGCGCTTCAGCCGCGCCCAGTCGAGGCCGGCCTTGTCGGAGGCGGTTTTCAAGGTCGCATCGTCCATCGCCGGGTTTGCCGCCATCAGCAGCGCGTGCAGCCTGAGGTAGCCGCCCTGCTTCTGCGCGGCCATCAGCGCGCGGGCGCCGACGATGCTGGCTGGGCCGAGCACCGGCAGGTCTTTATAGACGATGCGTATTTTGGCATCGCTTTTGATCAGTTGTTCGAACACCGGCACCATGCGGCGGCAGAAACCGCAGCGCACATCGAAGAACTCCACCACGGTGACATCGCCGTTGGGGTTGCCTCCGATCGCATCAGCGGGATTTTTTAGCAGAGCGTCCGCTAGATCGGCGATCAGGCCGGTGAGCGCGCCCTGTTGGGTGTGGGCCTCGTCCTGCTGCAAGGCGGTGACGGCGTCCTTCAGAATGGTCGGATCGTCCTTCATCGCCTCGCGGATGATGGTGATGATCTCGGCCCGCTGTTGGGGGGTAAAGGCTTGGGGGGGAGGGGGTTGGGCGCTGGCAAACAGCGGCGCGGCCAGCATGAAGCCGAGGAAAAGCAGACGGGCCATCACTTCAAAATCCCTTGCGATTTTCGCGTTTGACCGCGTTGCTGATGTCGGAGGCACGCATCCTTGCCTGCCCTGCTGGTAGCAGTTTCTCGGCCTTGCCCGCCAGTATGTTGGCGCGCGGAATATCGCCCAAAATCATCGCTTCCTCGGCCAGCGCCAGATTGGCCTGGCCGAGATCGCCCAGCCGGCCCCAGGCAGTGCCGAGCGCGCGCCAGCTTTCCTGGTCATCAGCTTCGCGGGCGAGGGCCGATTGCAGTTCGGCGATGGCCGGGCGCAGCTGGGCCCGGTCCCCGGTTTCGATCAGCGCGCGGGCGAGGGCGGCGCGGATTTGCGACTGCTCGGGGGCGAGGCGCACGGCCTCGCGGTACGGTACCAGCGCCTGCGCGCCGCGCCCGCCTTCGAACAGGACCTGGCCTTTGAGCTCATGGAGCCAGGGCTTTCCGGGTTGTTCGACGATCAGCCCGTCGATCAGCCGGATGGCGTCATCGGTATGGCCGAGCCGATAGAGCGCGATGGCACGGGCATAGCGCGCCGGCGCGGACGGATCGTCCGATTTCAGCCGCGCCAGGGTGTGCGAACTCGGCGCCAGGAAGCCTTGCAGCTTAGCGCGCACCATCAGGAAAGTCGGCTCGAAGCCCGCTGGGAGCGTCGCTTTGGCGTAAGGGCTGACGCTGAGATGGTGGGTGACGAAGTCTATCCGTGAGCGGTTCAGCGGGTGGGTTTGCAGGTATGGGTCCTGCATTTCGGTGGTCAACACGGTTTCGTGTTCGAGGCGGCGGAACAGGTCGAGCATGCCTTGCGCCGGCCAATGCAGCCGGTCGAGGAATTGGACGGCGCCCTGGTCGGCCGCGGCCTCGATAGTACGGGTAAAGCTGAGGAAGTTGCGTATCGCCAGATGCTGGCCGCCGAGCATTGCGCCGATCCCGGCATCGCCGATCGAATTGTCACGATAGGGGCTGCGGGTCCGGGTCTGGCTGCTGCCGAGCACGGCGGCAGCGCCGAACAAGGTGGCGGCGATGGTTTCGAGCATCGCCTCCTGCATGGCTTCGGGGAGGCGCGCGAGATGGCCGCTGCGTATGTGCCCGGTCTCGTGCGCGATGACGCCGACCAACTCGCCGACCGAATTTGCGCCCGAGATCAGGCCGGTGTTGATGAACATCCGGTTGCCGGTGCTCACGAACGAGTTTATGGCGTCATCGCGCAGCAGGGTGATGCGGACCAGGCCAGGGTCCACCCCGGCGGCGCGAAACAGGGGGTTGGCGATATTGCGCAGCAGGGTTTCGGTTTCGGCGTCGCGCACGACGATGAATGACTGCCGCCCGGCCGGTTGGGCGCAGGCCTGCCCGCCGAATATCGCTGCCAGCAGCAGCGCCACGCCAAGCCGCAACACGCTAACGGGGCCATAAGGACGGGACATGCCGCACACATACCGCATCAGAACGCCAGCCTCAAACATTGGCAAATTCCTGCTACTGGGCGCCAGCCTGCTGCTCGCCGGCTGCTCGACGTTTGATAAGGTGACCAGCATTTTTGGCAGCGACGCGCCAGCTTTGGGCACACCTGGCACGGTCACAGGGTTCCTCGGGCATGTGGTGTCCGATGAACCGCAGGCGACGCTGGCTGGGCGGAACACCCTGTCGGCAGGCGGTAATGCGGTTGACGCAATGGTGGCGGTGGGCAGCACATTATGGGCGTCGCTGCCATCGCGGGCCGGCATTGGCGGCGGCGGGGAATGCGTGGTGTTCCCGGCCAAATCGGCCGGTGGGCCGCAGGCGTTCAGCTTCCCGGCATCGGCGCCGCGCTCGCTGGCGGGCGATCGGCCGGCGGGCGTGCCGATGATGGCGCGCGGGTTGTTCCTGATGCATGCGCGCTTCGGCAATTTGAAGTTTGAGCAGCTGATCGCGCCGGCGGAGGCTCAGGCGCGCTTCGGCATCTCCGTGAGCCGCGCCTTTGCCCGTGACCTTGCCGTGGTGGGGCAGGCGCTTGCCGCTGACCCGAGTGCTGCGGCGCTTTATTTCCGCAATGGCCTGCCGGTCGTGGAAGGTACGGCGATTGTTCAGGCCGAACTTGCCGCGACACTGGGGCAATTGCGCAGCGCGGGGGTGGGTGATTTCTACCAGGGCGCATTCGCCCGGCGACTGGCCGATGGATCGCAAGCGGTGGGGGCCAATATCAGCCTCGATGATTTGCGTGGCGGGTTGCCGAAGCAGACTGCGCCGCTGCTGGTGGAATCGCGCTATAACGGCGATCAGGTTGCGTTCACCACTGGGACCGGTGGCGCTGCCGCTGCGGCAATGTTCCAGGCCTTGGTCCGCGATCCGCAGGCGGCACTGCCGGCCGATGGCGGGATGACCTTGCCGGCATCGACCAGTGCGGTGACGCTCGACAACGCCGGCAACGCAGTGGCTTGCGCGTTCAGCATGAATAATCTGTTTGGCACCGGGCGGATCGTGCCGGGCACCGGGGTATTGCTGGCGGCAACACCGGGGCAGAATTCGGTGCCGCAACTGAGCGCTGCAATCGCTTTCAACCCGGCTTTGCGCGTGTTCCGCGCGGCGGTTGGCGGCAGCGGCCAGCAAGGTGCGGCACGGGCGACGGCCAGCGCGATGGCGCAGACGCTGACAACTGCCCTGGCATTGCCGGCGCTGCCGGCTGAGCCGGGACGGGCCAACGTGATCGGGTGCAGCCGCTATGTGCCGGGCAGCGACGGGTCCTGCGTTGCGGCCACCGACCCGCGTGGCGCGGGCCTGTCGGCGGGTAGCAACTAGAATGGTGTTGAAGATCGGGCGGGGAGCGTCCGCCCCGCCGTTCATGGTGATGGATGTCATCACTGCCGCAAATGCGCGGCAGCTGGCCTTGCCGGCCGGTGCACCGCACATTATCCGCATGGAAGTTGGCCAACCCGGCACTGGCGCTCCGTTGGGCGCTGTCGCGGCCGTCCGCGCAGCGCTCGATGCCGGACATGCGATGGGCTACACTGAAGCCTTCGGCCTGCCGAGCCTGCGCGCGCGCATTGGCCGACATATTGGTAACTGGTACAATGTCGACGTGCCGACCAGCCGCATTGCGGTAACGGTTGGGGCGTCGGGCGCGTTTCCGCTGGCGTTCCTGGCGGCGTTCGATCCTGGTGATCGGGTGGCGATGGCGACGCCGTTCTACCCTCCTTACGTGAATATTCTGGTGGCGCTTGGGATGGTTCCGGTGATGCTGGAAACCGGCCCCGAGACAAGGTTCCAACCGACAGTCGCGATGTTGGAGGCGCTTGATCCGCGTCCCGACGGGTTGATTGTGGCGAGCCCCTGCAATCCGGCCGGCACGATGCTGCACCCGGACGAACTCGCCTCCATCGCGCGCTGGTGCCATGAAAACGGGGTGCGGCTGATCAGTGATGAGATCTATCATGGCCTCCATTACGAGGCCGACATCGTGACAGCAGCGGCGTATTCGGCCAGCGCAATCGTGGTGAACAGTTTTTCGAAGTATTTCTCGATGACCGGCTGGCGCGTCGGCTGGCTGGTGCTGCCCGATGATCTGGTGCGCCCGGTGGAATGCCTGGCGCAGAACATGTTCATCAGCGCACCCCACATCGCCCAGATCGCCGCCGAGGCGGCGTTTGAATGCGGCACGGAACTCGACGCCAATATCGCCCGCTACCGACGGTCGCGCGATTTGCTGGTGCGGGCGCTGCCGGGCGCTGGTTTCGCGCGTCTGAGCCCGGCGGAGGGTGCGTTCTATCTCTACGCCGACGTTTCCGACCGGACCAATAATGCCCAGGAATTCTGCGCGCGGATGCTGGAAGAAGCCGGGATCGCGGCATCGCCTGGGGTGGATTTCGACCGCAAGCGTGGGCATCAATTCGTGCGGTTCAGCTATTGCGGGCCGGAAGCGGATATGGCGGAAGCGGCAAGGCGGCTGGCTATCTGGTCATAGGATAGAGGTTGCTGGACGCGGTGCCGGAAAGTCCCCCCTTGCCATCCTAATCGCCCCGGCGCACCGTTGGGACGACGTTGAAGATCACGAAGAAGGCCCCAGCATCAACGGATCACGCCCCATGACCGCAGCCGCGCGCAGCTACACCCACGGTACGTCTGTAACCCCGCTTCTGCATCTGACCATCGGCGAGGCGCTTGACCGCGCCGCCGAACGCTGGCCGGACCAGGAGGCGGTGGTGGTACGGGAACAGCATATTCGCCTCACCTACGCCGAATTACGCCGCCAGGCCGCCGGGCTCGCCGCCGGATTCCTCGCGCTGGGATTGAAGCCGGGGGAGCGGATCGGCATCTGGTCACCCAATCGGATCGAGTGGATCCTGACCCAATACGCCGCCGCCAAAGCCGGGCTGGTGCTGGTCAACATCAACCCGGCCTATCGGGTGACGGAACTCGAATACGCGCTGAACAAGGTCGAATGCCGGGCCATCGTGACTGCCGACCGGTTCCGGTCGAGCGACTATATCGGCATGCTACGTACGCTGGCGCCGGAGCTTGATCAGTGTGCCCCCGGCGCGCTGAGCGCGGCCCGCCTGCCGCATCTGATCACGCTGATCCATATGGAAAACTCGGACGAGCCAGGCTTTTATAATTTCGCTGCGATCCCAGCGATGGCCGGCGCGGCCGAGCACGCCCGGCTGGCCGATCTCGCCAGCGTGCTGCAACCAGATGATGCGGCCAATATCCAGTTCACCTCGGGCACCACGGGCGCGCCCAAAGGGGCGACGCTCACCCACAACAACGTCCTCAACAATGCCTTGTTGCAGGCCGAGGTGATGGGGGTCGGCGTGGGGGACCGGATGTGCGATCCGCTGCCGCTCTACCATTGCGGCGGGACAGTGTGCGGCAGCCTGCTTGGCGTGGTGGCAGGCGTTACGGTGATCTGGCTGGGGGAGGCGTTTGACCCGCAATCGGCGCTCGAAACGCTCCAGGCCGAACGCTGCACGGTCTTCCTCGGGGTTCCGACCATTTTTGTCGCGGTGCTGAACCACCCGGCCTTCGCCACGTTCGATCTGACGCGCCTGCGCACCGGCATGATCGGCGGCGCGCCCTGCCCCGAGCCGCTGATGCGGCGCATCATTGGCGAAATGCACCTGCCCGACATCACCATCATTTACGGCATGACCGAAACATCGCCGGTCAGTGTCCAGACCCGCCCCGATGACACGCTGGCGCGGCGGGTCAGCACCGTCGGCACCGCCCATCCGCATACCGAAATCAAGATCGTCGATCCCGCCGGCCGCATCGTACCCCACGGCATCCAGGGTGAGGTCTGCACCCGCGGCTATTCGGTCATGCTCGGCTATTGGAACGATGAGGCCGCGACCCGCGACGCGATCGACCCCGCACGCTGGATGCATACTGGCGACCTTGGGGTGATGGATGAACACGGCTATGTCAGCATCACCGGCCGCAGCAAGGACATGGTTATCCGCGGCGGCGAGAACATCTATCCCGCCGAGGTCGAAGCGTTCCTCTACCGCCACCCCGCGATCGCCGATGTCCAGGGCTTCGGCGTTCCCGACGTGCTTTACGGCGAAGAACTCTGCGTCTGGATCAAGCTGAAGGAAGGGACGAGCGCCACCGAGGACGAAATTCGCGCCTTCTGCCGTGGCCAGATCACCCATTTCAAAATTCCCCGCCATGTGCGCTTCGTCACTGACTACCCGATGACTGTTACCGGCAAGGCGCAGAAATTCATGATGCGGGCGGCGATGGTGCAGGAACTGGCGGTCGTAAATGGAGCGCCGTAGCCCGACGTTATTTGGGCGCCTGGAATTACTTCGTCATCCGCAAAGTCTGCCAGGCCAGGACTGTCGCCGCCAGCGGGAACAGGCTTAGCACCCCGAACAGCACGGCAGCCGTCGCGCCAATCGCTTCCGGCGTGATCGCGGTGGGAAGCCCGGCGAGGTTGGCCACCATGCCGGCAATCGCCGAACCGAAGACCGACGCCAAGGTCTGGGTGGTGGTGATGAACGGCCCGGCACTGGCGCGGGCCTCGGGTGGGGCAACCTCCATCAGGAGCGCGCAAAGATGCGACCAGCCCAAGCCGATGCCGATCCCCGACAGGGCTTGCCCGAGCAGCACGAACGCAACCGGCCCGCTCGACATTGCCCAGGCGCTGATCACCATGCCGGCCAGCATCAGCGGCGGCCCGACGGCGATCGACAGCCTGATGCCGTGCTTGGACAGGCTGGCGGTGGCGATTGCGGCACCCGTCCAGGTCAACGCCATCATCGCGCTGACATAGCCGGCAATGATCGGCGAGGCCCCGTGCCCGGTCTGCAACAAATAGGGCACGAACGGCCCGGGCGAATAGGACAGGATCATGAAGCCGATCGTGGCCGACACCGCGCCGAGCGGCACCAGTGGATTAAACGCGCCCTTGGGCAGCAGCCGATGCGGTGATCGTCCATCGAGCCACAGCACCAGAACCACGAGAATGGCGGCTGCGACGATGCCGATCACCGAGTCGCGGGCCTGGCCGGACAAGCCGCCCGCACTGACTGCGAGCGCGGCCGAGGCCAACAGCATCAGGCGCAATCCGGGGAAACGCCCGGTCGGGGCTTCCTCGCGCTTGGCCGGCAGCGCGCGCTCGCCCAGCACCAGGAACAGCCCGCCGATCAGCAGATCGGCGACGAACGCGCCGCGCCAGCCGCCCAGCGTGGTGGCATATTGGGCAAACAACCCGCCGATTGCCGGGCCGATGACGGCCGCAATCCCCCAGACGCTTCCAAACAAGGTGATGGCGCGGGCATGCAGGCTGGGCGGGAACATCTGCCGCACGGTGGCGTAGGCCAGCGCCGTTAACATGCCGCCGCCGAGGCCCTGCGCCGGGCGGCCCAGCAGCAAAATCACCATTGTGGGCGCGGTTGCGCAGGCCAGGCTGCCGAGCAGGAACAGTCCGAACGCCAATCGGTAGGCTGATCTGGGCGATGTTCGTCCCAGCACCAGCGGCACCGCGGCCGCCCCGGTCAGCGACCCTGCGACATAGAGCGTTGTGGTCCAGGCGAAGAAGTTCAATCCGCCAAGATCGGCCACCACCGTCGGCATGATGGTGGCGACGACGTAGATCGACACCGCATGCAGCGCCACGCCCCCGGTGATGACCAGGAAACGGGCGGCGTTACCGGCGGCGAGCAAACCACGCCAGCTACCGCCGTTATTGTCCGACAAAATTTTCCAACCAGTGGATCGTGTAGTCACCGGCGATGAATTCCGGGGCTTCGACAATGCGTTGATGCAGCGGCAGGCTGGTCTTGACGCCGACCACCACAAATTCCGCCAACGCGCGGCGCATGCGGGCAATGGCCTCGATCCGGGTCGGCGCGTGCACGATCAGCTTGGCGATCATGCTGTCGTAATAGGGCGGGACGGTATAGCCGGCGTAAAGCGCGCTATCCACCCGCACGCCCAGGCCGCCGGGCGCATGGAAGGCTGTCACTTTTCCCGGGCTGGGGGCAAAGCTCAGCGGGTCTTCGGCGTTGATGCGGCATTCGATGGCATGGCCGTTGAAGCTGACATCGGCCTGGGTGTAGCCAAGTTTTTCGCCAGCCGCGATCCGGATCTGTTCGCGCACCAGATCGATGCCGCAGACCATTTCGGTCACCGGGTGTTCGACCTGCAGCCGCGTGTTCATCTCGATGAAAGCGAACTGGCCGTCCTGATAGAGGAACTCCAGGGTGCCGGCGTTGCGGTAGCCGAGCTTGGACAGACCGGCGGTGACCACTTCGCCGAGCGCGTCGCGTTCGGCCGCTGTCAGCGCCGGCGAGCCGGCTTCTTCGAGCAATTTCTGGTGGCGGCGCTGGAGCGAGCAGTCGCGTTCGCCGAAATGCACCACGTTGCCGTGGCTGTCGGCCATGACCTGCATTTCGATATGGCGCGGGCGGTCGAGATATTTTTCGATGTAGACCGCATCATTGCCGAAGGCGGACCGGGCCTCGGCCCGCGCGAGGCGCCAGGCTTCTTCTAGCCCGTCGGCGCTGCTGGCAACCTTCATGCCGCGCCCGCCACCGCCGGCGGCGGCCTTGATGAGCACCGGATAGCCGATCTCGTCGGCGACTTTCGCGGCTTGATCGAGATCGAGAACCTCACCCGGCGAGCCCGGCACCAGCGGTACCCCGAGGGATGCCATCGCCATCTTGGCCTCGATCTTGTCGCCCATCATGCGGATATGGGCGGCGGACGGGCCAATGAAGGTCAGGCCGTGGGCTTCGACCATGTCGGCGAAGTTGGCGTTTTCGGACAGAAAGCCATAGCCGGGATGGATGGCGTCGGCACCGGTGATGTTGGCCGCCGACAGGATCGCGGGGATGTTGAGGTAGCTTTCGCGCGGCGATGGCGGGCCGATGCAAACGCTTTCATCGGCGAGGCGGACATGCATCGCCTCGGCGTCGGCAGTGGAATGCACCGCAACCGTCGGGATGCCCAATTCGCGGCAGGCGCGTTGGATGCGCAGCGCGATTTCGCCGCGATTGGCGATCAGGATTTTGCGGAACAAGGGTTTATTCCAGGATCATCAGCGGTTGGCCAAATTCCACCGGTTGCCCGGGGGTGACCAGGATGCGGATCACGGTGCCGGATTTCGGCGCCTTGATCTGGTTATAAGTCTTCATCGCCTCAATCAGCAGCAGGGTTTGTCCGGCGCTGACCGTCTGGCCGAGCGTGACATAAGGGGCGGCACCGGGCTCGGGCGCGAGATAGGCAACGCCGACCATCGGGCTGGGGACGATGCCGGGATGGGTGGCTTCTTCCGCTGGTGCGGCCGTAATGGCTTGCCCCGGCGCCGGGGCGGCGACGGGGGCCGCAGCCGGGTGTGCAATCGGTTGCACGACATGTTGCACCGCTGGTGTCCGTACGACCCGGATGCGACCGTCCTTGTGTTCGACCTCGATTTCGGTGAGGTCGGTTGCAACTAGAATATCCGCCAAAGCGCGCACGGCTTTCGCGTCGAACATTTGGCTGCTCATGCCTGATCCTCCAGAATTTCGGCCATTGCCCGCAATGCCAGCCCATATCCGCCGACCCCAAGCCCCGCGATGACACCCACCGCGACCTTGGAGACATAGGAGTGCTGGCGGAATTCCTCGCGGCGATGGATGTTGGTGACATGGACTTCGATGACTGGCAATTCCGTCGCCAGCAGCGCGTCCATCAGCGCGATTGAGGTGGTGGTATAGCCGGCCGGGTTGATGATGATGCCAGCGCAGCGCGCGCGACATTCCTGCACCCAGCCGATCAATTCACCCTCGCCATTGGTCTGGCGGAAATCAAGGCCGAGCCCAAGCTCCTCGGCGACCTCCGCGCAGAGTTGCTCGACATCGTCGAGCGTTGCCGAACCATACAGATGTGGCTGACGCAGGCCGAGCATGTTCATGTTCGGACCATTCAACACGGCAATCAACGGGGCGCTTGACATCTGGGGGGCCTAGCACGCCCGGCCGCATCGCTTCAATGCGCATGGCGTGCCTTGTTCGGCTGGGGTTGCTTGGCCATAGTAGGGTGATGCAACAGGCAAGCCAGGATGTCCTTGAATTGACCGTCAACGGCGAGCGTCGGTGCTTTGCCGCGCCGTTGACTGTTGCCGCGATGCTGGCCGAACTCGGGCTCGACATCCGCAAGGTGGCGGTTGAGCGCAATGAGGAAATCGTCCGGCGGGCGGCCTATGCGGACACCGTGCTGGAATCTGGCGATCTGCTGGAAATTGTGCATTTCATCGGAGGAGGCTGAGTTGGAAGATCATTGGACCGTCGCCGGCCGGAATTTCCAGTCCCGCCTGATCGTTGGCACCGGCAAATACAAGGACTTGGAGGAAACCGCCGCTGCGATCGAAGCGAGCGGCGCGGAAATCGTCACCGTCGCGGTCCGCCGCGTCAACATCGAAGACAGCGGCCAGCCGATGTTGCAGGACTATGTCGATCCGAAAAAATACACCTATCTGCCAAACACCGCCGGCTGCCACACCGCCCGCGACGCGGTGCGCACCTTGCGCCTGGCCCGCGAAGCCGGCGGCTGGAACCTGGTGAAGCTTGAGGTCCTGGGGCCGCCGCCGCATCTCTACCCCGACATGCCGGCGACGATGGAAGCGGCCGAAGCCCTGATCAAGGACGGGTTCGAGGTGATGGTCTATTGCGCTGATGACCCGCTGGCGGCCAAGCGCCTGGAAGATATGGGGTGCGTCGCCATCATGCCGTTGGGCGCGCCGATCGGATCGGGCCTCGGCATTCAGAACCCGGCGATGCTGTCGATGATGATTGAGCAGGCAAAAGTGCCGCTGCTGGTTGATGCCGGGGTTGGCACGGCGTCGGACGCCGCGATCGGGATGGAACTGGGCTGCACGGCAGTGCTGATGAACTCGGCAATTGCCCATGCCGGCGACCCGATCCTGATGGCGCGGGCGATGAAACACGCGGTGGCAGCCGGGCGGTTGGCGTTTCTGGCCAAGCGGATGCCGCGCCGGATGGGGGCCGATCCGTCGAGCCCGCTGGCCGGGCTGATCCGGTAGGGTCATGACCGCGTCCCTGCCTGAGGTACCCATGCATCTGCCGTTCGAGGCGGGGCCCTATCGGATGGCAATGGGGCTGCTGGCCTGCGACCCCGACGAGATGATCATGATTGACACGCTCTATCCGCAGGAAATGGCGCTGCGGCGTGGGCTACTGGTGGACCAACGGTCCGAAGTGCTGGCGGCGCTGCCAGAGGCGGAAGATGCGTGTTCGGAGCTGTTGGAAACCCTTGCCGATCTGCTGCCACGACGCTACCCGGCCTGGTTTGTGCGGGACGGCGGGCAGTTGGACAACCGGTTGACTGGCGAAAGCTGGGACCTCGGGGCCACTGGCCTCGACGCGCTGGAACTGGCTGGGCGGCTGGTGCAGGAGGATTTGTGTATCCTGCAGATGCGCGAAGCGGGACCGATCCTGACTGCCGGCGTGCTGTGTTTCCCGAGCGGCTGGCGGCTGGTGGAGAAATTGGGATTGCCGCTTGGCGAGGTGCACGGGCCGGTGCCGATCTACCCGGACCGGCTGGCGCGGCCGGTGGATCGACTGATAGCCACGCTGAAATCGGGCCGGATGGTTGAGCGGGTGAACTGGACGGTGCTCGATGCGCCCGATCTGTTCCGACCGGGTGGGCATTTTCGCCGCAAGCGCAACGAGAACGTTACCGCCGAAAATGCTGGGGAAACACTGTTTCTGCGGGTTGAACGCCAAACGCTGCGCCGGCTGCCGCGCAGCGAGGCGGTGGTGTTCGGCATTCGCACCTATATCTATCCCTTGGCCATGATCGCTGCCGATCCGGCAGTCGCGGCGCGGTTGGCGTCCGCGGTGCGCGGGTTGCCGGCGGAGCTTGCCCGCTACAAGAGTGTGGGCGTGTTCGTGGAACCGTTGCTGGCGTTTCTTGATGCGCGCGGGGCCGTTTAGAGCGTGATGACCGCTGATAGGCGCGGTCATCACGCTCTAACTCTTTGTTTGGTCGCGTGATTCAGACCTTCGGTGATTCCACCTACGGTCATCACGCTCTAGGCGATTACTGTGCAAACCGCCGCACGACATTCTCCAGCAGCCGCGATACCGGTCCCTCGAAGCCATTGCGCCACAGGCTGCCGCAGAAGGTGATCGACCCGACCGAGAAAACCTCGCCGCCTGATTTGGTGCGGAAATAAACGATCTCGGCACGTTTCAGCGCGCTGGGCCGCTCGCCGTTCACTGTCGAAATATGCGAGAGCAATTCTTCCATCACCACGGTGACCGAGGCGGGTGGGTTTTCCGAGCGTGCCAGGATCACCGTGCCCGGCGGGGTGCCCAGATCGGCATCGGCGCGGTCGAATTCGAAGCCTGCCGCACCGCCGCCGGATAGCCCGTAATCGCCGAATATGTCGCCCTCCACCCCCGCGAACATCCAGGCATGGGCTGGATCGTAGGACCCTGGCTGGCGGCGGTAATGGGTGCCCTCGAATAAACCCTGGCCGGAAAACCCGACGCCGACCAGTTGCTGCGGCGGGCGGCGGTTGCGGCGCCACAGACCGCCGAGTTGGCCGTCGAGCTGGTGGTAGTATTCGCCGGGTTCGGCCTGCCAGGCGCGGATGCCGCCCTCGGCGCGGCGGATTTCGATGGTGTGTGGCAAGGCTGGGTCGCGGGCGATGCGCCAGTAAAAGCCATTGCCGCCGAGATAGCATAGCCGGCCGCCATTGCCGGTATAGGCCGCAATCGCATCGAGCATGCGCCCGGTATGGTATTCGGGATGGCTGCCTGTCAGGACCACCTTGTACGGCGCCAATGCCTCGACGCCCTCGTCTTCAAGCTCGTCATCGGTCACGACGTCGTAGGCGAGGCCCTTATCTTCCAGCCACGCCAGCAAATGGCTGTCGGCGGGGAAGTGGCGCAGGCCGGAGCCGTTCTTGTCGTTGAACGTCAGATAGCCCGGCCGCATCGTCAGGATTGGCCGCAGGCGCGATGATAGCGAAATCCCGGTGCCGTCGGGGTGGCGGTTATAGGTGGAGCGGCCATAAATTGGGAAATCATCAGCCGGGTATGAGTAGGCGCCCCAATCGGCGATGCGGTCGCGAAACCCGGCATCGGTGTTGTCGCGGGCATGATTGGCATAGGCGATGTAGGTGAAGGTCGAGGCCAGGAAGACAATATCGGCATGCGGGCCGGCGCGCGGCGGCAGCAGATAGAACGGCAGCCAGTCCTCGCCGCCGGCGCAACTCAGATGCAGCATGTAGCAGCCGCTGCGCAGCCCGGCGGGCGGGGTGAAGATGAAGTCGGTGTCCCAGCCGCAATCATTGAGATCATCAGCGTGAAAAGCGATTGCGGCATAGTCATCCGGCGCGTGGCGCCAGCAATTTTCCCGGCCGGACCAGAAAGCGCCGACCATGCCGCGATTAGGCAGGTTGATCAGGGTTCCGTGGCAGGCGTGGGGGCCGATATCGGTCACGGCGGTACCATCGATGCCGCGCGCGAAATCCCAGGCCGCCAGCACTGGCCCGGCGTGATCCCCCGGCCACTTGCCATAGAAGGCAGGGCGAATTTCCGGCCGTTCGATCTTGCCGGTGAAGCGCAACCCGGGTGCGGCGGCAATCCGCACGGTCCCACCGGCGGGAAGCCGCATATCCTCCGCCATGTGGGCAGCGACCGTCGTCTCGTGCCCATCAAGCCGTTGCTGACCGACGATGATTTCCCCGCTGACCGGATCGGCGCTAAGCCAGACCCGCCACCAGTGCTTCGGCGTGAGCACGGCGCCGGTGTCGAGACGGGCAAACCCACCCGGCCATGACAGATCTACGAATGTCCCATCCGGGCCATGGCCCAGGACAATCTGGGATGACCCATCTACCTCGGACAGCACCGCCTGGCGGTGATCAACCCGGCCGGGCTCAATCAGCGCTGACCAACTGCATGGATCGCGTCCGTCACGCAGCGGGCCGCTGGGGATTTCCGCATAGGAGCCGAGGCTGATCGGTTGGTGCCGGCCGATTAAGTCATACGTGTAGCGATCGGCGAGATCTTCGACCTGTTGCCCTGGACCATCGGGGTTAGGGTCGGCGCAAATCAGACGCTCCAGCGTCACCCGACATGGGCCGCCGTCGCGCAGGCTGATCTTGGCCGCAAGTGAACCGCCTGGCCGACAGGACAGGCGGTCGAAATAGCCCGTGACCGGCAATTCGGCCACGGGCATTTCCTTAGTGAGTCTGCTGGATCGCGGAGAGGATCCAGCGCCCGCCCGCAGTGCGCAGGAAAGTCCAGATTTCGGTCGACTGGGTCCGCGTGGTGGGATTGCCGCTGATCACACGACCGGTGCTGTCATAGGTTGCATCGATCATCGAGAAGCGCATCGCAACCGTTGCATACTCACGTCCCGGCTCGGCCCATGCCTCGGACAAGTCGCCCTGTTCGAGATGCACCGCAGTTACGGTGTTACGGTGGCCACGGCTCGCCATGTCGGAGAGCTGGTCGTTGAAATACCCGGCCATTTCAGGCGTCGCGAGGGTTTGCAGGGTGTGCATGTCCTGCGCACTCCAGGCGGTTTGCACGCCTTGCAGGATTTGTTCGAACGCCGCGAAGTCCTGCGGGCCGATCTCGACCGGCGGTGCAACAGGGGCATTGGCACCTTGAGGTGCACCATCATTGGCGGTGCGGTCCATCATTTCCGGACCTCCCGCCATGGCCGGGCGCCGCACGAAGCGGGTGTAGAGCCAGCGCGCAATGAAGGCGACGATCACGACCTGGATCAGCAGGCCAAGCATCCCGCTCATCCCGGAAATCCCGCTGAAGAACCCGCCGCCGAATAGCATCCCGCCGAGGCCGACGCCGATCAGGCCGCCGAGCATGCCGGCCATGAACGGATTACGGCTCAAAAAGCCGCCGGCTGCCGGTGCGGCAGCAGCGGTTGGGGCCCGGTTGGGCGCGGCTTGCGGGGTTGCGGTGCGCTGCATCGGCGCGGCGGTCGAAGGCGCGGTGGCGGTTGGCGGCGGCGCGCTGTGGGTGCGCGCCCCACGGCTACCGGACGATGAACCACCGCCTGCGGCAGCATCGACGATGCTGGGCGCCACGGCGAGCAAGGCAGCGAGAAGGAAGGCGATAAACAAACCGGTGTGGCGCATGATGCGTCTCATTCTCCCGAATAAGTCTCCCACATAGCATGTTTTGCGCCGAATTCGAGGGGGGGAAAGATTAACCTCCCGCCATGATTAAGCCGTCAACCCGAACTGTTGGGGCGTCTGTCCCGCGCCGCAGACGGAGATCGTTCGCGGGAACCATATGCGCGAAGATGTGCTGCAAGGTGCCGGCGATGGTGATCTCGCCAACCGGTTCGGCGAGCATGCCATCGCGGATCATGAAGCCCGATGCGCCACGGCTGTAATCGCCGGTGATGCCGTTGACCGCGGTGCCCATCAGTTCGGTGACGTAAAGCCCTTCCTTGATATCGGCCATCAGTTCGGCGGGCGTCATCGTTCCGGGCTGCAGGGTGAGGTTGGTCGGCGATGGCGATGGCGGTGCCGAGGTGCCGCGCGCCGCATTGCCAGTGGTTTTCAGCCCTAATTGCCGCGCGGTGCGGCTGTCGAGTAGCCAGCCGGTCAGGATGCCGTCGGCAATCAGGTCGCGCGCCGCGGTCGGCACGCCCTCGCCGTCGAAAATCCGTGACCGCAGGCCGCGCACCCGGCGCGGATCATCGCGGATGACGATCCCCGGCGCGAAGACCTGCTTGCCGAGACTATCCTTCAGGAAGCTGGTGCCACGGGCAATCGATGCGCCATTGATCGCTCCGATGAAATGGCCGAGCAGGCCGGCCGATACCCTGGGATCATAAATCACCGGCAGATGGGCGGTCTTTGGCCTGATCGGGTTCAAACGTCGCACCGCGCGTTCGCCGGCGTTGCGGCCGATCAAGCCGGCATCCTCCAGATCGGCAAGAAATACCGCGCTGGTATAGTCATAGTCGCGCTGCATGCCGGTGCCGGTGCCGGCAAGCGCGCTCACCGATACTGAATGCCCACTGCGCGAGGTGCTGCCGGCGAAGCCTGCCGATGTCACGATCGCGGAGTCCGACCGGCTGTAGCTGGCCTCGGCGCCCTCGGCCTGGGTGACCCCCGGGATCGCCAACGCGGCATCCTCGGCAGCTTTGGCGCGCCCGATCAGCGAGGCCGCATCAGGTTCCGCCATATCGCAGACATCGAGGTTTATCTTGTCCGGCATCCGCGCTTCGTCGGCCAGGCCGCCATAGGGGTCCTCCGGCACGACCTTCGCCATCGCCACCGCCTGTTCGGCGAGGCGGGCGAAGCTCGCGGGATCGAGCGAGGATGACGACACCATCGCTGAGCGCTTGCCGACAAAGACCCGCAAGCCGAGATCGCGGCCCTCGGCGCGTTCAAGATGCTCGGTCTGGCCGGCCCGCAAGGTGACCGACAGGGACGTACCGGCCACCATCACCGCGTCGGCCGCATCTGCGCCGGCGCGTTTGGCCGCAGCGATCAGGTCGCCGAGCAGGTTGAGTTGCGACATCTCAGGCTGCCAGCCGTTCGGCGATCTTCGGCGCGCTCGGCACCTGACCCGCCGGACCCATCACCGCCAAGGTTGGCGCGGCACGGAAAATCCGCGCCGCCGCGCGCTGCACCTGTTCCGGGGTGATGGCGTTGATTTTGTCGACGGTTTCCTGGGTGGCGACGATGCGGCCATGCACCTGGATTTGCCGGGCGACCTGTTCGCAGCGGCTGCCGGTGCTTTCGAGCGACATCAGCAGGCTGGCTTTGACCTGGGCGCGGGCGCGGGCGAGTTCCTGTTCGGTCACCCCCAACTGGATTTTTTGCAGTTCATCAAGCGTCACCGGCATCAGCTCCGCAGCTTCGCTTTCGCCCGTGCCGGCGTAAATCCCGAATAATCCACCATCGAGATGCGGGGCGGCGAAGCTGTAGATCGAATAAACCAGCCCGCGCTTTTCACGGATTTCCTGGAACAGCCGCGACGACATGCCGCCGCCGAGCACGGTCGAAAGCAGCAGGGTCGGGTAATAGTCGGGATCGAGATAGGCAACCGACGGGAAGCCGAGCACGATATGGACCTGATCGAGGTCGCGCGCCTCGCGGTACTCGCCGCCGGTATAGGCGCCGAATTGCGGGGTTTTGGCCGGGCTGGTCGGCAGATCGGCGAAATGGCGTTGCACCAGATCGAGCACATGGGCGTGTTCGAGCTTGCCGGCGGCGGCGATCACGGTGTTGCCGGTGGTGTAGTGGCTGCGCATGTAGCGCATCAGCGTGTCACGCTTCATGCCGCGGATCAGCGCTTCGGTGCCCAGGACGGGGCGGCCCATGGGCTGGTCGGGGTAGGCAGTTTCCTGGAAATGATCGAAGACGATGTCGTCCGGCGTATCGTTGGCCTGGCCGATTTCCTGCAGGATCACCCCGCGCTCGCGTTCCAGTTCGTCGGGATCGAAGGTCGAATGGGTCAGGATGTCACCGATGATATCGGCGCCAAGTGCCATGTCTTCCTTCAACACCTTGACATAAAAAGCAGTTTGCTCACGCGCGGTATAGGCGTTGATATGGCCGCCGACCGCCTCGATTTCCTCCGCGATGGCGGATGCGGATCGGTTTTCGGTGCCTTTGAAGGCCATGTGTTCGAGGAAATGCGAGACGCCATTTTCCTCGGCCGCTTCGTGCCTGGTGCCTGATGCAACGTAGGCACCGAATGACACGGTTTCGACCCGGTCCATGGTTTCGGTCACCACAATCAGGCCGGACGGCAGCGTGGTCACCTGGATCGCGTCGAGTTGCTTGCTCATCATCTGTTCCTTAGGGCCACCGCGCGGACCTGGGCCTGAATAGCAGCCAGGTCGTTGGGCAGCACGGTATAAGTCTCGGGTCGTTCATATAGGTCGTCGAGGTGCCTGGGGAGAGGGGGGCGGATGCCGATGGCTGCTTCAATCGCATCGGGGAACTTGGCCGGGTGGGCGGTGCCGGCGACGATCATCGGCACGCCAGGCGCCGGATGGGCACGGGCGGCGGCGATCCCGACCGCGGTATGCGGGTCGGCGAGGTAGCCGGCATCAGCATAAAGCCTGCGGATTTCCGCCAATGTGCCTTCGTCATCCAGGGTAAACCCGGTGAGCAGCCCGGTCGCCGCCTGCCATGCCGCATGGGGCACCGGCATCCTGCCGCTGCTGCGGAAAGCCGCGATGCAGGTGGCGGTTGCCGCCCCATCACGGCCAAGCAATTCGAATAATAGCCGCTCAAAGTTAGAGCTGACCTGGATATCCATGCTTGGCGACAGGCTTGGCTCGACCGGGACGATCGACATGTCGTTGCTTGCGAGGAACCGCGACAGGATGTTGTTGCGGTTTGACCCGATCACCAGCTTTGCGATCGGCAGGCCCATCTTCTTGGCGACAAACGCCGCCAGCACGTTGCCAAAATTGCCAGTCGGCACGGCGAACGCCACCTCCCGATCCGGCGCGCCCAACGCCAGGGCGGCGGCAACATAGTACGGCACTTGCGCCGCGATCCGCGCCCAGTTGATCGAATTGACCGCTGACAGATGCATGTCGGTGCGGAATGGCACATCGGCGAACATCGCCTTCACCAGATCCTGGCAATCGTCAAAACTGCCTTCGACCGCGATATTGGCGACATTATCCGCGGTAACCGTGGTCATCTGGCGGCGCTGCACGTCGCTGGTGCGGTTATGCGGGTGCAGGATCACGATATCGGCGCGTGACCGGCCGGCAAATGCCTCGATTGCCGCCGATCCGGTATCGCCGGATGTGGCGCCGACAATCGTCACCCGTTCGCCGCGCTGCTCCAGCACATGATCGAACAGGCGCCCGAGCATCTGCATCGCCATGTCCTTGAAGGCGAGGGTCGGGCCGTGAAACAATTCCTGCACGAACACGCCGGTGTCCAACTGCACCAGCGGCACGATGGCGGGGTTGGTGAAGCCGGCATAGGCGGCGCGTGCCATCGGCTCCAACGGAATGCCCTCGCCGACGAAAGGCCGCATGATGCGGGCCGCCAGCGCCGGGTAGGACAGGCCGCGCATCGCCCGGAACTCGGCGGGGGAAAAGCTGGGCCAGGATTCCGGGATGTAGAGGCCGCCATCGTTGGCGAGGCCGGCGAGCAGGACGCCGGCGAAATCCAGGGTGGGGGCTTGGCCGCGGGTGGAGATGTATTTCATGAGGATTCTCAGTCAGATAGATACTAGGGAAGGTCGTGTTTGTTCACAAAAAGAACAGCTTGCCTTGCCTGAACACTCCCCCAAACCTCTCGCGCGACGTCGACAAATGGTTCGAGCTTGCGCCATTGCTGATCGCTGGTGAGCAAATTCCCCTCCCCGGTGTTGGTTGCGGCCGCAGCAGGCTGCCGACATGGTCGGCGCGGAAGGGCGGGTGTTTGCGGGGGGCGATGGCCATGCGCGTGTCTCCTGACTTGCCGGCTTTGTCGCGCGAACCGGGGCTGGCGTCAAAAAACTGGCGATTTGTGGATGTGTCGGCGGGATGGACCCCGGTCCCCTAAGCGATTATCCCCCGCGCTATGAACCTGCCGATCCTCCTGACAATGATTGTGCGCTTCTGCCGCAGTCATGCTGTGGCCGTCACATTGGGGGCCGCGGTGCTGGCGGCTGGCAGCCTGTGGATCACCAGCGTTCGGCTGGGCATTTCGACCGACACCTACGAGATGTTTTCCCCGACCCTGCGCTGGCGCCAGCAGGAAGCCGCGTTTAGCCGCGATTTTCCGCAGTTCCAGGACCTGCTGGTCGTGGTGATTGATGCCGACCTGCCCGAGATCGCCGAGGAAACCGCGTCCGGCCTTGCCGCGGCCTTGTCCAACGACAAAATCCATTTCACCAGCGTCCGCCAACCCGACGCGCTGCCCTATTTCGCCAGCAATGCGTTCCTGTTTCTCGACCAGAAACCGCTGGCAACCTTGTTGGATCAGACAATCGATGCCCAGCCTTTCCTGGGCCAGCTTGCCGCTGACCCGAGTGCGCGCGGATTATTCGCGGCGCTGACCTTGCTGGGGCTCGGCGTGAACCAGGCCGGCGCCGATCTTTCATCTTTCACCGGTCCGTTGCAGGCATTCCACCAGACCCTTGATGCGGCCGGGGCTGGCCGCGCCGCGCCGCTATCCTGGCAGCGTCTGCTCGGCGGTAATCTGGTTGAACAAGCCGGGCGCTTCCGTTTTGTGCTGGTCCGGCCGGTGCTCGACTACACCCAATTACAACCCGGCGGGGCGGCAACCAGTGCGCTGCGTGCGGCGGCGGCCCAGCTCCCTTGGGTCAAGTCCGGCGCGGCCCATGTTCGCCTGACCGGGTCGGTGGCTTTGGCGGATGAGGAGTTCGCGACCGTTGCCCAGGGTGCCGCAATAGGCACATTGGCATCGGCGGCGCTGGTGATGGTGTGGTTGATGCTGGCGGTGCGGTCATGGCGGCTGATCCTGCCGATCGTCGCAACCCTCGGCCTCGGGCTGGCGCTAACCACCGCGTTCGCGGCACTCGCGGTTGGCACGTTGAACCTGATATCGGTCGCCTTCGCGATCTTGTTTGTCGGCATCGCGGTGGATTTCGCCATCCAGTTCTGCGTCCGCTATCGCGAGATGCGGCATTTGCATCCGGACCCGGCCATCGCGCTGGATTTCGTCGCGGGCAGCGTTGGGGTGCAGGTTCTGGTGGCAGCCCTCGGTACCGCCGCTGGTTTCCTCGCCTTTGTGCCAACCGATTTCAGCGGCGTGGCCGAGCTTGGCCTGATTGCGGGTGGCGGGATGATCATCGCCTTCATCGTGACCATCACATTTCTGCCTGCCTTGCTCACCTTGACGCGGCCGCGTCCGGAAGCGGTCGAAATCGGCTGGGCATGGGCGGGGGTGTTCGAGGGCCGAATGCTGCGGGGCCGTCGCGCAATTCTGGCGGGGTTCGCGGCGATGGCGGTGCTCGGTCTCGCGCTTGTGCCGCAGCTCCGCTTCGACAGCGACCCGCTGCACACCAAGGTTGCCACCACCGAGGCGATGGTCACCTTGCGCGACCTGATGGACAGCCCGCTGACCAGCCCGTACAGCGCCGACATCATCGTGGCGTCGCGCAAAATGGCCGATGATCTGGCGGCGCAACTCGCCAAGCTGCCAGACGTGGCCGAGGTTTTGACGGTTTCGAGCTTTGTGCCGGTCGATCAGGCGGTGAAGCTGGCCCTGGTGCAGGATGCGGCTAGCCTGCTGGCGCCGACGCTTGCCCGCCGGCCGCCGGCCGCCTCGGTCACCATCGCCGATCTGCGCATGGCCGCCGGTTCGACCCTGGCCGAGCTTGACCGTGCTGCCCGCACCCTCAAGCCCGATCACCCGCTGATGCTGATCGCCAATGACCTGCGCGCCTTGCTGGCGGCCCCTGATGATCGCCTGCTGATCGCCGATCAGGCGTTGACCCGCTTCCTGCCGTTGCAGCTGGACCGACTGCGTGCCGCCCTTGCTGCGCGCGGGGTAACCGATGCCGATTTGCCGGCTGAACTGCGGGCAGACTGGCAATTACCGGATGGGCGGGTGCGGGTGCAGGCGCTCGCGGCCGCAGACTCGCAGGACGCGGAAGGGCTGCGCCGGTTTACTGCCGGGGTGACCAGCATTGCCCCCGATGCCGGCGGCGCGGCGATTATCATTGCGGCAACCGCCACCACGATCCTTGACGCGTTCCGCACCGCGGCGATCGGTGCGGTGATCGGGATCACGTTCTTACTTCTGCTGGTTGTGCGCCGGATTGCCGATGTCGCCATTGTGATGGCCGCCTTGCTGCTATCGGCGTTGCTGACGGTGGTGGTGGTGGTGGTCTTGGGAATGTCGCTGAACTTTGCCAATATCATCGCCTTGCCATTGCTGCTTGGGGTCGGGGTGTCGTTCAACATCTATTTCGTGATGAACTGGCGGGCAGGTCGGCGGGATTTCCTTGGCTCGGCGACCGCGCGCGCGATCCTGTTTTCCGCGCTTACCACCGCGACCGCCTTCGGGTCCCTGGCGTTGAGCGTGCATCCGGGCACGGCGAGCATGGGGCTGCTGCTGCTGCTGAGCCTGGCTTGTACCTTGGTGGTGGCGCTGATCTTTGTGCCATGCCTGCTAGGGCGGGCAGCCGAGAGATGATCCGCGCCAGGGTGATGACGGTCTGGGTGTGGGTGATGATGGCGCTGCCGGGCGTCGTCAGCGCCGCCCCGGCCTGGGACGATTTCCAGATCATCATGTGGCAGTCCCAGACGCCGGCGCAGTGGGCGGCGCTGCGCCAGATCGGGGTGCGGACGGTGCGCGTGACCGGCGTCCGCGACGGCCCGCTTGATCCTGCCGTCGCCGCTGCCCGCGCGGCGACGGCCGCCGGGATGGGCGTTTTCATTGAAAACATCGCGACCGATTTCTACGCGCCCTATCACCGCTATTCACTCGAGCATCCCGGCGTGCCGAACTGGCTGTTCGAGCAGACCCGCGCGCGCCAGCGGGCCAAGCCCGCGGATGTATCGGTTTACCAACGCACGCCCAGCCTGGTGGACCGGGTCTGGCAATCCCGGATCAGAGCGCGGCTTGCCGAACATGTGCGTGCCTTCGCGCCGTCCAAGCCGCTTTACTACAACCTCGGGGACGAGGTTGGGATCGCTGATCTTGCCGCGCATTGGGATTTCGATTTCTCCCCGCCAGCCCTGGCGGAGTTTCGGGCCTGGCTGCGCACCCAGTATACCAACCTTGATGCGCTCAATCACCAATGGGATAGCCAGTTTCCAGACTGGGACAGTATCGTTCCGGAATTGACCGCTGTTACCCTGGCCCGCCAGGACGGAAACTTCTCTGCCTGGGCGGATTTCCGTGCCTGGATGGATTACAGTTTCGCCCTGGCCTTACGCCTTGGGGCGGATGCGGTGCGTGCCAGCGATCGTGATGCGCGGGCGGCGATTGAGGGTGCGCAGGCTCCGGGGCCAGGCGGTTTTGACTACAGCCTGCTGCCGCTTGCAGTGGATGTGATCGAGGGCGCTGAAAGTGGCGGCAACTTCGAGATTGCCCGCGCGATCAATCCTGAGCTGGTGACGCTGACAACCTCGTTCGAGGGCGGCAGCAGCGAAACCGGACGGATCTGGCGCAGTATGCTGGCGGGAAGCCGTGGGCTGATGATCTGGGATGAAAAGGGCGATTTCAGCGCGCCGGACGGAAAATTGGGGCCGCGCGGGCAAAGTCTGGCGCCGCTGTTCACCGAGCTTACCGGCGGGCTCGCCGCGCAGATTTTTGCCAGCACCGCCCTGCCGGACAAGGTGGCGATCCTTTATTCTCCGGCAAGCCAGCGCACCTTGTGGCTGCTCGATCGGCTGGGCAAAGGCGCCGGCTGGATGGCGCAGGGCAATATGTCGGAGGCCGAGGGCAGCGACAACCATGCCGCCCGCCGGGCCATTGAGCGGACCAGCCTGTCGCTCGCGCATCTTGGCATCCGGCCGCGCTTCCTGACCCCGGCCCTGATCGAGCGCGGCGCGCTCCGCGGCAACGATCTGCGCATGCTGATCCTGCCGCAAGCGCTGGCATTGTCGCAACGTGAAGCTGATGAGATCGCCGCTTTCGCCCTTGCCGGCGGCGTCGTGGTGGCCGACGTGATGCCCGGACAATTCGATGAGCATAGCCGCAAGCTGGTAAGTCCGCGGCTGACTGCCCTGTTGCGGCACGGCAAGATCCTGAAGCTGCCCGAAGCGGTCTTGTCCGACCCGACCGCGACCAGTTTCGCGGGGTTCGACGCCATGGCGACCTTGTTGACCCAGGCGCGCGGCAAGCCCGAGATCCGCCTGCTGACACCCAACAACAAGCCGGCAACCGGGATTGAGACGCGGCTTTTCCGGAATGGCGCTGTGCTCCTGATCGGCCTGCAACGGACCCTGCCTGGTAAAGAACCTGTGTTGATCAGTGTATCAACCCAAACCAGGGTCTATGATCTGCGCAAACGCGAGCCGGTGCCGCACGGCTTGAAGCTCTCGCTGTCGGTCCAGGACGATCAACCGACCATCCTGGCATTCAGTCCCTCGGGGCTGCCAGTGCCGCTCCTGACCGGGCCCAGCGGTGCGCAACCGCCCGGCAAGCCGATGCAATGGCGGATTAGTCTTGCCACACCGTCAGCCGCGGCAATCCATGTCATGCGGGCGGACTGGCTTGGCCCGGATGGCACGCCACGTCCAATGCTGAGCACGCGGTTGCAGGTTCGTGATACGCCGATCGACTGGACAGCGACCTTGCCTGCCGAACCAGGACGCTGGACGCTGGTGGTGACGGATATGTTGAGCGGCGCGGTGGTGCAGGCGACGGTGGAAGTCGGGTGATAGCGTGCGGGCTACGGCGTTTTTTGGGCGTCTGGCGCAGGCTTTGGTGGCGCTGTTTTCCCGGTGGCCTCGACCCGCAACATGATATCCGGCTCGCGCTTTCTGACCCGGAGTGCGCTGCCGGAAACAGTATTGGGGTCCGATCCACGCTCCTGTTCACGCACCGACCCGTCGCGTATCAGCGAAAACGCGAGCTCGCCGATCACCTCGCGCTTATCGGCGCCCGGGGTGCGGAACGGCACGAAACTAGGGCCCTGATGGCCGCCACGGAATTCGGTCACCCGCAAAATCCCGATCGTCCGGGACTGCAAGGTTACGTAGAGGCCGCGGTTGACGAACGAAATATTGGCGAAAAATCGCCACGGGGTTTCCTCGACCGACAATGTCAGCAGGCCCTCGCAGCCGGTTCGTGGACAATCAAGGACCAGTGGCGTGCCGGTGGCGTTGCCGGTGGCAGTGATCTGGGTCAGGGTGACAATCCGCCGTTCGCCGCTTTGTTCATCCGGCGTCATCGACAGCACGCTGCCAGATGTTGGCGGTCGGCGCGGCGCCTGGGCCGTCGCGGTGAAGGCGGCCAGCAGGATCGCCATACCCAGGCCAATCGCGGGGATCATTCTCCCATCAAGCGGCCGCACCGCTGGACCGCCGTCGTTTGCTGGGCAGTGGGGTAATTTCAGGGTCATCAGGGCTGTTGAGCGCGACCAGCAATGCCTCGCGCAGCTTGTTCAGGCGGCGTTCATTCTCGATTTTCAGGCCAAACACGTCCTTGACGTAGAAAACATCGACGGCGCGCTGGCCGTAGGTGGTGACATGGGCCGACGCGATCTGCATGCCCTGTTCGCTGATCGCGGCCGTGACATCATGCAGCAGCCCGGCACGGTCGCGCCCGTTCACTTCGAGCACTGTGTGGGTGTTGGAGGCGACGTTGTCGATCACCACCCGGTTCGGCACATGCATTGCGCGGGTGCGTTGGCCCAGCAGGGTTTGCGCGGTCTTCTTGATTTCGTTCGCCACCCGCAGCCGGCCGGATAGCGCTTGCTCGATCAATACCGACAGTTTCGCCAAACGGCTCGGGGCGTCGATGACGTTGCGGCCACTATCCTGGATCCAGAACGTATCCAAGGCCATTCCGTTGGTCAGGGTATGGATGCGGGCATCGACGATCGAGGCCCCGGCAACGGCAAGCGCGCCGGCGATCTTGCTGAACAACCCGGCATGATCGGCGGCGTAAACCACGACCTCGGTTACCGCGCGGGCCGGCAGCGGCTGGGTTTCGACGGTCAGCGGTGCACCGCTGGCCTCCGCACCGCGGATCATCCAGGCGTGGCGGGCGTGGATTTCGGGGTCAAAGGACAGCCAGTAACCAGGATAACCGAGTTCGAGGAAGCGCGCGATATCGGCCGCGGGCCAACCGTCGAGTTGGCTCGACGCAGCGTCCTTGGCGCGGGCCACCCGGACATCGCGCTCGGTGGTCGCGAGCCCACCGGCCAGAACTTCGGCGACGCGGGCGAATAATTCCCGCAGCAATGTCGCCTTCCAGCCATTCCACACCTTCGACGACACCGCGCGCATGTCGGCGACCGTCAGCACCAGCAACAGGCGCAACCGTTCCGGGGACTGGATGGTTTCCACCAGATCGATGATGGTCTTGGGATCATCGATGTCGCGCTTGAACGCGGTCTGGCTCAGCAGCAGATGATGCAGCACCAGCCAGGACACCATTTCGGTTTCCTCGGCCGACAGGCCCAAAGCCGGGCAGACCTGCAGGGCGACTTCGGCACCGAGTTCGGAATGATCGCCGCCCCGGCCCTTGGCGATGTCGTGCAGGAGCATCGCCATATAAAGCGCGCGGCGCGACTGCAGGTGATCGACCAGCCCGGATGCGACCGGCGCGATTTGCGCGAGTTCGCCGCGCTCGAGCGCGTTGAGCACCCGCACGGCTTCGATCGTGTGTTCATCAACGGTAAACACATGATAGGTGTCGAACTGCATCTGTCCGACGGTGCGCGCCCAATCAGGCAAAAACCGGCCGAGCAGCCCGGTTTCGTTCATGATTGACAGCCATTTTGCACCGTCTGCGCGGTTATGTTCGGCGTCGCGGCCACAGAGCAGATCGAGGAACACGCCCGCCGCTTCCGCGTTGCCGCGCAGATCCTGCGCACGGCGTTCGTGCCGGATCAGTGCGCGCAACGCCAGCGGATGCAATTGCAGGTCGCGGTCGCGGGCGACCTGCAGGATGCGCAGCATCTGGATTGGTTCGCGGTCGAATTCATGGCCCTTGGCCGCCAGCAGCTTGCCGTCGGCCAGAATAAAGCCGGCGTCCAACAACGCGGCATCGGTCTTGCCGGCGGTCGCGGGCGGGCCCAGGGCGGCCCGGATCAGCGCGGGCTCCATCACCTGGGTCAGCCGGGTCACTTCGCGCGCGGTCAGGAAATAGTGCCGCATGAAGCGTTCCACCCCGTCCTGGCGATCGCGCCTTGCATAGCCCATGCGGGCACCGATCACTGGCTGGAGATCGAAGGTCAGCCGGTCTTCGGCGCGGCCGGCGACGTAGTGGAGATGGAAGCGCAGTGTCCACAGCCAGCTCCAGGAGCGGCGCGCGAGGCGGGCTTCGGTGGGTGTCAGAATGCCGGCGCCCGGCCCATCGAGATCGGCCAGCCGGGTGAAATCGCCGGTGCCGAACACGAAGCTTGCCATCCAGTACAAGGTTTGCAGGTCACGCAGACCGCCACGGCCTTCTTTGACGTTCGGTTCAACCACGAACGGGGTTTCGCCATAGCGCTTGTGGCGGGCATTGCGCTCGGCCTGTTTGGCGGCGAGGAAGCCGCCAGGGCCGGCATCGAGGCAGGACTTGCGGAAACGCTTGGCGAAATCGGCGAAGGTTGGTTCCTCGCCAGCGATCAGGCGGACATCGAGCAACGATGTCCGAACGGTGACATCGGCGGCGGCTTCCTGGATACACTCACGGACCGATCGGGTGGCATGGCCAACCTTCAGCCCGAGATCCCATAGGAAATAGAGCATGAATTCCACGGTACGATGGACGTCGGCATCGGCGCCGGCTTTACCGAGGAACGCTATCCCGCGGCGGTCGGGCGTAAGAAACAGCAGGTCGAGGTCGCTGAACGGCGCCAGTACCGCCCGGCCATAGCCGCCGCTGGCGGCAATGGTGAGTTTGAGTTTACCGGACTTCGCAGGGCCTGGAATGAGGCTCGCGGCATAATCGAACAACGCCGAGATCAGGCCATCCGTCAGGTCTGACAACAAGCGCGCCGCTTTCAGGCCTGGCAGATTACCCTGTTCGAAAACATCGCGAACATGGATCTGCAGGCGGGCGAGATGACGGCGGAACACATCCAGCGCCACATCGCGCGACATGGGGACGCTGCCGATTGTCGCGGCGGCAATGGCCTGCCGCAACTGGGCGGCGGCGGCATCGGGATGGTCCGGGAACGGGGTTGGCGGCGGCATGGGAAAGGATGTTAGCTAGTCCGTCGCGCCGTGCACAGAGACTAGTTCACGCAATTTATACAATGCGTCCAGCGCCTCACGCGGGGTCAGTTTATCCGGGTCGATCGCGGCCAGGGCTTCGTGCAACGGATCGGCCGGCAGTGGGGCGGGTTTGGCGGTGAGGGCGAACAGCGGCAATGCCCCGGCATCGGTCAATTTGGTGGCGCGGTGCTCCAATTCCACCAGCAAGGCCGCCGCCCGACGCACCACCGGCGCGGTGACGCCCGCGAGCTTGGCGACATGCACGCCCCAGCTGCGCCCACCGGCGCCGGCGGCAACCTCGTGCAGGAAAACCACATCGCCCTTCCATTCCTTGACCCGCATCGTGTGCGGCGATAATCGCGGCATTTCATTGCTGAGGCCTGCAAGTTCGTGAAAATGGGTGGCGAAGATGGTCCGGCAGCGCAGGGTGTTGTGTAGCGCTTCGAGTACCGCCCAGGCGATGGCAAGGCCGTCAGATGTCGCCGTGCCGCGACCGATTTCATCGACGACAACCAGGCTGCGCGGGCCGGCCTGATGCAGGATGGCGGCGGTCTCGGTCATTTCGACCATGAAGGTGCTGCGCCCGCGGGCGAGTTCGTCCGATGCGCCGACGCGGGAAAACAGCCGGTCCACCACCCCGATGCGGGCGCGGCTGGCGGGGACGGGCAAGCCGGCTTGGGCGAGGATTACGATCAGCGCGTTCTGGCGCAGGAAGGTCGATTTGCCGGCCATGTTCGGGCCGGTCAGCAAAAGCACCCGGCGGCCGGGGGACAGGTCGCACCTATTTGGCACGAAGGCGGCGCTGCCTGACAAGGCAGCCTCGACCACCGGATGGCGACCATCCTCGATCTGAAACGCGTCATCGTCGGCCAGCGCGGGCCGGCACCAGCCACCGGTCTGGGTGCTGGATTGGGCAAGCTGGGCGCAGGATTGCAGCACGTCCAACTGTGCCAACGCGACGGCGCAGGCGGCGAGTGGGGTTGCTGCCTGCAGGGTGGCGGCAACCAGCTGGGCAAAAATAATCCGTTCCCGCGCCGCGGCACGGTCGGCGGCCTCGGTAATCCGGCGATCGAGCGCGGAGAGTTCGGGCTGGGTGAAGCGGGCGCCGTTGGCCATGCCCTGGCGCAAAGCGAGGTCGGGGAATGCGCGCATCCGGTCAGCGGCTGCCGACGGCACTTCGACGATATAGCCAAGCTGGGCATGATGGCGGATTTTCAGGCTGGCGACACCGAAGCGTTGGGCGAAATCCATTTGCAGGGCCGCGATCACCCGGCGGCTGTCATCACGCAAGGACCGCTCGGCATCGAGTTCGCCGTCGAAGCCTGCGGCAATGGCACCGTCTTCGATGCGGAGCGGCGCGGGATCGGCGAGGGCCGCCGACAGGAGTTGCGCCAGGTCGGGGGGGGCGGCGCAGGCGGCGGCGAGGTCCAGGATCAGTCGCGGCCCGGCGAGGATGGCCGCGATCCGGGCCGCTGCCGCCATGCCGTCACGCAACGCGGCCAGATCGCGCGGGCTGCCACGGCCGAGCGACAGCCGGCCAAGGGCGCGTGCCATATCGGGTGCACCACGCAGGGCGGCGCGGATGTCGCGGGCAGCCGCATCATTGGCCACCATCCAGCCCCAGCCATCCTGGCGCGCCTCGATTGCCGTCACATCGGTCAGCGGCGCTCCGAGAAACTCCGCCAGCATGCGCGCGCCCGGCGCCGTCAATGTCCGTTGCACACTGGCGAGCAGGGTATGGACCGTGCCGCCATCGCGGGTGCGGGCGATTTCGAGGCTCTGGCGGGTCGCAGCATCCATTGCCAGGGTGCCGCCAACCCCCATCGGCGATGGCCGCGACAAATGCGGCAATTTGCCGACCTGGGTGGCGCGGACATAGTCGAGGGCGCAACTGGCGGCGATGGCTTCGAGGTCGGTGAAGCTGCCAAAGGCGGAAATATCGGCGACCGCGAAGGCGTCGGCCAACAGCCGGCGCGCCGCCGGCGCCGGGCTTGCCGCACGTTCGGCGCGGCCGCGCGGGGCGAACTCCCCAAGATCCAGCCCGTCGGGCGCGAGGATTTCCGCTGGGTCGAGCCGCCCCAGCAACGCCGGCAGGTCCGAAAGCCCAAGCGCCAGGGTTTCAAACAGGCCGGTGGAGACATCGAGCCAGGCCGCGCCCAGCCCGTCTTTGCCGCCCACCAGCGCGAGCAACAGATTGGGGCGCGAGGCTTCGAGCAGATTATCCTCGGTCAAGGTGCCCGGCGTGATCAGCCGGACCACGTCGCGCCGGATCGGGGCCTTGCCGACCCGGGTCTTCGGGTCCTCCATCTGCTCGCCGATCGCGACGCGAAAGCCGCGCCGGATCAGCCTGGCGAGATAGGCGTCGGCGGCATGCACCGGCACGCCGCACATCGGGATCGGGGCGCCGGCATGGCTGCCGCGATGGGTGAGCGCGATGTCGAGTGCGGCGACGGCAGCAATCGCATCGTCGAAAAACATCTCGTAGAAATCGCCCATGCGGAAGAACAGCAGCGCATCCGGGTGCTGCGCCTTGAGGGTGAACCATTGCGCCATCGCGGGGGTGGCGCCATCGGGAATGGTGGGGCTGGACATCGCCCTGATGTAGCTGTCCCACGCCGGATTGCGAAGTCGCCTCCCTTGACGATGGGCGGGCGCCACGCCTGGGGGGGCAGGGGCACGATCGGGCTGCTGTTGATCGGGCTGACCTATGTGGTGCAGCTGGTGAAAATGGATAACTCGGTGAGCCATATCCTGGATATCGCGACGCTCGCGGCGCATCAGGCGATCAAGTGGTTGGGCACTGGTCGCGTCGGCATAATCGCCTTAGAGTTCGCGCAAAGCATCTCGCTGGGGGGCATCATGGCCGACTACGACATTGTTATCCGCAACGGACGCATCATCGATGGCACAGGTGCCGCCGGTTATGACGGCGATCTGGCGATCAAGGACGGCGTGATCGCCGCAATCGGCAAAATCGCCGGCACTGGGACCGAGGAAATCGACGCCAAGGGCCACCTCGTTACCCCCGGCTTTGTCGATATTCATACCCATTATGATGGCCAGGCGATCTGGGACAGCCAGTTGGCACCGTCGTCACTGCATGGGGTGACCACCGCGGTGATGGGCAATTGCGGGGTCGGGTTTGCGCCAGTGCGTGCGGGCGACCACGATAAGCTTATTCAGCTCATGGAAGGGGTCGAGGATATCCCCGCGCCCGCCCTGCATGAAGGGCTCGACTTCAACTGGGAGAGCTTCGGCGACTATCTCGATGCGCTGGATCGGCGTCCCCGAGACATCGACATCTGCGCGCAGCTGCCGCACGCGGCGCTGCGGGTTTATGTGATGGGCGACCGGGCCTTGCGCCTGGAACCCGCCAACCAGGCCGATATCGCCGAAATGCGCGCGCTTGCCGAACAGGCGATGCGAGCCGGCGCCTTCGGCTTCACCACATCGCGCACCATCAGCCACAAGACCCTGGCCGGGGACCCGACGCCGACCTTGCGGGCGCAGGAAGACGAGTTGCTGGGCATCGCGCTAGGCCTGCGCGATGCCGGTAGCGGACAGCTCGAAATCGTGTCGGACTGGAACATGCCGGACGCGCAGACCGAATTTGCCATGGTCCGCCGGCTGGTTGAGGCATCGGGCCGGCCGCTGGTATTTTCGATGGGCCAGCGCCATGACCGGCCCGAGGCGTGGCATATTCTGATGGACCTCGCCGACCAGGCCGCCGCTGACGGGCTGAAAATCCGTCCGGTGTTCCCGCCGCGCTCGATCGGTATTCTGCTCGGGCTTGAGGGCAGCCAGAACCCGTTTGCTGGAACGCCGAGCTATAAAACCATTGCCGGCAAATCGCTTGCCGAGCGGGTTGCCATCATGCGCGATCCTGCCTTCCGCGCGCAGCTTCTGTCTGAAGACCGCTTCGTCGGCAGCAACTTTCCGCTGCTGCCGCGCCTGTCCTTCGCGCGGATGTTCGGCTTCACCGATCCGCCGAATTACGCGCCGCCGGAAAGTGCCTCGATCACCGCGATCGCAGCCGCGAGCAATCGCACCCCGGAAGAGGTCGCGTATGACATGCTGCTCGAAGACGACGGCCGCGCCTTTATTTTTGCGCCGCTGGTCAACTATGCCGACTACACGCTGGATGCGTCACGCGCGATGATGGGCCACAAGAACGCGATTGTCGGCCTGTCCGACGGCGGCGCCCATGTCGGGTTTATCTCGGACGGGTCCTACCCGACCTTCCTGCTGGCGTATTGGGGCCGCGACGTGGCCGAAAATCCGTTCCCGATCGAAGAACTGGTCCGTCGCCAAACCTCGGACACTGCCGGCGCAGTCGGCCTGAATGATCGCGGCACCCTCGCGCCGGGCAAGAAAGCCGATGTCAATATCATCGATTTTGCCAAGCTCGGGCTCAACTTCCCGACCATGCGCTTCGACCTGCCGGCCGGGGGACGCCGTCTGATGCAAACTGCCCGTGGCTATAAAGCGACGATCAAATCCGGCGCAGTGACCTATCGCGATGGTGCGGCCACCGGAGCGCTGCCGGGCAAGCTGGTGCGGGGCGTGGCTGCCGGGTAAAGCATCATCCGATCGGCTTGCCGATACGATCATCATTCGTCCAATCGAAGCCGATTGGACGAATGATGATCTAGCCGCATCGTAACATTCCTATTCCAGCAGTGGCTCCAGGACGCTGGCAAGCTGGGCGCGACTGACCGGCTTGGCGACATGGGCGTTCATGCCGGCGGCCTTGCTCCGCTCCTGATCGGCCGCTGTCGCGCCGGCGGTCAGCGCGAAAATCGGGGTGGCGGCGATGAGGCCGCCGATGGCGCGAATGCGCCGGGTGGTCTCCAGCCCATCCATGTCGGGCATATTGATATCCATCAACACCACGTCGAACGCTTCACGCTGGATGGCAGCGATTGCGTCGATCCCGCTTTCGGCGAGGGTTGGTGCATGGCCCATGCGGGTCAGCATGGTGCGTAACAATTCGCGGTTGGTGGCGATGTCATCGACCACCAGAACCCGCAACGGCCGGGATGGCTTGGTCGGCGCAGGCTTATTGGTATCGCGTTCGGGCGGGGATGCGGCCAGCAGCGCGACCTCGAACCAGAACACGCTGCCGGTGCCGGGCGTGCTCTGCACCCCGATCTGTCCGCCCATCGCCTCGACCAGACGACGGCATAGCGCGAGCCCCAGCCCGGTGCCGCCATAGCGTCGCGTGGTGCCGATATCGGCCTGTTCGAACATGGTGAACAGCCGATCCACCACGTCGGGCGCAATCCCGATCCCGCTGTCTTCGACCTCGATCCGCAAGCGCGGCACCGAGTCCTGGGTTGGCCCGGCGCGTAGCACCACCGTGCCACGTTCGGTGAATTTCACCGCATTGCCCAGTAGATTGCCGATCACCTGGCGCAACCGCAACGGATCGCCGTAAAGCCAGGGCGGCAAGGTCGGGGAGACCTCCAATCGCAAGGTCAAGCCGTGTTCGGCGCCTATCGCGCCGGTGAGCGCCAGGGCCTGCTGCAACATATCATCCGGGCGGAAGGCAATCCGCTCAATACTGACCTTGCCGGCTTCGAGCTTGGCGAGGTCGAGGATGTCGTTCACCACGCTCAGTAATACGCTGCCGGTGCTATGCACGATCTGGGCGTGTTTGAGGGCATCTTCCGGCAGACCCGTCGTCGCGCACAAAATCTCGGCGAACCCGATAACCCCGGTTAGCGGGGTGCGAATTTCATGGGCCATCATGGACAGGATTTCCGATTTGCGGTCCGCCATGCGGTCAGCTTCGGTGGCACGATGTTCGGCGAGAAGGCGGTTTTCGGCTTCCAATCGCGCGGCACGCTCGGCCAGTTCGCGCGCTTCCATCAGGTCGGTGACGTCGAGCGCCACCCCTTCGACGATGGATGCGCCCTGCAGGTTGCGCCGTCCGCGCACCGCGACCCGCAACCAGCGGAAATCGGTGCTGTCGCTGTCTTCCCAGGGGATCCAGTCATCAGGGTTGACCGGCAGGCGCGTCCGCACAATCAACACGGTTGGTCCGACGCCGCGCTGGCCGATAACGGCTTCGGCAGCCGTAAAGCCGTTGCGCATCAGCTGACGGTCATCGGGATGGATCAGACCCAGCATCACATCGAACTTTGTGCCGGGCGCCAAGGTTCGGCGCGGCGGGGCGGAAAACTGGGTCAGCAGCAGGGTCCCATCGGCGGCACGGGTAGCGCCGCAGATAACGCCAGGGATTGTGCGGGCAAACGCACGAAATGATGCCCGCGCCTCCCGCAGGGTGCGGGTTGCCTGACGCCATGCGAAGGCCCCGCACACGGCAGCCAGTGCGGCTGCGGATGCACCGGCCAGGCTGAGCGGCGCGGTCAGCGCCACGCTCGCGCAGGCGAATATAACTGCGAGCAGGGCTGCAACGACGCCAGGAAATGGTGCTGGCGGGCTGAGGAAATTCGGGACACGCATGGACTATTCATCCCGTACAATCGCGCGGTTGGCACGTTATTTTTGCTGGTGAGGAAACTGCTTATAGGATCAATGGGGTAACGCCGAGGGACAAAGTGAATGATCGACCCGTTTTTACAATCCGAGTACGATAATAGCGCCAAGGTGGCGGGTTCGGACGCGATGCTCGCGGCATTGCCCGGGTTGGCGGCGGCGTTTCGGTTACGGCACGCTTTTGCCGAATATGGGGTGGCTTACGGTCGGTCGGCGCGGCAGAAATTCGATCTGTTCTGGCCCAACTCCGGTCGCGCAGCCCCGATCGCGATTTTCGTGCATGGCGGTTACTGGCAGCATAGCGACCGTGCGGCGTGGAGCCATCTCGCGGGCGGATTGCTCGCCCACGGCATCGCGGTCGCCATGCCGTCCTATGACCAGTGCCCGACGGTGGCCATGCCGGCCGTGGTCGCCAATTTGCTGGCGGTGGCGCCGGCGCTGTACCGGCTGCACGGGCGGAAAATGCTGGCGATCGGGCATTCAGCCGGCGGGCATCTGGCGGCAATGTTGCTGGCGCAAGATTGGGCGGCGCAGGGATTGCCGGCCGATCTGGTTTATGCCGCGCTGCCGATCAGCGGGCTGTTCGATCTGCCGCCACTATGCCGGACCCATGTTAATGACGCTTTGGGAATGGATGAGATGGTCGCGCATAGCCTGTCGCCGATGTTCATGGCATCACCGCATCGCCCCATGCACGCGGTGGTGGGCGGGGATGAAGGCGTCGAATACGCCCGCCAATCGCGGGAGTTGGCGGCAGCCTGGGGCGGCGATTGGGAAACCAGTCCGGGGCATCATCATTTCAGCATCGTGGGGGAATTGGCCAACCCGGCATCACGCCTGGTGGCGATTGCGTGCGGGCTAGCCCACGACCACCGCGATTGATCCTGGCGCGTCATCGATGACCAGCCGGCCATTGCCGCACGGGTCGCCATCGGTCTGGGCCGGCGCGTCGCGACAATCGAGTTCGACGTGCTCGGCGCGCAGCACCCGCACGCCGGGCATATGGGGGATCATATCGAAGGGCAGTGCCGCGCCGCACATCGCGGCCTGCAAGGCACCAGGGCGTTCGAACAGCACCACGCTGAAGCCACGTTCGGTCGGGCGGCAGCCAGGGGCAACGAGATAGCGCCCGGCATAGAGCCGCCCCTTGCTGACGATGACGCTACCGGCCTCGGATACGATGCCATCGAGCGATACCGCGATGGGGGGAAAGGCGTAGCGCCCAAGCTCGCGCATCGATTGCAGCACGTAGGATGCCCGACCGATGGCGCGCTTCAGCGGCAAGGACAGGTTCCGCACCACCTGTGCATCGAACCCGGCGCCCAGCATTTGCACGAACAGCCGCGTGCCGGTGCTGCCCGATGCCGCGCCTGGCCACAGTGTCACAGTGCGGCCGAAGGCGAGGGCCGAGGCAACGCCGGCCGGGGAAAAACTCAGCCCTAGTTCATGGGCCAGAACATTTGCGGTACCGATCGGGATGATCCCGAGTTTGCAGTCACTGCCGGCCAATCCCGCTGCGACCTCAGCGATTGTGCCGTCACCGCCGGCTGCAACCACCAATTTTCGGCCATCGCCATGGGCGGCGGCACGGGCGAGTGTGGTGGCATGGCCGGCATACTGGGTCTCGACAATTTCCAGCCGCACGCCGTTGGTGGCCATGATATCGAGCACCCGCCACAACCGTTGCGCACGGCGGCGGCCAGCGACCGGATTGAAGATGATCAGCATGATGGCCTTTGGGTTGATAACGACAAGCCGTCCAGATGGGCTAATTTTATTACAATTAAATGTCGGTTTGCAGTCATCCGCGTGATGTTTCCTGCGGGGTGACCGTCATGTAATATTCACTGGCACGGCGCGGTTGAAGTTGTATTTCCTGCGTTTATGAACGCTGAATATCCCGCTGGCCAGCAAATCTCGGGTCCGAGCTATCGTTCGGTCTTCATTTCAGATTTTCATTTGGGCACACGTGGTTGCCGCAGCGATTTTCTGGCCGACTTTCTGAACCGGGTTTCGTGCGAGCAAATGTATCTGGTGGGCGACATCATCGATGGCTGGCGGTTGCGGAAATCCTGGTACTGGGATGCAACCCATGACGAGGTCATTCGCCTGATCCTGCTGCATGCCCGCAAAGGCACCGAGGTGACCTACATCCCCGGCAACCATGACGAAATGTTTCGTGCGTGGCTGCCAATGGGACTGGAAGTCGCCGGCATTAAATTGCGCAAGGATGCTGTACACAGCATGGTCGATGGCCGCCGCCTGCTGGTGATGCATGGCGACGAATTCGACAGCGTGGTGCGCTACGCGAAGTTTCTGGCACTGCTTGGGGACTGGGCCTACACCGGCGCGCTGGTGGTTAATCGCTGGTTCAATTTCGGCCGTCGCAAGCTGGGCTATCCGTACTGGTCGCTATCGGCGTGGGCGAAGCGGCAGGTCAAGGAAGCGGTCAAGGCGATCGATCGGTTCGAAGAAGCATTGGCTGGCGAGGCGCGCCGCCGCGGCTTTGACGGCGTGGTATGTGGGCACATCCACCATGCCGAAATGCGTGAAATCAACGGGGTGCTGTATCTGAACGATGGCGACTGGGTGGAAAGCTGCACGGCGCTGGTCGAACATCATGACGGACGGTTAGAACTGATCGACTGGGCGGCGATGAACCGGATGTCGTTCTTCGCGCCCCGCAAGGTCGAGGCGGCGCAACCTGCCTGACATCATGGGTCCCGATGAATTTCGTGCCCGATTGCTTGCGGTTGGTCCGCTGCCGGCGCGCATCCTGATCATTTCGGATGCGTGGGAGCCGCAGGTCAACGGGGTGGTGCGAACCCTGCAAACTGTGACCCGCGAATTGCGCGCGCTTGGACATACCGTCGACATCATTGGACCGGACCGGTTTTATACCATTCCCTGCCCGACCTATCCCGACATCCGACTGTCGCTGTTTCCGCGCCGAAAGCTCAGCCGGTTGATCGAGGGTTACGCGCCGGATGCGTTGCACATCGCCACCGAAGGCCCGTTGGGGTTGTCGGCGCAGAAATGGGCGAGCAAGCGCGGCTGCGCCTTCACCACCGCATTCCACACCCGCTTTCCCGAATACGTGCATGCGCGGACCGGGCTGCCGCCATCCTTGTTCTATGGGTTCCTGCGGCGCTTCCATGGCGCGGGACAGGGGATGATGGTCGCGACAGCAAGCCTGCGCGAGGAACTGGCTGCGCGTGGCTTCAAATCGTTGCGAACCTGGTCGCGTGGGGTCGATCTGGACCTGTTCGCCCCGCAACCGCGTGAGGATTGGGGCGGACTGCCGGGACCGATTTTCATCTACGTTGGGCGGGTGGCGGTGGAAAAAAATATCGGTGCGTTCCTCGATCTTGATTTGCCCGGCAGCAAGGTGGTGGTGGGCGACGGGCCGCAGCTTGCATCGTTACGGCGTGCTTACCCAAACGTGCATTTCGCCGGACCACGTTATGGCACCGATCTGGCGCGGGCCTATGCGAGTGCGGATGTGTTCGTGTTCCCGAGCGTGACTGATACGTTCGGGCTGGTCATCCTGGAGGCGTTGGCCTGCGGCACGCCGGTTGCCGCCTATAATGTTACGGGACCGAAGGATGTGCTGGCCGATGCCGCTGGGCATATCGGCGCGGTGGATGATGATTTGCGGGTGGCAGCGCTGGCGGCGCTGGATGGGGATCGGATTGCTTGTCGTGCCCATGCGGAACGCTTTAGCTGGCGGGCCTGCGCGGAGATGTTTTTGTCGCATCTGGTGCCGTTGGGCGGACATTAGCCGCCCAACGGCACCAAGACCGATCTACAAAATCGCCGAGTGAACGAAGTTCGATACCAGATCCAAACGGTTCGAATGCCAGGGATCGGGGATGCGGCAATTGGTCAGATAGGCGAACGACACGCCTGAATCCGGATCACCCCAGCAATAGGCGATGCCGGCGCCGCCATGGCCGAAGGTGCCGGGGGAGGCAAAGCTGCCGAGGCCGCGAATGCCCGGCGTGGTGCCGCGCAGATGCGGGCCGAGACCGCGATGCATCGGCATACCCATGTTCATGTCGACCATGTCGGCGGTCCAGTTTCGGATCGCGTATTGCAGGGTGCGCGGCGACAGCAGACGCTTGCCGCCAAGTTCGCCGCCTTGCAGCATCATCTGATAGAGCGCCGCCATGCCGCGGGCGCTGGCATAGCCACCGGCGCCAGGCGAGCCGGCACGCTTCCATTCCGGGGAGTTGTGTTCGGGCAGCAGCGCCACGCTGTTGCCATCTGGCACGTGCATGTCAGCTGTCGCGCCGTGCAGCGCATCGGGCAGGCCGACATGGACATCATCGGCGATGCCGAGCGGGACCAGGACTTCGTCGCGGATATAGGTGCGGAAATCCTGGCCGGTCAGTGCCTCGATCAGTACTGCGAGGGTCCAATGGGCAGATTGGCCGTGATAATGCAGGCGCGATCCGGGGGTGAATTCGAGGTTGAAGTTGCAGACCGCGTCACGCAGCTTTTCGTGATCTTCCCAGGCGGAAAATGGCACGTTGGCACTCGGGAAGCCGGCGAGATGGGTGATGACCTGATGGATGGTGACATCCTGCTTGCCGTTTTTCGCGAAGGCAGGCACGTGGTCGGCCATCTTGTCGGTGAAGCGGAATGCGCCGCGTTCGGCCAGCAGCCAGGTGGCGACGGCGGTGATCACTTTGGTGTTGGAATAGAGCAGGAAGCGGGTCGCATCCGTTACCGGGACGCCGGCGCGGGCCTGGCCGAAATTGCGCTGATAGGCGAGCTTGCCGTGGCGGGCGATGGCGATCTGGCCGCCGGGGAAGCGGCCTTCCGCGATATGGGCCTCGATCAATGCGACGAGACGGTCGATCTGTTCGCCGCGTAGATTGGCGGCTGCGAGATCACTGGTTGGCAGTGGAAATTGACCCATGGTTGCTTCCTTCCCGGCGGGGGCGTGGCGCGATAGGCTCGCGCGGTTAAGGAGAGTTTGGCATGGATTTTCTGGATGAGCTACGCGCGGCGATCGGTGCTGATTGCCTGCAAACCGGCGGTGCGATCGAGGCGCGGCATTTCGGCGACTATATGGTGAAATCCGACGCCGGGCCGATGGCGGTGGCGCTGCCACGCACTACTGAACAGGTCGCGGCGATCTTGCGGTTGTGCTCGGCGCATGGGGTGCCGGCGGTGCCGCAGGGCGGGTTGACCGGGTTGGCGGGCGGTGCGACGCCGGTTGCGGGGTGCGTGGCGGTGTCGCTGTCGCGGATGCGGCGCATTGAGGACGTTGATACCGCGGCCAGCACGATGACGGTCGAAGCCGGGGTGCCGCTGCAAATGGTGCAGGAAGCGGCGGAGGCGGCGGGGCTGCTGTTTCCGCTCGACATTGGCAGCCGTGGGTCTTGCTTGATTGGCGGCAATATCTCCACCAATGCCGGCGGCAACCGGGTGTTGCGCTATGGCATGGCGCGGGAGCTGGTGTTGGGGTTTGAGGCGGTGCTGGCGGACGGGACAATTCTGACCAGCCTTAACAAAATGCAGAAAAATAATGCCGGGTACGATTTGAAGCAGTTGTTCATTGGCTCCGAGGGGACGCTGGGGATTGTGACCCGGCTGGTGCTGCGGCTGTTCCCGCAACCGGTTTCGAGCCGGATCGCGCTGGTGGCGTTGCCGAATTACGCGGCGGTGTTGGATTTGCTCGGGCGGGCGCGCGGCGGGTTGGGCGGGACCCTGTCGGCGTTTGAGGTGATGTGGACGGAGTTTTATGAGCTCGCCACCACCGCGCATGGGGTGCGGCCGCCGCTGCCGCGCGGGTCTGCGGTTTATGTGTTGCTGGAAAATCTGGGCGCCGATCCGGATGCCGATGCGGTCCGGTTCGATGGGGTGATTGAAGCGGCGCTGGAAGCGGGCGTCGTGGATGATGCGGTGATCGGGCAGAATATCCGCGAGGGCCGGGAGTTATGGGCGCTGCGCGACAGCGTGACCGAATTCAGCCGGACTTATAACCCGGCGGTTGGCTTCGATGTCAGCCTGCCGGTGGCGCGGATGCAGGATTTTGTGACGGGCGCGCGGGCGGCGTTGCGGGAACGGTTTCAGGCGATTGAGGCGGTGTGGTTCGGGCATATTGCCGACAGCAACTTGCATATCAACGTGAAGGTGATGCCGGATGGGCCGAATGCGGCCGAGATCTCGGCAATTATTTATGGGCGTGTGCGGGAGTTTGGTGGCTCGATTTCGGCCGAGCATGGGATTGGGTTGTTGAAGAAGGCTTATCTTGGGTATTCGCGGACGGAAGCGGAAATTGCGGTGATGCGGCGGATTAAGGCGGCGTTGGACCCGGCGGGGATTTTGAATCCGGGGAAGGTGTTTGACGTCGGCTGAGTGGGATGGGTGATGGCTTATCGCAATTCGGGGGAGCATTGGGCGCTGTATGAATTGGTGGAGGAATTGGTTGATCTGGAAGGCGCGTTCCGGCAGTGGCGTATCTTCGGCGGATGCTGGACGTGGTGATGTTTCCGGAGCTTTGGTAAGTGTGGACGACGATGTAGCGGGGAGGGTGGTGTTTGCCCTCAAAACACGGCGCTAGTCGATTGAGTGGATCCCACAGGAGACCAGAAAGCGATAAGTCCCATCATAGTATGCTGCTGGCCGGGTCCAATCATCGGCATTGCCCTCGGGCACGAACACAACCATGCCCTGCCGAGCGCGCGTCAGGATCACGCGGTAGGCGTTTTTCAAATACAAGCGCCTGTTGGCGTCGTTCACCAACTGCCACTTGCTGCCTTTGAAGGCCAGACTGCACCAGTGATGCCCGTCGTGATGGAAATTGCCGTCCCAACAAACGCCAGCCCAATCGAGTTCCAGTCCCTGGACATCGAACTCGGTGGCCACCTCTTCAAGATAATATGAGGATCGAACGTCTTTCTCGTCATTGAGAAACCAGTTTGGCGGTTCGATCGCTGCCTTAATATGGATGCCGAGGGGCCGCAGGCGTTGTGCTCCCGATGAAGCAACGAGACCGAAGCGTTCCGTTCCGCGCGCCCTGGTTCTCAGCCAATTCTTGGCTTTTTCCAAGTCGCCGGTGATGATGATCGGGTATGATTGCCCAGAGGCCAGATAACTTCACTGTCACCAACGCCGGGTCTTGGTGATTGTGTCAAGGTCAGATGCGCGCTCTCCACGGGTAGCCATACATGCAGCGTCAGAGGCGTTCGATGACCCGGTGACACTTTAGCTATCGTGGCGTTTCCTTTCTCGGTTCCCGGGTGGCATCGGGCAGGTTGTTCTCCCGGCAGTCATCCGCCGCTTTATTCAACCCGAGAACGGAATGGCTTCAATCACAGTCGGATCTCGCCGATGATCTTTGCGGCCGGGTCTAATAGCCAGCATTGTCGGGTAGGCGCATTCCAATGAACCAGGAGACAAATTGCGAGCCCTGCGAAGCAATCCATCTTGGTGCCCGACAGTAGAAAGATGGATTGCTTCGTAAGAACTCGCAATGACGATTTTTTGGGAGGTGCGTCCTCTCCGCGGTCCCACGCCAACGGCCGCAATTGATGAAGTTTTTTTGTTTCTTTGTTTTCAAACAAAGAAGAGTTCTGCCTTCAGGAGAAACTTGAGAGGAAAATAATCTTGACTCAGCGTACGCCAAATGTTAGATTTACTGATGGTTAATTTTTCCTCCCTCCTCTCCGGGCTACAAGCCGCGATTGCGGTGGTGGCGGCGCGTGAGCGGGTGCTGACGGTGCTGCTGGTGGCGGTGTGGGGGCGAATTGGGCGGATGCGGACGCGGCTGGAACGGCTGGTTGGTTTGTGGTGGGCGGGGAATTTGCCGGCGGCGCGGAAATCTCGGGCTGGGGAAGTGCGGAATTCGGTGCGGGCGACGTCGATTATTCCGACCACTCCGGCGTGGTTGTTGGTGGCGGTGCGGGAGGCGATTTCGGCACGGGCGCAGCTCGAGCATTTGCTGTCGGATGCGGAGTGCGTGGAATTTTTGGCGGCGGTGCCGCAGGCGGGGCGGATTTTGCGACCGCTGTGTCGGATGTTGGGAATTGGGGTGGCGTCGGCGGTGGGGCGCAGGCCGAAGACGGTTTGGCCGGTGCCGAGGACGGCGCCGGTGATGCCGGCCGGGTTGGTTTTGGGGCCGGGCGGGCGGATGATGTGGGTTTGAGGGGGCGGGAGAATTGCGTCTTATTTGTTTCGATATCGAAACTATAATGTCTTATGAACTGAAAAGAAAGATGGATTGCTTCACAAGGGTTCGCAATGACGAGGGCGGCGGGTTTGGAATGACGAGGGCTGTGGCTCGCAAAGACAATACCGAAACGGAAGAATGCGCCAACGGTCGCGAATGGATGAAGTTTTTTTGCTTCTTTGTTTTCAAACAAAGAAGACCTTGCCTTCCCCTACCCGACGCGCGCGATCCCCCATTTGACCTGCTGCGGCCCGTCCATCAGCCCGGTCAGCACGACCTGCTCGCTTTTCCGGGGCGTGGGCCCGGCGAGATAGACGCTTTCCTCGAGCGACATCGCGGCCCCTTTGGCTTCGAGGAGCCAAAAGCTGCCTTGGGGCAGGCGGAGCAGCACGGCGAGGCCATCGTGTTGCATGCTGGCATCGACATCGGGGTGGAGGTGGAAGCGGATGATGAAGGGTTGCGGGGTATCGGCTTCAATGGTGTCTTCGCCGAGCAGTTCCTCGCCACTGGCGGCGAGATAAAACCGGCGGCGATGGATGGCACCGAACGGGCGGGCCCAACCGTCGTGGCTGGCATCGAGCCAATGGGCGCCGTGGGCTTCCTGGCGGGAGGCGAGGACCTCGGTCGGGCGGCGGCCGAGGCCGGCGGCGTGGAGTTCGGAGGAGTCGGTATCGGCGATGATCAGGGTGGAATGGGCGTTGGTGGCGCGCCCGGCATCGCGCCAGGCGTCCGGGGCGGCCGGCATGGCGCCGCAATTGGTGATCAGGCGATCGCGGCCGACCGACATTTCGAAGGCGAGGGTTCCGGCGTGGCTGAGGCGATCGAGTTTCGGGTCGGGCGGGGCGCCGCAATCGATGATGATGACGGTGCGTTCGGCTTGCAGGCGATGAAAGCCGCCTTCGGAGAGGAAGGCGGGGGCCCGTCCGGGGCGGCCGGCCTGGGTGAGGGCGAGTTCGATGAGGGCGGCCGATTCGTCGCGTGTGCCATTGAACAGCGCGAGCCTGCCGTCGCCGTGGCGCAGCATGCGGAGCGCGAGCGAGGTGCGCTCGATCCCGGCGGCCAGCGCAGGCGGGGCGGTGATCTGGCCGGCCTGGAGCAAAGCGCGGATTTCGGTGAGGTCTTGCAGCACCGCCAGTTGCTGGGCCGGGCTACGCTCACAATGGGTGCCGTCGGCGAGGATTTGGCGGCCGAGTTCCTGCGGAAGCACCCGCAAGGCGCGGGACATGAAGGCGGGGTGGTCTGGCAGGGCGACGGCGGCGGCGACCAGGCCCTTGATCGCGGTGAGGGCGCGGGCATCGAGTTCCTCGGTGGGGAGGGATGCGGCGAGGGCGCGGGCATCGGCCATTAACTGCTGCATCAGGCGCTGGCGGAACCCGTCATCGGCGGAGGCGGCGAAGAAGTCGTAATGGCCGAGCCAGGCGGCGATGCGGCTGCCGGCGACATCGGGGCGTTGAGCGATCTCGGGCAGGTCGGCGGCGAGGCCGATCCACTCGCTGACCAGGCTGCGCGCGCGCATTCGGGCGCCATCGGTGCCGAGGGCACGCAGGTCGCGCAACCAGACGAAGCTGTGGGCGCCGGCCAGCAGGATCGGGTCGCCGGTGATGCTGGCAAACCCGCCGCCCGAATCGCCGCGAAGTCGCAGGGTGAGGCTGCCGCCGGCAAGTTCGAAGGTGCCCCGCATCAGCACGGCACCGCGGGCTGGATCGCCGGGCCAGGGGTCTCGCGTGGGTTGAGCGGGGCCGTCGGGCACCCGGCCTAGCCCGAGACGTGCCGCGATGGGGGGCATGCGGGCAATGGCGCGGCGAATATTGCGGAGCCAGTCGGTCATGCCGAAGGTCCGCGCAAGCCAGCGATGGCGGCGGCGTAATCGGCGGCACCGAAGATCGCGGTGCCGGCGACCAGTGCGTCGGCGCCGGCCTGGATGACGGCGGGGGCGGTTTCGGCGGTTATCCCGCCATCGACCATCAGCCGGATATCGCGTCCGCTGGCGGCGATCATCGCGCGGATCGCGGTAATGCGGGGCAAGGTGCCGGGGAGAAATTTCTGGCCGCCAAAGCCGGGATTGACCGACATCAGCATGATCAGGTCGCACTGGTCGATGAGGGGGGCAATCACCTCGAGCGGGGTGCCGGGATTGAGCACGAGGCCAGGTTTTTTGCCGAGGCCCGCGATCAATTGCAGCGCCCGATGCGGGTGGGGACCGGCTTCCGGGTGGATGGCGATGTGGTCGCAGCCGGCCGCAGCGAAGGCGGCGATATAGGGCTCAACCGGGGCGATCATCAGATGGGCATCGAAGGGCATACGGCTATGCGGGCGCAGGCGGCGGATCAGATCGGGGCCAAAGCTGATATTGGGCACAAAATGCCCGTCCATGATGTCCAGATGCAGCCAGTCGGCGCCCGCATCGGCGACGCGACGCAGTTCATTGCGCAAGTCCGAAAAATCGGCGGCGAGCAGGCTTGGGGCGATGATCGGAAGGGCGGACATGGGGGCTGTTGTAGCGAGGCGAACCGGGGGGCGGCAAGGGATTGTCGGTGGGGGGAGGCGCTAGCCTTTTGGCAGGATCACGGTAAATCGCGCCCCGATGACTGCGCCGGTCGGGTCGCGCCGGTTCTCGGCGGTGATCCGGCCCTTCAGGGCTTCGACGATTTGCCGGCTGATCGACAGGCCCAGCCCGGAATGCTGTCCGAAGCGTTCGCCTTGCGGCCGCTCGGAATAGAAGCGGTCGAAGATGTGTTCGAGCTTGGCATCCGGGATGCCTGGTCCTTCATCCTCGACGCTGATGGCCACCATGGTTCCGGCATCTGTCGCGCGCAACGTGATGCGGCCATTGGGCGGGGAGAAGCTTTGCGCGTTGCCGATCAGGTTGCGCAGCACCTGGACGAGGCGGCCTTCGACGGCCTGGACGACAGCGCCCCCTTCGGCGCCGGCGAGTTCGATGCGCGGATCCCCAGGTTTCCGCGTGGCTTCGTCGATCTCGACAAGGATTTCGAGGATCGGGATGACGTCCATCTGGGCCACCGCAGCGCGCGATAATTCGGCATCAATGCGCGATGCGTCGGAGATGTCGCTGATGAGCCGATCGAGGCGGCCGACATCTTCGGCGATAATGGCGAGCAGGCGACGTTGCTTGTCGGGTTCTTCGATCCGTCGCAGGGTTTCGATCGCGCTACGGATCGAGGATAGAGGGTTCTTGATTTCGTGGGCGACGTCGGCTGCGAAGCGTTCGGTGGCATCCATGCGGCCCCAGAGGGCGGCTGCGGATTCGCCGAGGGCATGGGCGAGTTCGCCGATTTCGTCGTTGTGCATCAATAATGCGTCGGGGACTTCGCCGGCGCGACCGCGGCCTTCGCGCATTTGCTCGGCGGTGTGGGCCAGTTGCAGGATCGGGCGGGCAATCGTTCGCCAAAGATACCACGACAGCAGCACGGTCAGTGCAAGAGCGAGGGTGAACAGGCCGAGGATCGACAGGCGGACGGCAAGCAGGCTGTTATCGACTTCCCGCGTTTCGCGGGTCAGCAGCACGATGCCGACGGTGGCGCGGTTACGGGTCACCGGCTCAGCGACCGAGATCAGCAGCCGATCATCTGGGGTGCGCCGGATATAGGGCGGGACCTGGCGGCCAGCAGTCGTGCTGAGCAGGCGCAGTTCTTCGCGCATGTCAGGCTGCCAGTCGGGCCCGGCGCCGGCATCGACGCGTTGCGGGGTGTTGCCGTGCAACAGGGCCAGCATGGTGTCATAGAATGCGCCGATCGTCCCAAGCAGTTGGCCGCGATTGACAGCCGGCGGCAATGGCTGGGTCGCGACAATTCCGCCCGGACCCTGGCGCAGGCGGCTATCGGCGATCATCTCTCCATCGGGAGCAAATAGGCGCGCCTGGGCAGACGGCGTCGGCTCGGTCAGCCGGCGCAGCAAAGGCCGGGCCTGATCGGGCTGCAATTTCGGCGGCTGGCCGTCTTCCTCGTGCACTGCGGTTTCGCCAAGGGCACCAGCATAGATTCGCGCGGTCTCGCGTAAGGTCGTCACCTCGGCGTCCAGCAGTCCTGTCTGGTACTGGTCGAGATACAACAGGGCAGCCAGCAGAAGCACCAGCGGCATCGCGTTCACCAACAGGATGCGGCGCAGCAAAGGCGGCACCCAACCTCGGCGTGCGGCCGGTCTGGCGGTGATCCGCGACTTCAGGCCGGCCGTAATGGTGCCGAAATCAGGCATCCTTGTAGCGGTAGCCGATGCCGTAGAGCGTTTCGATCGCGTTGAAATCGTCGTCCACGGTACGGAATTTCTTGCGGACCCGTTTGATGTGGCTGTCGATGGTACGGTCGTCGACATAGATGTTTTCACCATAGGCTGCATCGATCAGTTGATCACGGGACTTCACCATGCCGGGGCGGGTCGCCAGCGCCTTGACCAGCAAAAACTCGGTCACCGTCAACTGGATATCGCCGCCCTTCCAAAGGCATTGATGTTTATTTTCGTCGAGCACCAACTCGCCGCGGGTCATCACCCCGGATGGGGTTGCACCTGAACCCTCGGCACGACCGGTCTCGTTGCGGCGCAGCAGCGCTCGGATACGTTCAATGAGCAGGCGCTGGCTGAATGGCTTGGTGATATAATCATCCGCGCCCAGACGCAGCCCCATTACCTCGTCCACTTCCTCATCCTTGCTGGTCAGGAAGATCACTGGCAGGCTGGTGCGTGCGCGCAGACGTTGCAGCAACTCCATCCCGTCCATGCGAGGCATTTTGATGTCGAGCACCGCCAGGTCGACAGGGCGCGCGGTGATCCCCTGCAACGCGCTTTCGCCGTCAGTATAGGTGCGAACCTGATAGCCTTCCTGCTCGAGCGTCATCGAAACCGACGTCAGGATGTTGCGGTCGTCATCCACCAGGGCGATGGTCTGCTTCATGGCAAGGGCACTTTCTGCTGCGGTAAGGCTTAGTTTCGACATATGGCGCGCAAATTGTGGCAGCACGAGGTTGGAGAGTGAACAAATTATGGCAGAGACCGCAGAAGCCCCAAACTGGACCGCACGGAAACTGCTGCGAGCAGCGCGGGTGGCAACGCTCGCCACCACAACCGGCGGCCAACCCTTCACCGCGCTGGTAACCCCTGCAACCAGCCCAAACGCCGACATCTTGCTTCTTCTGTCTTCACTGTCGGAACACACCCGCCATCTGCGCGCCGACCCACGTTGCGCGCTGATGATTATCGGATCGACCGACGAACCGAACCCGCAAACGATCCCGCGCCTGACCGTGACAGGCCTCGCCGAGACCATCGAAGATGCCGGGCTGAAAGAATCCTGGCTTGCCCGCCACCCCTATGCGGCGCTCTACGCCGATTTTGCCGATTTCGCCCTGTGGCGCATTACCCCCAAGGCCGGGCTTCTGGTCGCAGGGTTTGCCCGCGCAACGCGCCTCCGTTGGGCCGACCTCGAGCCAGACAGTGACGCGATCGCGGCCGCCGAGCCCGATATCATCGCCCATTGCAACCGCGACCATCCCGACGCCTTGGCCCTCATTGCCCGAGCGGCCGGTGGGCAAGGCAATGCTTGGCAGATGGTGGCAGCCGACACCGATGGCTGCGACCTCTCGAACGGAACAAATGTGCTGCGGGTCGCCTGGTCCGCACCGCTTGGGGATGCCGGTGCCATCCGCAACGAACTGATCCGGCTTGTCGGACATGCGCGCAGGATATAGGTGTGGTTGCGCTATCAAAGCTCGGCGGGCTTTACCTAATGGGATGTGCCGCTTAATAGCCCCGGGATTGTATCACTATCCGCGTCGTTCCGGGGGGAAGATTCTATGACCAATGCATCGGCCAAAGTGGCCAAACGCGCGGCGAAACTCACCGGCACCGGCGTTACCGCTGGCCACGAAGTTTACGCCAACCTGACCGCCCCGGCGTTGAGCGCCGCCGCCATCCGCCGCAACGAAGGCCAGTTTTCCGCCGATGGCGCCCTGATGGTGGCGACCGGCGTGCACACCGGCCGCTCCCCGCGGGACAAATTCGTCGTCGATGAACCCGGCGTTTCCGACGATATCTGGTGGGGCAGCGTCAACAAAAAGCTCGCCCCGGAAAAATTCACCCTGCTGACCGCCCGCGTCCGCGCCTATCTGCAAGGCCAGGAGCTTTTCACCCAGGACCTTTACGCCGGCGCTGACCCGAACCACCGCATCAAGGTCCGTCTGGTCACCACCCAGGCTTGGTGCGCCCAATTCGCCCGCAACATGTTCATCCGCCCCCAAGCCCACGAACTCAGCGATTTCACCCCCGATTATGTGATCCTGCACGCCCCGCTTTTCCAGGCCGACCCCGAAATCGACGGCGTCCGCAGCTCAACCGCAGTCGCACTGTCCTTCACGGAAAAGCTGATCGTGATCGCCGGCACCGAATATGCCGGCGAAATCAAGAAATCCATCTTCACCGTGATGAACTGGCTGCTGCCCCCCAAAGGCGTGCTGCCCATGCATTGCAGCGCCAATATCGGCCATGCCGGCGACGTCGCGCTGTTCTTCGGCCTCTCCGGCACCGGCAAAACCACCCTGTCATCCGAGCCCACCCGCCCGCTCATCGGCGATGACGAACACGGCTGGTCCCCCGACGGCGTCTTCAACTTCGAAGGCGGCTGCTACGCCAAGGTCATCAACCTGTCCGCCGAAGCCGAGCCCGAAATCTGGGCCGCCAGCCACCGCTTCGGCACCGTGCTCGAAAATGTCGTCGCCGACGCCCACGGCAAGCTCGACCTCAGCGACGATAGCCTGACCGAGAACACCCGCAGCTGCTACCCGGTCGATTTCATCCCCAACGCCGTCCCCGCCGGTGTCGGTGGGCAGCCCCACAACGTGGTGATGCTGGCAGCCGATGCCTTCGGAGTCCTGCCGCCGATCGCCAAACTGTCCTCCGCCCAGGCGATGTACCACTTCCTGTCCGGCTATACCGCCGTCGTCGCCGGGACCGAGAAAGACGCAGGCAGCGAACCCACCGCCACCTTCAGCGCCTGCTTCGGCTCCCCCTTCCTGCCGCGCCGGCCGGAAACCTATGGCAAAATGCTGTCCGACCTGATCGCCCAACACGGCGCCGATTGCTGGCTGGTCAACACCGGCTGGTCCGGCGGCAAATACGGCACCGGCAAACGCATGGCGATCCGCTACACCCGCGCCCTGATCCGCGCCGCCCTCGACGGCAGCCTGGCGAAGGCGGAATACCGCCGCGACCCGTTCTTCGGCCTGATGATCCCAACCTCGGTCCCCGGCATCCCCTCGGATGTTCTGGACCCCCGCGCCGCCTGGGCCGACAAAGCCGCCTATGACACCACCGCCCGCGATCTGGTGGCCCGCTTCGAGAAGAACTTCGCCGAGTTCCTGCCGCATGTCGGCGATGATGTGAAGGCGATTGCGCTTAAGGCAGGGTGAGGGAAGGTCTTCTTTGTTTGAAAACAAAGAAGCAAAAAAACTTCATCAATTGTTGGCGTTGGCGTGGGATCGCGGAGAGGACGCACCTCCCAAAAAATCGTCATTGCGAGTTCTTACGAAGCAATCCATCTTTCTACCCTCGGGCACCACGGTGGATTTCTTCGTGCGACCTCGCAACAACGGCCGCACACGCCGGTCCCTCTCTTCCGGTGCTGCACGCCATGAAAATCCTAGAAATAACCAACATAGACTTCTCCCTCCGCCACTTCCTGCTACCCCTGATGCGCGGCATGCAATCGCGCGGCCACCAAGTCATCGGCATCGCCGCCGAAGGCCCGCTCCTCGCCCCCGCCCGCGCCGAGGGCTTCCGCATCATCCCCGTCCCCTTCGTCCGCAGTCTGTCGCCGATCGGCAATGTCCGTGCCTTCCGCGCCCTCCGCCGCGTCATGCGCGAAGAACGCCCAGACCTCATCCACGCCCATTCCCCAATCGCCGGCTTCCTCGCCCGACTTGCCGCCCGAAGCCTCGGCCTGCCGAAAATTGCCTTCACCTGCCACGGTTACATCTTCAACCAGCGCATCAGCCTCGCCCGCTGCGCGCTTGCCTTCGCCCTCGAATGGCTCGGCGGCCGGATGACGGATATCTACCTCACCGTCTCCACCGAGGACGCCGCAGACGCGCGCCGCCTCGGCATCGCCCGCAATCCCATCGCCATCGGCAATGGTCGAGACCCAGCTCTGTTCAAACCCGACCCCGCCGCCCGCGCCCGGCTCCGCGCGCTCTTTGGCGTGCGACCCGCCCGCGTCGTCATCACCATCGTCTCCCGCCTGGTGCGCGACAAAGGCTATGTCGAACTGCTCGCCGCGATGGCCAATGTCGATGCCGAATTATGGGTCGTCGGCGAACGCCTGGACTCCGACCGCGGCGAAAACCTCGATCCCTATTTCGCCACCGCCCCCAATCTCCGCCGCCTCGGCTACCGCGAAGACATCGCCGCCATCCTCGGCGCATCAGATATTTTTGTGCTCCCGAGCTATTCCGAAGCACTGCCGATGTCGGTGATCGAGGCCATGCTGACCGGCCTCCCGGTCGTTGCCACCAATGTCCGTGGCCCGCGCGAACAAGTCATCGACGGGCAAACCGGCCTGCTGGTCCCGCTCTTTGACATCCCAGCCCTCACTCAAGCCCTGAATACCCTCGCCACAGACCCCGCCCTGCGCGCCAAACTCGGCCAGGCCGGCCGCGCCCGTGCCCTGGCCCACCACACTGAGGCCAGGGTTGTCGCGCGAACGCTGGACTTGCTCGGCCTCTAGGATTAGCCCCCTGCTTCGCAGTCGCCACCGCGCAAAGCTGAGGCCCCAAATGACCGACATCGCCCCCATTCGCCGTGCTCTGATTTCCGTGTCCGACAAAGCCGGATTGCTCGATCTCGCCCAGGCGCTCGCCGCCGCCGGAGTCGAAATCCTATCGACCGGTGGCACCGCCGTGGCGCTGCGTGCCGCTGGCATCGCGGTAAAGGATGTCTCGGATCACACCGGCTTCCCTGAAATCCTCGACGGGCGGGTGAAAACCCTGGTGCCGCAAATCCATGGCGGCATCCTCGGCCGCCGTGATCTGCCCGCCCATGTCGCCCAGATGGACGCGCACGGCATCGCCCCGATCGATCTGGTGGTGTCCAATCTCTACCCGTTCGAAGCCACCGTCGCGCGCGGCGCCAGCTATGATGACTGCGTGGAAAACATCGACATCGGCGGCCCCGCTTTGATCCGCGCCGCCGCCAAGAACCACGATTTCGTGACGATCGTGACCGATACCGCGCAATACACCGATTTGATCGCCGAATTCGCGGCCCATGGCGGCACCAGCCAATCTCTGCGCCGCCGCCTCGCCGGCGAAGCCTATGCCCGAACTGCATCGTACGACGCCGCCATCGCCGCCTGGTTCGCCGCGCAGAACCAAATCGCTTTCCCGCCCCGCATCGCCTTCGCCGGCAGCCTGCGCCAAACCCTGCGCTACGGCGAAAACCCACATCAGGCAGCGGCGTTCTACACCACCGACGCCCGCCCCGGCGTTGCCACCGCGCGGCAAATCCAGGGCAAGGAATTGTCCTACAACAACCTCAACGACACCGACGCCGCCTTCGAATGCGTCGCCGAGTTTGAAGGTCCAACGGTTGTCATCGTCAAGCACGCCAACCCGTGCGGCGTGGCATCCGGTGCCAGCCTGTCAGCCGCCTGGGACAGCGCGCTGCGCTGCGATCCGGTTTCGGCGTTCGGTGGCATCATCGCGGTCAATCAGACCCTCGATGCCGCAACTGCGGAGAAAATCGCCGCGATCTTCAGCGAGGTGATTATCGCCCCGGATGCCTCGCCCGAGGCCCAGGCCATCCTCGCCCGTAAGAAAAACCTGCGCCTGCTGCTGACCGGCGGTCTGCCCGACCCGGCATCGGCTGGCCGCACCTTCAAGACGCTGGCCGGTGGTTTCCTGGTGCAAAGCCGCGACGCCGGCCGCATCGCGATCGGCGATGTCACCTGCGTGACCAAACGTGCGCCGACCGCGCAGGAACTCGAAGACCTGATCTTCGCTTTCCGAGTCTGCAAGCACGTCAAATCCAACGCCATCATTTATGCCAAGAACCACGCCACCACCGGTATCGGTGCGGGGCAGATGAGCCGGATTGACAGCGCCAAGATCGCCGCCTGGAAAGGCGCCGACGCCGCCCGCGCCGCCGGGCTCGACCAGGCGCTGACCATCGGCAGCGTTGTCGCGTCCGATGCCTTCTTCCCCTTCGCCGACGGCCTCGAAGCCGCCATCGCCGCCGGGGCCACCGCGGTCATCCAGCCCGGCGGCTCAATGCGTGACGCCGAGGTGATCGCCGCCGCCGACAAGGCCGGCGTTGCCATGGTGCTGACCGGTATGCGGCATTTCCGCCATTGATCATCCTCGCCCTTGATGCGGCGTTGGGGCGCTGTTCGGTATGCCTGGTAGCGGACGGCATTGTGCTCGCCCAGCGCCACCAGGATGGCGGGCGCGGGCAGGCGGCCTTGCTCGCGCCGATGGTCGCTGAGGTGCTGGCCGAGGCTGGCATCACCGCAACCGGGCTCGCGGCTGTCGCCGTCACCACCGGCCCCGGCAGCTTCACCGGCCTGCGCGCAGCGATTGCATTGGCCCAAGGCATTGCCGCCGGCGCCGGCTGCGCCCTGATCGGGGTGACGGTCGCCGAGGCCTTGATTGCCGCCTTGCCCGCGCGTGCCGCCAACCGCGAAATCTGGGTTGCCATCGATAGCCGCCGCGATCGGGTGTTCCTTTTGCGCGGCGCTGACCATGCCGCCTACGCGCTCAATGCCCTACCAGTTGCCAGCGGCCGGATTGCGGTCGCGGGCGACGCCGCCATCGCGGTCGCTTGCCGACTCGCGGCGCGCGGGACGGCGTCTGTGATGCTGACCGACGCAAGATTGCCCGATGCCGTCATGCTCGCCGCCGTTGCGGCACGGCGCCTCGCCGACCAATTACCAATGGTGCCGGTTGAGCCGATGTATATCGACGCCCCGGAAGCCAAACTTCCGGCCGGTGGCTTGCGTCCGGCGCCGCTTGCCTAGGGCGATGATCGCGCTCATCCCCGCCACCCCGGCCCACGCCGCCATCCTCGCCGCCATCCATGCCGAAAGCTTCCCCGTGCCGGAACGCTGGGGGCCGGACGCGATGGCGCTGCAACTCGAACAGCCCAATTGTTACGGTCACATCGATCCCGCCGGCGGCTTTGTCCTCGCCCGGATCGCCGCTGATGAGGCCGAGATCCTGACCATCGCCGTCGCCCCCGCGCGGCGCCGCGCCGGCAGTGGATACGCGTTACTGTCGGCAGCGATCGCCACCGCAACCCGTTACGGGGCGAAATCAATGTTCCTCGAAGTATCGCTGACCAACGCCGCCGCCCAGGCCTTGTACCGGCGGATGGGTTTCATCCAGGTCGGCCGCCGCCGCCGCTACTACCCCGATGGCGCCGATGCGCTGGTCATGCGCCGCGATATTGCAGCGACACTGGCATGACGGCCGCGATCCTTATGGTTTTAACCCCGGCGCAGCAGCAATTGGACGCTGCCATCGGGCATCGTGGTTTGCATGAGCACCTCATGGCCGAGCTGGCGGGCTGTTGCCGGAACGTTGCGAATTGGCTCATCACCGCGCAGCAACACCATCAAGGTCTGCCCCGGCGCAAGCCTGTCAAGCGCCAAGCGGGTTCGCACAAATGTCATCGGACAGATTTCGTGGGTGATATCGAGTGTCTGATCGATTTCGACGGATGAAGTTTGGGTCATACGCCGGCGCCCTTCTTAAAATAGGTGATTTACACGTTGCGAAACGCCCGAAGACGATCATATATAGCGTATTTTCTCAATTTTGAAAGCAGTGCCATGTCTGGTGATTTCGCTGATGTCGATATTCTGGCCCTGACCGCTCAAATTGTTTCGGCGCACGTTGGCAATAATACCGTGTCGGGTGATCAATTGCCGGGCCTGATCCAGGATGTCTTTCGCAGCCTGTCCGGGATTGGCACGATCGCGCCGGTAGCAGAGCGGCCGGAACCCGCCGTTCCGATTAAGAAATCAGTGTTCCCGGATTATATTATCTGCCTTGAAGACGGCAAGAAGCTGAAAATGCTCAAGCGCCATTTACAGGCATCGTTCGGCATGTCGCCGGACGATTACCGCACCCGCTGGGGCCTGGCTGCCGACTATCCGATGGTCGCGCCGAACTATGCCGCAGTCCGCTCGAACCTCGCCAAGCAGATCGGCCTCGGCCTCGGCAACGTGCGTCGCGATGCAGCGCCTGCGCCGGTCGCTGCCCCGGTTGCCAAGCGCAAACCCGGACGTCCCCGCGTCACCCGCGATTGACCTTGGCTCCCGGGCGTTGCATGTGTGCGCCCGGCCCGAATTTCGGGCAGGTTCGGTCGTGGACCGAGATTTAAAGGGGCGCCCGAACGCGGATGGAAAGCCCTATCGAACGCCTCTGCGTCGATCGCGGCCTGAAGATGACCGGGCAGCGCCGGGTGATCGCCCGCGTGCTGTCGGATGCCGTCGATCATCCCGATGTCGAAGAGCTGTACCGCCGTGCAACTGCCCTTGACGGCCGGATTTCGATTGCCACCGTCTACCGCACCGTGCGCCTGCTCGAAGAAAACGGTATCCTTGAACGCCGCGATTTCGGTGGCGGCCGCGCGCGCTACGAACCGACCGAGCCTGGGCCGCATTATCACCTGATTGATGTCGAGACCGGCAAAGTGATCGAGTTTGAGGATGCCGAGCACGAGCGCGCGCTGGTGGCCATCGCGGCGCGGCTTGGGTTCGATCTGGTGTCCCACCGTCTGGAACTGTTCGGCCGCGCCCGCCCGGCTTTGGGCCCAGTGCCGGAAGCGGCTACGGGTAAACCGAACAAGGGAAAATCAGCATGATCTCCAGCCCCGTCTTTGCCGGGGCCTCGCCCGGCTTTGCTGAAGTTCGCGCCGGCTCCCTGGGTGTACGACTTGCGATGTCGGCGGCCGAGATCGATGCCAGCCAGGCCCTGCGCTACCGGGTTTTTTATCAGGAAATGGGCGCCCACCCGGATGCCGAAACCGCGGCCAGCCAGCGCGACCGCGATCGCTATGATGATGTCGCCGACCATCTCCTGGTGCTCGATCACGCGCTCGGCGATGGACCCGAAAGCGTCATTGGCACTTACCGGCTGATCCGCAAACCAGCGGCCGCCCATTTGGGGCGGTTTTACACCGCCGACGAATTCGACATCACCCCGATCCTGCAAAACGGTGGCGAGGTGCTCGAACTCGGACGCTCCTGCGTCGATGTCGCCTATCGCAAGTCGAGCGTGATGCAATTATTGTGGCGTGGCATCGCGTCTTATGTGAATTTGCACGCGATCGATTTGATGTTCGGTTGTGCCAGCCTGCCGGGCACTGATCCCGACCTGCTGGCGACAGATCTGACATACTTATACCTGAACCACCTTGCGCCAGCCGAATTGCGCCCCCGTGCGGTCGCTGCGCGCTATATCGAAATGAACCGGGTTGCCCCGGACAGCTTCGAGCCGCGCCGCGCACTGGCCAAGCTCCCACCACTGATCAAGGGCTATCTGCGGCTCGGCGGATTTGTCGGTGATGGCGCGGTGATCGATGCGCAATTCAACACCATCGATGTCGCCGTGGTGGTTAAGACGGATCTGGTGACCGAGAAATATTTGCGCCATTACGAGCGTGAATTGCGCGACGCCGGTGCGGGAAACTGATCTACCCGATTGGCACCACATACAACAGGTAGTAGACCGCCCAAACCACCAGGGAAGTAACGACAAGAATCGCCGACGCCCACAGCGCAATCCTGCGAACCCAGTAGGATGCCGGTTTTGGCACGCCGGGGCGCATTGCCATGTCTTTGAGCGCGGCAGCCTCCGCCGCGCCAGCAATTGTGGTTGGTCGTTTTGTCATGGGTCCAGACAGCAAATGGGGAAGGGCTTTCCCCGCGCGACGCTATCTATCACACGCGCCCGCCTTGCCCAATGCGAAATCCTGCCCCAGGGTTGGGAAACCAACAGACAGGGGAAAACGCAGATGCAGATCAGCTTGGCGGGCCGCAGCGCGGTCATTACCGGTGGCAGCAAGGGATTGGGGTTGGCGATGGCCAAGCGCTTTGCCGCCTCGGGCGCAGATGTCGCGCTTCTGGCCCGCACCCAGGAAACCCTGGATACCGCGCGTGCCGAAGTTCAGGCGGTGGCGAAGGCCAAAGTCATCGCAGTCGCCTGCGATGTCAGCCGCGCCGACAGCATAGCCGCGGCCCACGCCGCAGTGTCGGCGCAGTTCGGCAAGGTCGATATTCTGGTCAACAACGCCGGCCAGTCCCGAACAGGCCCGTTCGAAACCATCACCGATGAAATCTGGCAGGAGGATCTCGATCTCAAGCTGTTCGCCGCCATCCGCCTCACCAGGCTTGTGTGGCCGGGCATGCAGGAACGTCGCTGGGGGCGGGTGATCAACGTGCTCAATATCGGCGCCAAGGCCCCGCGCGCTGGCGGTAACCCGACGGTGGTCTCCCGGGCCGCTGGCCTGGCGCTGAGCAAGGTGCTGGCAGGTGAGGGCGCGCCGCATGGCATTCTGGTCAACGCGCTGCTGGTGGGGCTGATCGTGTCCGACCAGGTCCGGCGTGGCCATGCCGCACTGATCGCGAAAGGCTCGAACGTCACGCTCGAAGAACACATCGCCAAGACCGGCACCAGCGTCCCGCTCGGGCGGATGGGCACGGCCGAGGAATTCGCCAACATGGCGTGCTTCCTGGCCAGCGACCAGGGCGGCTACATCGCCGGCACCGCGATCAACGTTGACGGCGGCGCCTCGCCAGTTTGGTGAGATAAGGCATCGGGCGACGTTTGCCGTCGCCGCTTACCTTAGAGCGTGATGACCGCTGGTAGGCGCGGTCATCACGCTCTAACTCTTTGTCGGGTTGCGTGATTCAGACCTTCGGTGATTCCACCTACGGCCATCACGATCTAAGCTTGCTTGAGTTCGATCAGGCTTTTCCGTATCGCCCGTCCCTGCTGAATCCGGTGTTCAATATACTCCGGATCGCCCCACCGCACCGCGCGCGCCATTGCCTGCGCGTCCTCGGTGAAGCGCTGCAGCATCTCCAGCAACGCCTCGCGGTTGTTCAGGAAAATATCTCGCCACATCACCGGATCGGACGCGGCGATCCGGGTAAAGTCGCGGAAGCCCGATGCCGCGAATTTCAGCACCTGCTGGCGGCTTTCGTCTTCGAGCGCATCGGCAGTGCCGCAGATGGTAAAGGCGAGCAGATGCGGCAGATGGCTGACCACGGCCAGCACCCGGTCATGATGGCCGGGTTCCATAACCTCGATCATCGATCCGCAACGGCGCCAGAGTTCGGCAACCTTCTCCACCGCCACGGCATCGGTGCCCGGCGGTGGGGTCAGCAGGGTCCAGCGGCCTTGGAACAGGGTGGTGAAGCCTGCATCGGGGCCCGAATACTCGGTCCCGGCCAGCGGATGGCCAGGCACGAAATGCACCCCGGCCGGCACATGCGGGCCAACGTCGCGGATCACCGATTGTTTGGTCGACCCGACATCGGTCAGCACGCAGCCCGGTGCGAGATGCGGCGCGATGGCCTGGGCGAGTGCCTCGTACGTCCCAACCGGGGCGCACAGCATCACGCAATCAGCGCCCGCAACCGCCTTCGCCGGATCAAGTTCCACCCGATCGGCGATGCCGAGTTCCATCACCCGGTCGAGCGTGGCCTGGCTGCGCGCATTGGCGACGATCTCGCCCGCAAGATCACCGCGTTCCCGTGCAATACGGGCAACCGAACTGCCGATCAGCCCGATGCCGATCAGGGCGAGCCGACGAAAAACCGGCTCAGTCATGGGGGTGTTGCGCCATGAACCCGGCGACCGCATCGGCGACCATGCCGCATTCCTCAACGGTGCCGACCGTCATGCGCAGGCAGTGCGGCAGATCATAGGCCGCCATGCCGCGGACAATGATGCCGTGCTTGCGCAGATGGGCGTCGGCCGCGCTGGCCTTCGCTGCTGTGCCGAAATCGACCAACAGGAAATTGCCCTCGGTGGGATAGACTTTCGCGCCTGCCTTGGTGATCGCGGCGGCGAGCCTGGCGCGCCATTCGGTGTTATGGGCGCGGCATTTTTCGACCCAGCCGGGTTCTTCCAACGCGGCAACGGCGGCGGCCTGGGCGGCGAGGTTGACGTTGAATACGCCGCGCACCCGGTTGATTGCGTCGATCACGCCGGCTGGCGCGTAGCCCCAGCCGACCCGCATGCCGCCAAGGCCGAACACCTTGCTGAAGGTGCGCAGCATAATGCAGTTGTCGCTGGCATCGACCAGTGCCTCACCGGCATCGTAGTCCGCAGCCTCGACATATTCCGCATAGGCGCTGTCGATCACCAGCAGCACGTTGGACGGCAAGCCCGCGCGTAGACGCAGCATTTCCGATTGCGGCAGCAGGCTGCCGGTCGGGTTGTTGGGGTGGGCCACGAAAACGATAGTGGTTTGGGGGGTGACCGCTTCCAGCATGGCATCGACATCGGTGCACAGATCGCGTTCCGGCACCTTGATCACCCGGCTGCCAGCATAGGTGCCGGCGATCTGGTACATGGTGAAGCCGTGCATGCTCATCAGCACATCGGTGCCGGCGCCGCCGTAGATGTGGGCGAGGATGCCGATCAGCTCGTCGGAGCCTGTGCCGCAGACGATGCGGGCCGGATCGAGGCCAAACCGTGTGCCGATCGCGCTGCGCAACCCGGCGGACCCGCCATCGGGGTAGCGGTGCAGTTCGGACGCGACCTTCACATAAGCGGCGCTGGCCGATGGCGGCGGGCCAAAAGCGCCTTCGTTGGATGACAGTTTCAGCACCCGGTTGACGCCTGGAAGCTTATGGTCGCCGCCGACATAGGCGGCGATGGCGAGGATGTTGTCGCGCGGTTGCGGCGAGCCGGTCATACTTTGTCTCCGTCCAGAGCGTGATGACCGCAGGTGGAAGCACCGTAGGTCTGGATCACGCGATCAAACATAGGCCTGGCGCGTGACGGCCGCGTCCATCAGCGGTCGTCACGCTCCAGAGGCGTCGCGTAGCCGCCGAGCACGACGGGCGGGCGCAGAATTTCGGCCATCGCGGCAAGCCGTGGGTCGCCATCGGTCACCATGCCGGCGACATCGACCAGCGCGTGGGCAACGCCGGCCGCTTGATTGCGGCGCAGGATGATCGTGCCGGGGCTGAAGCCTGCTGCGGTGATCAGGCTGGACAACCGGGCGCGCGAGGTATCGAGCGCGAGTTCGAGGCCGAGATAGGACCGGTCATCAGTGCTGGCGTCCGGCGCAGCGGTCGCCACCACCAAGGCCTGCACCAGCGGCGCGCCTTCCGGACGCGGCGCCCAGAACGGCAGCTTGGCAACAATATGAATGCGCGGTTCATCGCGATGCAGTAGCGCTGTCCACCACGCAAGCGCCTGGCCTTCTTCTTCCGCCGGCATCGGCAGCACGGCGGCGATGGCACGGCCGGCGCTGACTTCGCCGATGGCCTGGGCCGGGCTGCGATGCACCCGCAGCGGCGTCAGCGCGCCGAAATGCTCCCGCGCGCATTGCACGAAGGCGTTGCCGGGATCGGTTTCGCATACGGTTATAACATAGCTGCGTTGCATTCCGGTGGTGCCGGCAAGCAGTTCGCGCCACATGCGCGGCAACACCTGGCGCGGCAGGGCGCCTTGATGTTGGGCCAGCAGACGGCGGATGATATCGGCTTCGCGCCCTGGCCGCAGCGCGACCTTGCCCTTGGTCCCGAGGGCTGCCACCCCTTCCACCACCTGCGCGCGCGCCATCAGCAGCACATGGATGCTGTCATCGATCCGGTCGAGCTCGGCACGAAGGGCGGCGAGGCTGGTCGCGGGATCTTCTTGGAGTGTTGTCGTATCTGGCATGGACCCGTCGCTGTTGGACTGACCGCGCGTGTTGCGGGGCAAACTGCAATAGCGGATGGGCCCCGCTCTGCAAAGCTTGCGCTCGGCATGCCCGCACCGCATATGCTTCTGGCGCCATGACCACATCATCCTTGCAATCATTGCACGCCATTCGCCACCAGCACGCCGAGTTCGCGGATGGGCTGATGCTGGAATGTGGCGTGGCACTTCCGCATCTCGAAGTGGCCTACCGCACCTATGGCACCCTGAACGCGGACAAGACCAACGCGATCCTGATCTGCCACGCGCTGACCGCCGATCAATATGTCGCCGAAACCCATCCGCTCACCGGGCGTCCGGGCTGGTGGGACCAGGTGGTGGGCAAGGGAATGGCGATCGACACTGATCGCCATTTCGTGATCTGCACCAACGTGCTGGGCGGCTGCATGGGCACCACCGGCCCACGATCGCCGCGCGGCAAGGATCCGGCTGATGTCTGGGGCACCGATTTCCCCCCGGTCACCATCCGCGACATGGTGCGGGCCCAGAAGCGGCTGATCGACCGGCTTGGGATCGATATATTATTCGCCGTGGTGGGCGGCTCAATGGGCGGAATGCAGGTGCTCGACTGGGCGGCGACCTACCCCGACCATGTCTTCGCCGCCGTGCCGATCGCGACCGCCCCCTATCATTCGGCGCAAAACATCGCGTTCAACGAGGTCGGGCGCCAGGCGATATTCGCCGACCCGGACTGGAAGGGCGGGCGTTATTGGGAAGATGATGGCATGCCGACACGCGGCCTCGCGGTCGCCCGCATGGTCGCCCACATCACCTATCTGTCCGAAGAAGCGCTGACCCGGAAATTCGGTCGCCGCCAGCGCAGCACCGAAACCGCGTCGAGCATGGCGGCGCTGTTTTCGGATAAGTTCGAGGTCGAAAGCTACCTCCAGCATCAGGGCAGCACCTTCGTTGGCCGCTTCGATGCCAATTCCTACCTGACTATCACCCGTGCCTGCGATTATTTCGATCTGGCGGCCGAACACGGCGACAATCTTTCCGCCGCTTTCGCCGGCACAAGAACCCGGTTCTGTCTGATCAGCTTCACCTCGGACTGGCTTTACCCGACCAGCGCCAGCCGGGCGGTGGCGCGCGCATTGAACGCGGCGGCGGCCAATGTCAGCTTCGTGGAAATCGTGTCGGACAAGGGCCATGACGCCTTCCTGCTCGACGAACCCGATTTCCACCGCACCCTTGCCGGTTTCCTGCGTGGCTGCGCCGAACATGCCGGGCTGAACAAATGACCGACACCGTGCGCTACGTCGCCAAGAACATGCGGCTCGATCTGCGGCTGATCGCCGAGATGATCCCGGCGCGCACCAAAGTGCTCGATATCGGCTGCGGTGATGGCTCCCTGATCGATCATCTGTTCCGCACCCAGGGCTGCGACGCGCGCGGCATTGAAATCGACATGGCGGAAGTGACCCACGCCGTCGCCCATGGCCTGCCGGTGATGCAGGGCGATGCCGATAGCGACCTGGCGCAATATCCTGATGGTGCGTTCGATTATGTGGTGCTGTCGCGCACCTTGCAGGCGGTCGAACGCCCGCGTGAGGTGCTGCGCCAGATGCTGCGCATTGGCCGCCACGCGGTGGTGAGCTTTCCGAATTTCGGCCACTGGCTGGTGCGGATGCAGCTGCTTTGGTCGGGCCGGATGCCGATGACCTCGGTCTGGGCCAAGCCATGGCACGAAACCCCCAATATCCATCCCTGCACCATCCGCGACTTCTTCGTGCTGTGTGCGGAAGAAGGCTACGTGGTGGAAAAATGGCTGGCCGTGGATGAAGCCGGCCAGCGTTCCCCTTGGCGGCGCTGGGAAGGATTGGCCAATCTGTTCGGCGAACAGGCATTGTTCCAGTTACGCAAAGCCTGATCCAAATTGCCCTTACGAAACTAGTTCCCCTTACGAAACTGGCCGTGTCGGAATTACTTCCAACTCGCCAGATAGAATCGCGGCAACTCATCGGGGAATGGTTTGAACGTCAGGTCGCGCCGGTAAACATAGGTTGTCGCGTAAGTATGCAATGGCAGCCAATAGGCTTTCTCGGTAATCAGCTTGACCGCCGCCCGGTAAAACTTGCGCCGCGCATCCACATCGGTGTTGGCGCCACCCTGCTCGACAAGTGATTTCAACTCGGCATCGCGCACGTAGTCGGCATCTGTGAAGGTGAAAAAATACGGCAAAATCGCGGTGACGTCATTGATCGAGTAGCTGCCCCAGCTTCCCATATCGAGTGGGGATCGCCCCTCACGAGATCGCGCGATCGCCGTCGAAATTGGCAGTTGCTGCATGGTGACGGTTATGCCGACTGCTTTGAGGTAGGTCTGCACCGCGGTGGTGATGGATGGCAGTACATAGCTTACCAGATCAGTCTCAAAGCCGTTTGGGTAACCGGCTTCCGCCAGCAGGGCCTTGGCAAGCGCCGGGTCATAGGCATAGCGCACCGCGGCATTGGCGTCGCACCCGAACTGGGTTGGATAACACGGCGCGTCGGCCACCCGCGCGCCGCCTGCGATCAGTTCTTTGACGATTTTGCTGCGATCGATGGCGTGGAAAATCGCCTGGCGGGTCTTGAGCTTGGTCAGTGGATTATCCGCCCCGGTCCGCCCTGCGGCATCGAGCGACAAATATCCCACCCGCATGCTTTCGGCCTGCACCCCGATCCAGCCAGGCAGTTGCGACAGCCGGGCAAACTCATCCTGCCCGACCCCCCAGCTCCAATCCGCGCGATCCTGGTCGATCGCGGCGGATAGCGCCTCGGGGGTGTCGTAGGCGCGGATCGATAGCCGGGCGATGCTTGGCTTGGCCTTGGGGCTCTCCGGGTAGTAATCGCCGAACCGTGCCAGTTCGATCTCGCTTTGCCCGGTGATGCTGGTAATCCGATACGGACCGCAGCCGATTGGCAGCATCGCGTAGCGAGTTGCCCCTAATGCGGTCCGGCTCGCCTTCGGCCAGATCGGCATCACCATGGCAAGATATTCCAGCGCTGCGGGAAATATCCGCTTGAGCTTCAGGCGGATTTTATAGTCGTCGATCTTCTCGGTGCCAGACAGCCATTGATAATTGCTTGGCACCGACACTGCCGGATCGGTCATAATGGTATTGAAGGTGTAGACCACGTCATCGGCGCTGAAGCGACTGCCATCGTGGAAGGTCACGTTCTGCCGCAGGTCGAATTCGATGGTGGTGTCATCGATGGCCCGCCAGGCGCTGGCCAGGAGTGGCTTGATCGCGAAGGTCACCGGATCGCGATGCACCAGACCGTCAAACGCGTGGTGGGCGACGATCAGCCCGACGCGTTGCTGATTGTAATAGGGGTCAAGAGTAGGGACCCCGCCGATCCAGGCGATGCGCAAGGTATCGGCAGGTTTTTGCGCCTGCGCCGCATGGGGGGAGAGCATCCGGGTGGCACCAAGCGCCAACCCAGTCGCCACCGTCCGGCGCGTCCAACGCATACTGCCTCCCTCGCGTGCCGGGGCAATCTCCCCGGCAGCGTCAGACTATCGCGACAGGCTCAGCTCTGCGTAACCGGCTTGGCTGCGCGGGGCTTGGATTTCGCGTGTTGCTTGCCATGCGCCGGGGCTTTGGCAGTTTTCTTCTTCTGCTTGGCCCCGGTTGCAGCGAGTGCCGCAGGCACCACGGCGAGGCTGGAAATTCCTGCGGCCAGGGCGGTGAAAAGCGACCGGCGGGAGAACATGACGGCATTCCTCCAAAGAAGGACGGTTAAGCTGAAGTACTATACGAACAATGGGCGGCAGCCCACTGATATAGCTTATGAACCTAACCGCGCCGTGTCGCAAGCGCTTTTCAGGCGCCTAGGCTGCCAGGCCGCGGATAATCGCCGCCCAACGGTCCAGGATCGGCAGGATCGTATCTGCTTTCTCTGACTCAAGTGACACCACCACACGCTCGACCCCAATGTCGCGCCATTCCTTCATCTTGCCGAGGTCTTCCTGGCCGCCGAACATCGATACTGGCAATTCGGACGGGTCGCGCCCGGCTTCGCGTGCCATGGCGTGGAATTTCGGCATCAATACCGAAATATCACCATAGGCGGCGCGGCCGGCGATCGGGATCCAGCCATTGCCGTAGCGGATGGCACGGCGCGCACTGTGCGGGAAGGCGCCACCGACAATCACCGGCGGATGCGGCTTGGTCACGGGCTTCGGCCAGGCATAGATCGGATCGAAATTCACCATCTCACCGTGATATTCGGCCTTGGACTTGGTCCAGATCTCCTTCATCGCCTCGATGCGCTCACGCACCAGCTTGGCGCGGCTTTCAAACACCGTGCCGTGGTTTTCCATTTCTTCCGCGTTCCAGCCCACCCCGACGCCGAACAGGAAGCGCCCGGCCGAGATCTGGTCGATGGAGGCAACCTGCTTGGCGGTCTGGATCACATCGCGCTGGTTGACCAGGCAAACCCCGGTGCCGATGCGCAAGTTCTTGGTAACCGCAGCAGCCGCCGTCAACGAAACGAACGGGTCCATGCAGTCATAATAGCGCTTGGGTAGATCTGTACCGCCTGGGAAGGGGGTGCGGCGCGAGGCTGGGATGTGGGAGTGCTCCGGCGCCCAGACCGACTCAAAACCGCGTTCTTCCAGTGCGCGACCGAGATCGGCCGGCGACATGGAATAGTCGGTGAAAAACATCGACGCGCCGATATGCATGGACTTGCTCCCCAAAACTGATTGGCGCCACTCTAACGCATTTCAAGCGAGAGGCCAGACTATGCTGTCCCCCACCGAGAAGCTGTTGCTGGAGCGCAAACGGGTCGGCCATCTCGGCACTGTCGATGAAGGCGGGCGGCCGCATGTGGTGCCGGTCTGCTACGCTGTGGCCGGGGCGACGCTCTATATCACCATCGATGGCAAGCCCAAGCGCCAGGACCGCCCACTACGCCGGTTACGCAACATTGCCGGCAACCCGGAAGTCATGGTGACCGTCGATCATTATGATGAGGATTGGTCGCGCCTCGCCTGGGTGATGCTGAGCGGCCACGCAGAAATCTTGATCGACGGCATCGAACACGATGCAGCCCAGGCATTGCTGGTCGCCCGCTATCCGCAACTGACGGCGATGCGCATCGCTGACCTGCCGGTCATTGCGTTGCGCATCGCCAAAGTTGGCAGTTGGACGGCAAGATGATCGCGAAAGTGGGACCCTAAACCCGCTTAACCCCCCACATCAGCGCCACGCCGGACTTGATCACCCCGGTGAGGTTGCTGCGATAGGCGGTCGGGGAGAAATACATCCCCGTCGGCAGCACCGGTACATCCTCGAAGGCCTGCAACTGCATCGCCTTGGTGATCTCCTGCTGGGCGGCGAGGTTGGGGGCGTCGAACCACTGGTCGCGCAACGCCTCCATCTTCGGCATCGTTGCCCATCCGAACCAGCCATCGACGCCGTTGCCGCGCAGGATCTGGCTGCTGCCTGGATTGGCGGTCGAAAGCCCGGCCCAGGTGGTGCAGAACACGCTCCAGCCGCCCTGTGACGGTGCCTCCTTCTTGGCGCGGCGGGCGACCAGGGTGCCCCAATCCATCGACGTATAAGCAACGTTCAACCCGGCCTTCTTGAAATAATCAGCCACCACCTGGCAGGTTGCCTGCAAGCCGGGCTGATCGGTCGGCGACATCAGCACGATTTCCTCGCCCTTATAGCCGCTTTCAGCGACCAGTTTGCGCACCAGCGCCATGTCGCGCTTGCCGGTTAATGCCTCCATGCCGGCGGTGTTCGCATAGGGCGATCCGGCTGTGAAGAAGCCTGCCCCGGTGCGGCCAAGTTCGCCCGCCAGATCACCGTAATTGGCCAGAATACACTCATTCTGATCAATGCCAGCGATCAGCGCCCGGCGCAGCTTTACGTTGTCGAACGGCGCGTGCAGATGGTTGAAGCGCACCACCCCGAGCGCGCCGAGCGGGTCGAGCACTTCGGTCTTGATGCCCGGCGCCTTGCGCAATTGCGGCACCAGATCGGCAAGCGGGTTTTCCCACCAGTCGATTTCACCGCGCTGCAAAGCCGCTGATGCGGTGGCGGGATCGGGCATGATCTTCCATTCGACGCGGTCGAAATTGGCGACCTTGCCGCCCGACCACATCGATGGCGCTTCCTGGCGTGGGATATAATCTGCGTTGCGGGCATAGGCCGCCGAGGCGCCGGACACCCATTCGTCGCGCAGGAACCGGTATGGGCCCGACCCAACATATTCGGTCACCATGGTGAAGGCATCGGTCTTGGCAATGCGTTCGGGCATGATGAAGCAGCCTTCGCCGCCCAGCACGTAGGCGGTGATCGGGAAGCGCTGCTTCATGCGGAATTGCAGGCGCTTGTCGTCGAGTGCTATCAATTCGTTGCAGCGCGCCATCAAGGTGCCGCCCATCGGATTGCGCTTGGACCAGCGGATGATCGATTGCACGCAGTCCGCCGCCCGCACCGGTGCGCCGTCGGTGAACTTCAATCCTTCGCGAAGCGTAATGGTAAACGTAAGGCCGTCAGCCGATTCCTCGTGCCCCGCCGCCATTTGCGGCTGTGGCATGAGCTTTTCATCCAACCCGTACAACGTGTCCCAGATCATGTAGCCGTGGATGTAGGCAACCGTGGCCGTGGTCCAGATTGGATCCGGGCTCGACAGATTGGCCTGCGGCACGAAGCGCAGCACCCGGCTGCCCTGGGCCAAAGCGGGCCGCGCCAAACCGGCAAGGCTTGCCACCGCACCCGTCTTCAAGACGTCTCTGCGCTTCATCGCAAAATCCTATATTGATTGAAATCCAATGTTACGGAGTTCGCGCCACACATGGCAACCGGGTTTGCGCGACTGAAATGGTTAATTTTCGGACGGAACCAGATATAAAACGCTACGCGGCGCCTTCATCACCGCTTCCACCCGGTTGCTGGCGCCGAGTTGGCGATACAGCGCGCGCAGATGCGATTTCACCGTTGGTACCGCAACCGCGAGTGCCTCGGCGATTTCACGGGTCGTGCAACCCTGCCGCAGCAGAACAAGAACCTCGCGCTGGCGGGCGGTCAGATCCACCAGTGCCGCGGCACGTGCTTGTGGCTGGGCTGGCGGCACCATTTCCGCTTGTGGCGAAATCAACCGTACCGCCTGCAGCATATGATCGTTGCAGCCTGCATCATGCCTGGCGGGAAGTTCATCGGCATCAAGCGTAATGATAGGCAGGCCAGGATGTTGCCGGCGCAGGCTGTTTTCGTCGAACTCGCGCCCATAGCCGGCAATCCGCGTATCGATGACCAAGGTATCGCAGCGTGCATATGGCAGCAGGTTGCGCAATTCACTATAGGACGCGACGCGGAACAATCTTGGACGGTCGCGGTTCTGGTTCAATAAGGTCAGTACCATCGCATCGATGGCGGGACGATTGGACAGGATCAGCACGTTCATTAACGCCCCCGCTTGGAACGCTTGGATGACGGCCTTGGGTGCAGGGTGCGGCGGGATGACACGCAACGGTCAGCGCTTCGCAAGCGCGACGTAGTGGCGCAACGCAACCTCAACCTCGGCTGGCGACATATCGCGCCCCAACAGCCTGGCTGCACCCGCCTGGTCGCCGGCCATGGCCAGCGCCACGGCAAGATCCTGGCGGGTTTTGATGTCAGCCATTGGGGCTTCGGCCAGCGGGCGCAGCATCGGGATCGCCTCGGCGGCCTGGCCGCTAACGCTGAGCGAAAGTGCAAGATTTATACTGGCAGCCTGCATCGACGGCGCCATGCCGAGTGCAGAACGATACGCTGCCTGCGCTTCGGTGTGCCGCCCCTGGAGATCCCGCGCAATCCCAAGATTATTGGCGGCAATCGGTGTATTCGGCGCGTTGGCCAACACGGCGAGGAATTCACCCTCGGCAGCCACCGCATCGGTGGCAAGCAGCACCCGGCCGAGGCCGATATGCGCGTTGATCGAACCGGGATCGAGCGTCAGGAGTTGGCGATAAACCGGAACCGCTTCCGCGCCGCGCCCCAGGGCCGAAAGTGCATCGGCCTGCAGCGTCAGTGCCTCCTGGTCCTTGGGATTGTCCTTCAGCATTCCCGCACCAACCTGGAGCGCGATCGCCGGGGCCCCGCCGGCGAGGGCTGCCCGCCCCATCTGCAGATTGGTGTCCCCGCCCGCGATGCGTTCTGTCCCGCCGGCGCACGCCGAAAGCGCAGTGACAATCAGCAGTGGCCATGCGGATTTCGGCAGATTGATCCACAGTTTGCGCATTGTCGTTTCCTTGTTGATTGTCATGCCATGAAGCCGCGCATGAGTTGGATAACCGCGGGCCCACCGACCACGATGAACACGCTCGGCAGGATGAACATCACCATCGGCAAGGTCAGCAGCACCGGAAGCCGGGCCGCTTTTGCCTCGAAGTTCATCATCACTTCGTGCCGCATTTCCTGCGCCAGCATCCGCAGCGCCTCGCTGAGCGGGGTGCCAAACTGCATCGTCTGGATCAGGGTCGAACTCAGCCGCTTGAAACCATCGAGCTTGGTGCGGCTGCCAAGATTGGCGAGTGCCACCCGGCTGTCGGACAGGATCTGCAATTCGGCCACCGTCTGCGCCAACTCCCAGGAAAGATCCGGATGCACGGTCCGCATTTCGGTCTCCACCCGTGACAGGCTCGACTCCATTGCCAGGCCCGACTGGGCACAAATCAGCAGGAGGTCGAGTGCATCGGGCAGGCCGCCGGAAACACGCTCGACATATTTCTCGCGAAATTTGCGGGCGAGCCAATCGGGCGCCAGCAGGCCCAGACCGGCGCCTCCGGCAGCGGCGCCATAGCTGGTCATCGGCTCGACCATGCCGTGCAATGCCATCAGGATTAGCAGCGGGAAGGTTGTCAGCATCAGGATCTTGCTGCCGATGAACAGCCCCAGCGCGTTCGAACTGGTGATGCCGGATGACACCAGCGTCTGTTCAAGATCGGCCAGCATACGGCGCGACATCATGCCGCTATTGGCGATCCGTTCGCCAATTCCGCCGATCAGGTCTTTAACTGCGGCGACCAGCCGATGCTCGGGGCGCATCCGGTTCTTCCGCGACGCCACGGCCTGCGGCTTGCGCCGGGCATCCTTAACCCGGATATCGAAACGTGCGTCATCTTGCGACATGCGCAGTAACATCCATGCGGTCACCACGATCAACATCGTGAAGCCCATGGCGAGAAGGGTAATGGTTTCCGATTGCATGGCTGTTTAGCTCAGGCTCTTGTTAATCATCGTGTACATCACCAACCCGCCGGTACAGAGCATCACAATCCCGATACCGAGCATTTGTTTGCCCATCGGATCGGTAAACAACAGGCCGATATAGTCGGGGTTGAGAAAATACATCCCGCCACCCGAAATGAATGGCATTAGCCCGAGCACGATCGCGCTGGTCTTGGCCTGTGCCGCCATAGCCTCGCCTTTGGCCCGCAGCGCCAGGCGCTTACGCACAACATCGGCAAGTCCTTCTAGGGTTTCGCTAAGCCCGCCACCGGTTTGTGCCTGCAGGTTGATGGTCGTTGCGAAGAACTTGTATTCAGGCACGCCAGTACGGACCGCCATGGCGCGCAACGACTGGTCCGGCGGCATCCCGATCATGGCTTCAGCTTCGACGCGGGCGAATTCCCCCGCGGTCGGCATCGGCGCTTCGCGTGCGACAATCCGAATCGCCTCGCTCACCGGCACGCCCACCCGGACCGATCGCACGATCATCGCCAATGCGTCCGGCAACTGTCCCAGGATCAGCTGCTTGCGTTTTCCTTCGATCACAGCAACCACCATGTTGCTCAGTGCGGCCCAGATCACCGGGATCGCTAGCAATGCGTAATCGGCGAATGCGAGCTCCAACGCCCACGCAAGGGCGCGTGCCCCGACCAGGCTGCCGATCAGGATAATCAACGGGTGAATAGTATAGAATTTGGACCGCGCCAGATCGAAGCCGAACAGACCTGCGGCGCGCTCCAGTGGCGTCTGCCCACGCGGGGCGGCACGCGAAATGCGCCGCATGATGGCGGGTGACCGCATCATCACCGCCAGCGATCCGATCGCGGCCATCCGTTCGTCGACCCGTTTGCGATTGGCTTCGGCATAGGTGATCAATATCCCGGCAGCGGCCGAGCAGCCGAGCGCGATGAACGCGAGCAACCCGATGATGTACTGGGTATTAATTGCCACGGTCAGCCTCCTCCATCGCCGCCGTCCAAGCGGCCTCAAGCCCGTAATACGAAAGCTGGGCATGAAATGACGGTCGGGCCCGGCTGACCCTGTATTGGCCAAAGATGCGCCCGGCGGCGGTTTCACCCATGACGTTGTATTGAAAGATGTCATTGAGGACGATGACCTCACCCTCGATGCCGCAGACCTCGGTCACCTGGGTCAAGCGTCTGCCGCCATCGCGCTGGCGTTCAACCTGGACAATCAGATGCACCGCACTGGCGATCTGGGTGCGCACGGCGGTGATCGGCAATCCCATATGGCCCATCTGAACCATGTTCTCGATGCGGGTGACGGCATCACGGGTGTTGTTGGCGTGGATGGTCGACATGCTGCCGTCATGGCCGGTGTTCATCGCCTGCAACATGTCGAACGCCTCGCCGCCGCGTACCTCGCCGATGATGATCCGGTCGGGCCGCATCCGCAGCGCATTGCGCACCAGATCGCGCTGCGACACCTCGCCGCGCCCTTCAAGGCTGAGCGGTCGGGTTTCCAGCCGGACCACATGCGGCTGCTGCAATTGCAACTCTGCGGCGTCTTCGACGGTGATGACCCGCTCGGTCACCCCGATCTGGCGTGACATCGCATTGAGAAGCGTGGTCTTGCCCGATCCGGTGCCCCCCGAAATGATCACGTTGAGCCGGATCTTCGAGGCGATTTCGAGCACTTGCGCGATCGGATGGGTCATGGCGCCGAAGCCGACCAGATCGCTGAGCGCGATGGCGCGCTTGCGGAACTTGCGGATCGATACGCAGGCGCCATCAATGGCCAAAGGCGGGAACACGATATTGACCCGGCTGCCGTCTTTCAGGCGCGCATCGACCATCGGGCTCGACTCGTCGATACGCCTGCCGACCCCGGTCGCGATGCGCTGACAGATGCCTTGCAAATGCTGATCGTCGCGAAACCGCACCGCCGATAATTCCACCCGGCCGTTGCGTTCAATGAACACCCGGTTCGGCCCGTTGACCATGATATCGGCAATGCCATCGTCTTCGAGCAGGATTTCCAGCGGCCCCAGCCCCATCATGTCGGCGACCAGTTCGCGCGCCAGGGCCCGTTGCTCCCGGGCATTCAGCTGCACCCGCCGTTCGGTCGCGATTTCCGAGATCAGGGCTTCAACCTCCCCCGCCAGACGGTCGGGCGGAACCGCCGCGACGGCAGAAGGTTCCAGCCGGGCGAGGCAGGCGTTGCGCAGTTCGTGCACCGCCTCACGCGGCGCCTCGGCAAGGGTGCGCTGGACGCCGAGCGGGGTTTCGTCAATCGGCGGTGGCGGCGCTATGCCACGCCGGCCAAAGCCACCGGTGCTCGGGGGCGTCACCTGAACCATGTCGATACGCCCCAGCTTTTCTTGGCGCGGTCCTGGCCCTCATCGGCGCCTGTGCCGTCGATCAGCCCCGAGCCTGCGACCTGGCGGGCAAGTTCGATAATCCCGGTACGAAATCCGGCCTTCATGGCAACCGACGGATCGCCCATGGTGCCGGCGGCGGCAACCTGCTTGGGCAGATCAGGGATCTGCACGTCGACCTTCATGCCGAGCGACTCCTCGACCTGGCGTCGCGACAAACCGCCGGGCATGCCAACCCGGTTGAGCACCACCACAGCGCGCTGGGTCTGGCGCAGGCCTGGTGTCAGGGCGATCAGCCGCAGCGTGTCGCGAATACTCACCAGGTTCGGCAGCATCACGATGATGCGCTGGTGACACAGGCGCAACAGGTCGCGATAGAGCGGCACAGGCGCCAGCGGCACATCGCCGACGATGAAATTATAGCGGCGACGCAGCGCATCCAGCAGCGCTGCGGCAGCTTCCGGGGCGAAATTCGGTTGCTGGTCGAGGTCTTCCTGGCAGGACAGCACATGCAGCCGCTCGGCCGCCGGTTGGGCGGCACGCTCGGCCAGCAGCGCGTCCACCCGCTCAGGCGCTTCAAGCGCGAGCCGCAGTCCGGTGCCGGGTGCGGTATTGAGCAGCAGTGCGCCGACGCCGCGATGCAGATCGGCATCCAGCAGCACAGTATGGCGACGGCGCACCACCCCGAGATGCCAGGCCAGACTTGCCGCGATCACTGATGTGCCGGCGCCGCCATGCGCGCCGACGACAGACACGATCCGCCCGCCCTGCGCATCGGCCGCCGCCGGGGTCTGCCCGAGCACCAGGGGGCCGAAATGGCGGGTCACGGTGGCGCGGGTGATGGGCTTGGGCAGGTATTCCTGCGCGCCCATGCTGCGGGTCACCTCGCGGTAGAAATCCACATCGCTGCTGCGGCCGATAACCAGCACCTTGACGTCAGGTTCAACGACCTCGGACAGTTTCCCGAGCGCATCGAGCGGATCACCTTCCGATGACACATCCACGATCAGCACCAAGGGGGTGGCCGATTTCTGCATTGCCGCGATCGCGGCCTTGATGCCGCCACGGCGGCTGTCGATAGCTTCGGGCAGCACATCGGCCAACCCGTCGCGCAAGGCGGTCTCGGTCAGCGCGTCATCCACGAAGCTGATGATCGGCGGGCGATCCGGGCGGGTCGCGAGCGACGCGGCGAGATCGTCCGGTGCCTGGCCGGCCACATCGATGCCGGGCGGGCTCATGGTGTGGCCGCCGGTGTGGCGGCGGGTCCGCCGGCAGGTCCGCCACCTTTCAGGCCCGGCAGCAGGGCCTGGGTCGGTTTGGTCGCCCACATATTGGTAACCGCGTCGCCGGGTTGCTTGACGCGCGGCGATGGGTCACTGCGGCCTTGCACGAGATCGAGCGGATTGGCGGCCATGGCGGCGAGGTTCGCCTGGTTGCTGCCTTCGGCGCGCCAGGTTCCAACCCGCTCGAAGGGTTCGTGCTGACTGCAGGCGCCAAGGGCCAGGAGCGTCCCGATCATGCCGATCAGTCGCGATGTGCCATACTGGGTCATTGCATCACAAATCCCGCTTGGCCAGGTATCTGACCGGTGAATTTCGCCCCGCTCGCGCTGCCGACCTGGCGCAGCGCCAGAATGCGCTCAAGGTCCGATGGCGGCCGGAAATCGTCGCCCGGCAGATGCAGCGCGTCGGGCTTGCCGACCGGACGAACCACATAAGGGGTCACGATGATCACCAGTTCGGTTTCGGCCCGCTTGTACTTGTCCGACCGGAACAACGCCCCCAAAACCGGAACGTCACCAATGCCGGGAAGGCCACTATCGGCCTGGGTCGAGCTTTGCTGAAGCAGGCCGGCGATCGCAAAGCTCTCGCCGCTGCCAAGTTCCACCGTTGTCTCCGCGCGCCGTGTGACCAGGGCAGGCACGGTGATCGTTGAGGTGGTAACCGCGCCCTGGCTGCTGAGCTGGCTCACTTCAGGGGCAACTTTCAGATTGATCCGCCCATCGGCGAGAACGGTTGGCAGAAACGACAGCTGCACGCCGTATTTTTTGTATTCGACAGTGACCGACGGTCCGGTGGTTGCGGTCCCGGCGGTGCCGGAAACCGGGATCGGGAACTCGCCGCCCGCAAGGAACGATGCGGTTTGGCCGCTCATCGCCACAAGATTGGGTTCCGCGAGGATCCGGGCGAGGTTGTCGGTGGCGAGGGCGTCAATGAAGGCGTTGGCATCATTATTGCCAATGCGTGCTGTTCCGAACGCCAGATCCGACGCCATCCTCAGCGGATTGAACAGCCCGACGCCGCCGAGCTTGCCCATTGCCTGCCAGTTGATCCCCAGGCCGCGGGTGACTTCGCGCGACATTTCGGCGATCCGCACACGCAGTTGCACCTGCACCGATTGCTGGGTGACGCCGATCTGGTCCTCCAGCATCTGGCCTTCGGTCAGGAAGCTGCGCACCACAGCCGCCACCCTGGCCGCCTCCAGCGGTGATGCGACAGTGCCGCTGACCAGCAGGCCCTTTGGCTGGGCTGCAACCCGCAGCCCCAGGCCAGGCATGAGCGTATTGACGGCGGCTTCGGCGGCATTGGCGTTGAATGACGATGCCTTCACCGTAACATCGAATTCGGCCACCGCACGACCCTCATCATCCAGCGCGGCAACCGTCGTGCGTCCGGGGGCGAGGCCGAACACAAAGAGCGACGTGGCGCTGCCGGGCCGCACGTCGACAACTTTCGGGTCAGCCACAAATACGTTGGCGGCCGGGGCGCGGAGCGTGACCAACTGTCCTGATCCAGACTCAAAGGTTACCCGCTGGCGTGCCACAAGTTCCGCCGGCGGCGCGTTCGGATCGGGCGCTGACGTCCGGCCTACCGGGCGCTTGGATGGCACCCTTACCATTGGGGCGGGTGACGTGTCAGGCCTGGCCATTTCCGGGACCGGAATATCAAGCTTGAATAACTGCGCCTGCGCGATGGTAGTTGACAGAAAACAGGGAAGGGTTGCCAACGCGACACCCGTCCAACGCCACGCCCCCGGCCCGGCGGATATCTTGCGAGGGTCAGACATCAGAATTGGTACTCCTCGGGTTTGTTCGTGCCAGAAAAAATCTTGATCACGGTCGCATTCATCGGCAGCGGCTTGGCTTCGTCCGGGAAAGCGCTCGACACGTCCCCGGCATAGACCGGCTTTGACTGTTGCGGCACGACGGTCGCGTCGCCAGGAAGGCTGTCTGATGCCAATACGGTGAATGACAGCCGGCCCAGCCGGGCCGCCACTGCCAGACGCTCGGCCTGGCGCGGATCAACTTCCAGCGTGATAGTCCGGGCTGGCGCGGCTTCCTTGGCGCCGGGTTCGGCGCCTTGGGCCAACTGCTGGTCAATCGCGACGACCCGCGCGGCGTGCAAAATCGTCTCGGAAACAATCCGACGACCGATTGGCTTTGTGCGATCATCGTTGGCCTGTAGCAGCAGGACATCGACATGGTCGCCCGGCCAGATCAGGCCAGCGGTGCCGGTGATCGCGTCAACGCCGACGGTGACCGCCCGCATTCCCGGCGCCACGACGGCGGCTAGGAACCCAGATTCCCGCGGGCGGGCGACGTCGGCCGGCATAAGTGCGTCGCCAGGCATCATCGGACGGCGCACCATCGCGCCGATCAGCGCACGACGGGCTTCCATCGTGTCCTCGGAATAGCCAGGGCCAAGTAAGTCGCTTGCGATTTCACGACCGCCGATGTCCTCCAATTTCAACAACACCCCGGCGCGCACTGCGCGGGTGATCGCGATGACTTTGATCTTGGTCGCGGGCACCAGCGGGGTCGCTGCCGCAATCGCTTCGTTGGCAGGGTGGGATGCCATCCAGGCGACCCCGGTGAAGCCAATAATGCCAATGCCCATCAGGGCAAATAGAATGAGGCGCAGAATCATTGGTTTAATCCCTGGAAAATTACCGTGAGGGTTCCTGCGGCGATTGCGATGCCATAAGGCAGCGACCGGCCACGGCCGATGCGCCAGAATTCAACCCGCATGATCCGCCGCCCAAGCGTCGAGGGCCTCGGCAAGCGTGCCAGCAACCGGGGCGCCAGGCCCCGCATCACCGGCCGCAAGCCAAGATAGATCAGGCCCAGCGCTGTGCCGGTCAATGTGATGGCGATATAAAGCCCAAGAAGCCCTGCCGGTGGCACACACAGCGCGACAGCGGCGAGCAGCTTTACATCGCCGCCGCCGATCACATGGAAGCGCCAAAGCACAGCACAGATCGCAAACACCGTCACCGCCCCGATGATCGACCAGACCGGATCGCCCATCAAAAATTGCGAAACTAGACCCAGGCAGGCAACCAGAACCGGGATACGATTGGGGATGATGCGCCAAGCCAGGTCGGATGCCGCGGCCATCAACAACAGAATTGCACTGGCAAATGGCAAGATGAATTGGGCTGAAAGCGCTACCATGATCGGGGTCCTGCCCGCTTGACGCGGCGCATGCTGGGGCTTGGGAAATAGGTTGCTGCCGCGTGTGCGGGCCGGCCGGCGATCAGATCAGCGTGCCGCCGGTCGCGTCGCTGAACGCTGTGCCCAATGCCACGAATACCACCCAGGCGACCGAAAGGACCGCGCCTGCCACAACCGCGTATTCCATGGCGGTGATGCCGCGTTGGTCGAGGAGCAGGTGGTTAAAGGAATTTGTCGCCGAAAACAGCGGATGGGCATCACTGTCCCGTGGCCGTGACCTGAACGCAGGGGCTGCCGTCATTACTAGCAACACCGGTGCGATCTGGGGAAGTAATATCGAAAGATCGAACATAGGTCTACCTCCGATCATATAGTTGCATTGTGCCCGGCGATTGGGCCGGGTGCGAATTGTTTGCCAGACCCACGCTGGGCGAACCTGGCAAACGTTTCGACTGGATCAGAGCGTGATGGTGCCCATGATCGTGGTAAGCTTGGTGCCAAGCGCGTTGAACGAGGTCAGCGCCACCGCCAGGATCGCACCCGCAACAACCGCGTATTCCATGGCGGTGATGCCACGACGATCGGCGATAAGGGCTTTGATGGTCTTGAGTGCGTCGAACACGGTAAATCTCCTGCTTGATCTTTGCCTCAGCGCCAATCCTTCAGGCGGAGGGTTGGCCGGCAATCAGGTCACGCTCAGAGCGTGACGCCGCCGACAGCGGTGGTCAGCTTGGTGCCGAGCGCGTTGAACGCGGTCAGCGCCACGGCCAGGATCGCGCCGGCAACGACGGCGTATTCCATCGCGGTGATGCCGCGACGGTCGGAAGCGAGGGCTTTGATGGTTTTGTAAGCTTCAAACATTGTCATTCTCCAGCTGATCAGGGATCGTGACCAGGCCGAGCGAGGCCGGCTTGGTCACGATCCCTGG
>CALQTN020000002.1 GCA_943333505.2 Asaia bogorensis | reverse complement strand
CCACCGCTGCGTCCTGGGTCCGTGGGCTTGCCCAGGCAGTGCGGTTCCATCTTCGCCCACTGGGCATCAGTCAATATAAAGCGTTCCATACAAAGCTTGAATCACACTCCAAGCCGCGCCGGAACCCTCAATCTCAACAGACCCTAGACAACCAGATTTTTGTTCGCCAGCAAGGTCGCGATGTCGAGCCCATGGACCAGCGGCATGTCGAGAATGTCATGGCTGCTGGAGACGAACTTGTCGGCGCTATAGAGCAAATGGCTCCCGGCGCTGTCATCGGTCAGCCGCAGATAGGCCGTCGCGTCGTTATGGATTGCGGCCATAAGGGTTGTGTCTTTATCCATCAACGTAAGGTCGATATAGGCACCGTGCGCGGGATTGAAGCCCAGCAATGTGGTCTGGAAGCTGGCGTTCCAGGCGTGCGTCGCATCCAGCAGGATACGATCGGCGCCAACGGTTGAGACGAGCACATTGCCTGTGCCATCGGGACGCAATTCGTAACCGGTGCCGCCGAGCGAGATCAGCACGCTGCCGCCGCCACCGCTTTTGAGGTCGGACCCCGCCGCACTGCCGATCAGCACGTTGCTCTGCAGGGAGCCACGCACCTGATCGAAATTGACGAAATGATTGTCCTCGGCATTGCTGCCATAGCCGACCGCGTGCTGCATATCGACCAGCACCGAGCCTGGCGCCACAGTCGATTTGGTTGCCGCAGTGTAGATCAGACAATTGCCGTCATTGCCGGCAGGCAACACGGCGTGCGGCGCGGTGCCGCCGTAGTAGAAATCGCCAACGCCGCCAAAAACCGTATCGGAACCCACCACCGGATTGGCCGCCGTGCCGCGACCGTCCCAGGTGATATGGCCGGCCGAGGCATTCGCCCCCACCCGACCGTTCACCGTCGCATACATCGCCGTATTGCCAGCCGGTGGCACCGGAACCGGGGCCGCGCTGTCATGGTCTCCGGCTTCATATTCGAGTTCGACATCGCTGCCGGCGAAATTCAGTTCGTATGACCCGTCCCGGCTGACGTTCAGCGAGAAGCCACCATCGCCAGTCGCGGTCTTAAGAAATCCGGTGGTGGCTTCGAGCTTGAACGCCCCACCCCTGTTATAGGTCCAGAGCAAGGAGCCGGAGGCCAGCGGCGAGGTCGCCTCGCCCGCCGCCATCGACGGCTTCGGGGATGCCATCAAGGCACGGACAAAGGCCGCGAACGGATCATCTCCACCGACGCTTGCACCACCCTGATCATCAGATTTCTCCTGATCAAGTTGGTCCCCAATATCCTGATCGCCGCCGCGAATGGATTTCGATGTGCTTTTCTGTCCCATGGCAAAATTCCTGTATCAAATATGAGCGCGACGTCCTGGCAAGCAGATATATTCCGCGCTATGGTATGCAAAATTCTTCTTCTTATATGGTGACCTTTGGTCATTGGGCAAGCGAATTCGTCGCATCTGTAACCGGTCTGAAAGCATTTAGATGTCGCGACACAGTATCATCTCGGCTTTCGGTTCATGGGGTAAAATTTTGTGAATTCTATATGTTAAATCCAATGGATACTTACTCAGATGGCACTCCGTATGGTGCGATCTTGTCATGAACCTGCTATTTATCCACCAGAACGCACCGGCACAGTTTCGCCATTTGATGGAAGCACTGGCGGTCGAGGGCACCCACAAAATCGTCTGCATCAGCACCAGCGTCGGGCTGCAGCTGCCAGGCGTCGGCTGCATTACCTACCCCGTGCCGCAATCCGTTGGGGGGCCACCTGCCTTGCGCCCGATGGCGGCAGCCTTCGCCCATGGGCAGTCGGTGGCCGCAATCTGCGAAGGCTTGCAGCGCAATGGCTTCATCCCGGATGCGGTCTTCGGCCATCCTGGCTGGGGCGAGACCCTGTTCATCAAGGATGTCTTCCCGCGCACCAGATTGTTGCAGTATTGCGAATTTTTCTACCATTCCCACGGCGCCGATATCGGCTTTGATCCCGCCAAGCCGGTCGATCTTGCGCAGCGCCAGGCGGTGCGGCTGCGCAATGCGCCACTCCTGCTCGCCCTTGCCGCCGGCGATCACTTCATTGCGCCGACCCAATGGCAGCGCAGCCTACACCCATCCGCGTTGCAACCGGCAATTTCGGTGATCCATGATGGCATCGACACCGACACCATCGCGCCCGACCCGATGGCCCAGTTCACCCTGCCCGGTGGCCGCCGCCTCGCCCCTGGGGCGCCACTGGTGACCTATGTCGCCCGCGGACTCGAGCCGCAGCGCGGCTTTCCGAGTTTCATGCGTGCGGTGCCATCCATCCTTCGAGCCAGGCCGGATGCCGATATTGTGGTGGTCGGCGACGATCAACCGCGCTATGGCCCGCCGCCCACCAAGGGCGGCACCTGGCGCGACCAGATGCTCCACGAAATTCAGGATCAGCCGGGCTTTGACCCGACGCGGCTGCATTTTCTCGGGGTGTTGCCGTTCGATCGCTATATGAAACTTTTACAGGTCTCAGCGGTGCATGCCTATCTGACGGTGCCGTTCGTGCTGTCGTGGTCGATGTTGGAAGCGATGGCGGCGGGCTGTTTGGTTGTGGGCTCGGCGACGCCACCGGTCGAGGAAGTCATTGTCGAGGGGGATAACGGGCTGCTCGCGCCATTTTTCGACCCATCCGCAATTGCCGCCCGGATCTTAGAAGGGCTGGCGGGCGGAGCTGGAGTTGCAGCTATCAGGCGCGCCGCGCGCCAGACCGTGCTGGATCGTTACAGGCTGGCCGATTGCGTCGCCCGTCAGCGCACGATGCTGGTCGGCTGACACGCGCTCTATCCGGGTCGGGCAAACAGGTCCTGATGCCCGATCAGCCAGCGTTGCACGGATTGATGCGCCGCACGCCAGTCGGCAATATCGACCGCAGGCACCAACCCGGTCTCGGCGACGGCCGCTGCGGCACCGTTGGCAAGCATCGCGATCAGCCCGGCATCGTCCCGGCCCAGGCGCCAGTCACTATGCCCGGCATCCACCTGCCAACCGGCTTCGTCAAAGCCACGCTGCAGGCAAGTTGCGGCATCCGGGCCGGCGGCAACACCGAAGCCTTTGTCGGTGCGCTGATGGGCGTGAAACGCCGCCAGCATGGCGTGATCGGCAGGGTGCGCCGGCATCAAGCGTTCCGCGCCATTATACGTCAACACCGCGTAGAGCGGCAGAGCCCGGGCAATCAGCACGGCACTGAAATTACTGATCCACGATGCGGAGACAAGATCGAAAAATGCGGCAGCGGTGACGAGATCGACCTCCCCGGCCAACGCCTCGTCCAGATTGGCGGCGAGATCGGTCGGCTCAAAGGCAACCGAAATCGTCTTTGCTCCGTGCCAGATCCGCAAGCTCCCATCGGGGGCGGTCTCGGCGCGATCGGCCCAGCGCGTCAATGCGGTCCGGGCCGCGGCAAGCAGCGGGCGATCGGCATCGATCAGGCGCCAGTGCTGACGGTTGGGCAGCGACGGTGCGATGGCGCGCAAATTGGACCCGGTGCCGCAGCCAAGATCGACCACGCGCAGTGTATTGCGCCGCGCAAACGCCCCCGCAGCCGCCGCGCTGACCGCAGCATTGCGGGCGCGATGATCCGCCGGTTCGCGCAACGCGAGCCATTCTGCTGAAAATTCACCCATTCCACATTTTGCGCCCGATCCGGGCCCGGACGCAAACCGCGGTCAGTGCCCGTGATAGCGGCCACCGCCCCGATAGCCGCCATGATGGTATGGCGCTGGCATCGGGACGTAGACGGCAGCCCCGCCATAATATCCCGGCGCAGGCGCCACAACGCAGCCGCCGAGCCCGAGCAAGCTAATCACGCACAGCACGCCAAACAAAACGGCAATTGCAGAACGACTAGGGCGGGGGCGGCGCATAATGGCCTCATGGAATGTTGGTACGATCGCCACTTGCGCCCCCGATTGCGGCAAGACCGTGGAGACGATGTGGCGCCGCGATGCCGGCCGGCGGGATGGATGAAATTTCACCTGCGGGGCCCGGCGGCTGTCTCGGTTTTGCCACAGAGCTGGCCAAATATAGGGCGCTGGTTCTTACGGAGCTGCCACCATGCCGGCACGGCCCTCAATCCGATCCATCGGCGCGCTCGTCCTTGCCATAGGGATACTGGTCGGCACTTGCCCGGCGCTGATCGCCCCGGTCTTGGCCCAGGCACCGGCCCAGCCTGAGCCATCTGCCAGCGACCCACCTGGCAGGGTCGGTCGGGTCGCGCGGATCATCGGTACGGTTTCATTCCGCACCGCTGAGCAACCCGACTGGGTGCCAGCCACGCTCAACTATCCGGTCACTGCGGGTCAGGTCTATTGGACCGAGCCTGGCGCCCGGGCCGAGTTCGACATCGCCGATAACAGGCTGGTGCTTGACCAGGGCAGCGAACTTGAAATTGATACGCTCGATGACAATCGCCTGACCGCGTGCCTGGTGCAGGGTAACCTTGCCGTCGTTCTGCGCCGGATGGCAGCCGGCGATGCGGTGACGCTGCACACCCCGCGCGGCACCGTCACCATCACCGAGCCCGGCCGCTATATCGTGCAGACCGGCGATAGCGGGCGGCCGGGTCTGGTGACAGTCATCGCGGGTGCGGCGCAGCTTGCCGGCCCCGGACTGGCGCTGGCGATTGGGCCGCACCAGACCGCGATGATCAGCGGCCTGGAAACGCTGAATGGCAGTCTTGGCCCACAAGCCAGCAACCCGTTCATTGCCGCCAACGTGGCGCCATTGCGCCCGGCGGTGATTGGTCCCGCGACGCCGCCGGAACAGGTTCAGGAGATGACCGGCGGTGCCGCACTCGCCGAGGCCGGACGCTGGGATAGCGTGCCGGAGTACGGCCGTGTCTGGTATCCCCCGGTCGCATCGGGTTGGGTGCCCTACCGCGAGGGCCGCTGGGCACATGTGCTGCCATGGGGGTGGACCTGGATCGATGATGCGCCTTGGGGTTTTGCGCCATTTCACTATGGGCGCTGGCTGCAAATCGGGCCGCGCTGGGCCTGGGCACCGGGCGTTGGCGAAGGTCATCATCATCGCCCGGTCTACGCGCCGGCACTGGTGGCGTTTATCGGGTTCGGTGCCGGTGCGGCGCTCGGCGCGCGTTTTGGCAGCCCGGTCGGCTGGGTCCCGTTGGGGCCACGCGAACACTATCACCCAGGCTTTCGCACCAGCCCAGGCTATACGGATCGGGTCAATCTCGGCCATGGTCCCGCTGTGACCAATACCCCATATCTCAACCGGCATGTGACCACGGTCGTGGCGGCCTCGGCGATGATCAATTCGCGGCCGGTGGCACGCAACACCCGGTTGATGTCGCCGCACGCGATGGCAGCGGCGCACCCGCTCGCCCAACCACCTGCGCGGCCCGTCCAAGCCAATGCGGGATTGCTCCCCACCGGCGGGCGAGCGCTTGACCTGGCTCCTGGACCGATGGTCGCGACGCCGCGCCCACAGGCACTGGGGCCAGCGGCCAATCCCCGCGCGCTGTCGACCACGCCAATGCCGGTGCCGATCGCACGGCCGATGCCCCAAGGCGCCGCTGCACCCAGCGGCCAGTTTCCCCGCATCGAGCGACCGCCGGTTCCACAATCAGTCGTCCGGCCTCCGGCAGCGCAGGTTGCCGTCGCCCCGCCGGCCGTAACTTCCGGGCCCGGGCCCCTGCCCCAGATACTGGCGCCACCACGCCAGCCCCAGGCGCCGATGCCACAGATTGCGCAACCGGTCCGGCCCATGCTGATGGCGCCGCCACAGCAAGCCTTGCGGTTGGCGCCGCCACCGCCGCCTGTCACCGCGACCATGCCCGCCCCGCAGCGCATTGCGCCACCAACCCAGGCCCAGCAAATGTCCCAATCTCCCCGCCCCGCACCGCCACGGTCATGCCCGCCCGGACAAAAATCGTGCTGAACCCTGCGCCAAGCTGGCGCAGGCATCGGATCGTGAGACGGTTGCGCGACATTGTGCTGCTGCCACTCGCCCTGCTGGTCGTGGTGCTGGAAGACGTGCTGTGGGCCGGTGCCGCGCTGGCGCTGCGATGGCTCAGCGCCTTACCCCCGATCCGCCGTCTCGCGGCCTGGCTCGCCACGGTCCCCGCCTGGGCCGCGCTGGCGCTGTTTCTGGTGCCGGAAGTGGGCGGCAAGCTCGCCGAGCTCTGGGCGTTGGCGCTGATGGCGCAGGGCTACGTGACCAGCGGTGCGATCGCGTATCTGGTCATTCGGGTGGTGGCGAGCCTGATTGTGGTGTTCATCTATCATGCCTGCGAGGCAACCCTGCTGCGGGTGCGCTGGTTCGCCTGGATGGTCGGGCAGGTCCGCCGCATCCGCGACTGGGCGATGGCCAAGATCCGTCCGTGGCGCAGCGTGGTCCGCAGCTTTCTGCAACGCCGGCGATCACGCCTGACGCGACGGCTTCTGGCGATCCGCCTCTGGGTTCGCCGGCGGTTCGGCGTGCTGTAGCGTCCTGGCCCTATGATCCGCTTTATCAGATCGAAGAAGCAAGCCGAACGGATGATGACCCATTAGATCATTATCCGTCCAATCTGCTTCGATTGGACGGATAATGATGATCGTGAAAACAAAAATCGAGAGCGTGTCCGCTGATTCAACTTCAACGGGTCACGCTCTAAAAGCAAAAGCGGCCCTGCCATTGGCAGGGCCGCTCGTGTTACCGCTAGCCTGGCGCTGTAACTTTACATGCGCTGCAGACATTTGCCGAATTGTTCGACAATGTTGTGCGAGCCTTTCATGTCTGCTTCCCAGGATTTCAGGGCCTTCTGCGACGGGAAATCGATCACCATTGCATCAGCGGCCTGGAACTCCTTAAGGAATTTAGTTGCCTGTTTGAAGGGCACGCCGAATTGCAGGGCGGCGTCGCCGTCGCTCATCTTAAAGCCGACGCCCTGAGCCTTCCACGGGGTTTCGTCATCGAAGGTCAGCGACACCGATACTTTCAGGCCCTTGGGGATGTCCCAAGTATCCTTGCTGAGTTGGACCGTGAACTCGTCATCTTGGGCGAAATACTTGAAGCCAAACCAGCGACCACCGCCGCTTGCTGAAATCCCGCACACTTTGGTGCCATCGCTGCTGGTGCCGCTATAGGCTTCCCATATCCCCGATTTTGCAAAGACCTTGGTGTCGGCCAGGGCGGGCATCGCCGCCAGAGCCAGTATCGCTGCACCCATAAAACCTGCCCGCATCAACGACATCATTGCACTTCCTCCCATTGATACGACAAACGATACGCGAGCGGGTTGCCGATTGGAACCCTGAATTTCAGCCGATTTCGGGCAAGCGCGGTCGCCAAATTGTCATCGTTCGAAATTGAGCTTGAGGCCCGGAATATTCCAATCGCCATCGACCCAATCCATCGCCACCAGCTGGCCGGTGCCGGACAGGGTGATGAAGGCGCGGTTGAGATCGGCGCCCCCGAAGCAGATATTGGTGACCATCGGATCAGCAAAACGCACCACCCGCAGGATTTGCCCGGCGGGCGAGATCACCGTCACAGCACCGGTCACCAAAGTCGCCACGCAAATATTGCCCGCCGCATCGATCGCGAGGCTGTCGAACATCTGATAGCCGCCCAGCCCCGCCACAAACCGCCCGCCATGCGGCATCGCGGGCTTGGCGCGGCGCAACTGGCCGGGACCATCGAGGTCAAATGCCCAGACCCGGGCAGTCGCCGTTTCAGCGGCATAGAGCGTGGCCCCGTCTGGCGACAGTCCGATACCGTTAGGGGTCAGCAACGGCCAGGCGAGCTCGGTGATGAAACTGCCATCGGCACGGGCGTAAAACACCCCTCCCATATCGCGATCCCGATGCCGGGTCTTGCCGAGATCGGTGAAATAGAACCCGCCATGTTTGTCGAACACGATATCATTGGGTCCACGCAACTTCACGCCATTACAATTATCATAGAGCGTAGTGACCGCACCGGTCGCCGGGTCCACCCGTTCGATCGAGCCACTGACATAGTCATCCGGTTGCAGCCCGGGACGGATCACACCGTCGGCTTCGTGCCAGTTGAAGCCGCCATTATTGCAAACATAAAACGCGCCGTCCGGCCCGACCGCCATGCCGTTGGGTCCGCCAAGGTGGCGCGACAGAATGCGCTGGGAACCGTCGGGGGCAACAATGGTGACTGTTTTACGCTCGATTTCGACCAATGCGATCGAACCATCGCGCAGCCAGACCGGGCCTTCCGGAAAGCGCAGGCCAGTGGTGATGATTTGCATGACTTATCCTCCAGTTTTTTACAGTCTGGAGGATAGGACGCTACCGGATCAACCCCGACGCCTCCGCGCGCTGCCGCGCCACCTTCATACTGTCGGTCACGGCCAGCGCCGCCGCCAGCGCCCGGCGCCCGGCCACTGCATCGACACGGATTGGCGCGCCGTCGAGCACGGAGGCGGCAAAGCCTGCATGCTCAGCCGTCAGCGCATCGTCTTCGGCCCAGGAAATCTGCGACATCGTTGCCCCGGGCAGTCCTGGGACTGGCATGCCTTCGCCGCCGCGGCCGATCATCATCAGGCTGCGGGCGGCAAAATCGACGTTCAAATAGCCGTCCTGGCCAAACAGCCGCATTTTGCGTTCAGTGCGCAGCGAAATCCGGCTCGCGGTGATCATCGCGACGCAGCCATTCGAAAAACCCAGTCGGGCATTGGCGATGTCCTCGAACTCACTTGCCACCGGTGCCCCGATCGCATCCACCGTTTCGAGATCGGCATCGACCAGCGACAGCACCATGTCGAGATCATGGATCATCAGGTCCAATACCACCGAGACATCGGTGCCGCGCGGCTTGAAGGGGGCGATGCGGATGCATTCGATGAAAATCGGCCGTGGCATATAAAGCTGAATGGCCGCGTGTTCCGGGGTGAAGCGCAGCAAATGGCCGACCTGCAAAACCTTGCCGGCCTGCTGGGCAAGGGCTGCGAGCGCGTCGGCCTCGGCCAGCGTTGCCGCAATCGGCTTTTCGACCAGCACATGCTTACCCGCGCGCAACGCCTGCGACGCCATGGCAAAATGTGCCTCCGCCGGCGTTGCGATCACGATCGCATCGGACGCGGCGAGCAGGTCCGGCCATGCCATCGGCCTGGTGCCGGTTTCGGCAGCCACCAGGGCCGCCCGTGCCGGATCGCGATCAGCAATGCCGACAAGTACTGATCTTGGTGAGGCGGCGACCTTCTGGGCGTGAAAGCGGCCGAAATGTCCGGCGCCGGCAACGCCGATCTTCAGTGTACGAATATCCATAGGACGATTGTAGCAGCCCACCCCGCATGGTTTCTAGTCGGTCTGCTTTCCGTCAAATTGCGGCAGGCCATTGGCAATGCTGAACCACGACGCCTGCGATCCCACGAAAATAAGTGCGGTCGGGCGGATCTAGGGGGCATCGTGCAGCGTCGCCAACAAGCAACCTGCCGCCGGCGCCGCCGGACAGGGTGGGATTTGGCATATCGGTCGCCTCAAAGCGGAAGCAGGCGCTTCTTTTTGTGAACCAAAAGAAGCAAAAAAACTTTTTATGACACTATTGTCGTGGACTTGGGGACGTCCGCCGACGCGAGCAAACGGCAAGCAATTCGGGCGGTTTTGTTGCTTCCTTTGTGCAAAAAAAGAAGGTCTTTCTTCCTCCAGCCCTTGCCCAATCCCCCCACCCAGGCTACGGCGCGGGGTTCGCGGTGACGAGGGTGCGTAGAGGCATGATGTATTTCAGCCGGCTGAAGACTTGGACGATCCTGGGCGCTTGCCTGGCAGGGCTATTGCTGTGCGTGCCAAACATCGCGCCATCGCCCGCGGGGTGGATCCCATGGCGAACAATCCATCTCGGGCTCGATCTGCGCGGTGGCAGCTATCTGCTGCTCGAAGTGGATATGAACACCGTGATGAAGGAGCGCCTCGACAGCCTCGGCGACGGGGCGCGCCAGGCGCTGCGGCGGGCTGGGGTGCAACGCTTCGTGGTCTCGGTCCAGCAGGCCCAGCAGCGGCTGACGGTGCGGGTATCCGACGATGGCAAGCAGGACGCCGCGATGGTGGCTCTGCGCGAATTGGCCACCACCGGCGCACCTGGCCAGCGCGCGGATCTTGAATTCTCCACCCTGCCCGACGGACAGATCGCCATCACTCTGTCGCCGCTGGCGCTGAAGGAACGCGCGGCGTCGGCCGTGGCGCAGTCCATCGAAATCGTCCGCCGCCGCATCGATGGCAGCGGGGTCACCGAACCTGTCATCGCCCGCCAGGGTGAAAGCCGCATCATCGTGCAACTCCCCGGTATCGAAGATCCCAACCGGATCAAGGAATTGCTCGGCAAGACCGCGCGGATGACCTTCCGATTGACCGATGAGACCGCCAACGTGACCGGTGCGCCGCCACCAGGGGTGGATTTCCTGCCGCTTGAAGGCAAAAGCAACCAAAGGGTCGCTGTTCGTCGCCGGGTTGAGGTCGATGGCGGTAATCTGACCGATGCCCGCGCTGGGCAGAATAGCCAGAACGGCGAATGGGTGGTGAATTTCACCTTCGATTCGCTCGGCACCCGCCGTTTCGCCGAAATCAGCCGCGCCAATGTCGGCCATCCCTTTGCCATCGTGCTCGACGACAAAGTGATCAGCGCGCCGGTGATCCGTGAGCCGATTACCGGCGGCAAGGGTCAGATCAGCGGGAGCTTTACCGCGGCATCGGCGACCGACCTTGCCGTGCTGCTGCGCGCCGGCGCGCTGCCCGCGCCGTTGACCGTGGTCGAGGAACGCAGCGTCGGGCCGGAATTGGGTGCCGATGCCATTCGCGCCGGGGCGATCGCGCTCGCGGTCGGGTTCGTGCTGGTGATGGTGTTTATGGCGCTGTTTTACGGGCTGTTCGGCTGGTTCGCCAACCTCGCGCTGGTGGCCAATCTGGTGCTGCTAGCCGGGGTTATGTCGCTGCTGGAAGCCACGCTGACCTTGCCCGGCATGGCCGGCATCCTGCTGACATTGGGCATGGCGGTCGATGCCAACATTCTGGTCAATGAACGCATCCGCGAGGAGGTGCGCAACGGGCGGTCACCATTGAATGCGATGGAGGTCGGGTTCCAGCGCGCCTTCTCGACCATCATAGACAGCAACGCGACGGCGTTTCTGTCACATGTGATGCTGTTTGCCTTCGGCGCCGGACCGGTGCGCGGCTTTGCGATCACCATCACGGTGGGGATCGCCACGTCGATGTTCACCGCCACCATGCTGGCGCGGCTCTTTATGGTGCGTTGGTATGTCAGCACCCGTCCCACCAGCCTGCCGGTATAGGATCGCCCGAGATGTTCATTCGTCCCTTGCTGCGCATGGCGCCCGATAATCTGAACTTCCAATACATGCGTGGCCGCATCCTGGGGCTGGCGGTGTCGGCGGTGCTGTCGATTGCCTCGGTCGGTCTGTTTTTCTATCCCGGCCTGTCGCTTGGCATTGATTTCGCTGGTGGCATCATCATGGAGGTGCGCACCCCGGCCGTCGCCGACATTGCCGCCATCCGCGCCGAACTGCACGCCCAGGGCCTGCGCGCCGAGGGTGTCCAGCGTTTTGGCGAAGATAATTCCGTCGCCATCCGCCTCGAAGCGCAACCCACCGAAGCCGCCACCCAAAAAGTCGTCTCGAAGGTGCGTGCCGCGGTCGAAAAAGCGCAACCTGGCACACGGGTGGTGCGGACCGATGCGGTGGGCGCATCAGTTTCGGCGGAGCTGTTCCGCGACGGCATGTATGCGCTGGGCTTCAGCATGCTGATGATTTTGTTCTATATCTGGTTCCGCTTCGAGTGGCAGTTCGCGGTCGGCGCGGTGGTGACGTTGCTGCTCGACGTGACCAAGGCGATCGGGTTTCTCGCGGTCACCAGGCTCGATTTCGACCTGGTGATGGTCGGCGCGATCCTGACGATCCTGGGCTATTCGACCAATGACAAAGTGGTGGTCTACGACCGGATGCGGGAAAACCTGCGCAAATACAAGACAATGCCGCTGCGGGAGCTGATCGATCTGTCGATCAATGAAACCTTGAGCCGCACCCTTGGCACCTCGATGACGGTGTTCCTGGCGAGCCTGCCGCTGGCGCTGTTTGGTGGTTCGACCCTGTCCGGCTTTGCCTGGGTGATGCTGTTCGGCATCGTGGTCGGCACGTCATCGTCGATCTTCATCGCCGCGCCGATTCTGCTGTTCCTTGGCGAGAACCGTCTGCGCCGTGACACCAAGGAAGTCGTGGTCAAACCTGCAGAATAATGGACCCGTTGCATTTTTTAATAATTCAATCGACTTTTTGTGATGTTCATGATTTATTAACCCATCCCAATCGGATGGAGTTTGTTATGTCAGACCCAGCCACCCGGCCGCGCACGGCTGATATTCTGGCCTTCCGGCCACGGGCCAAAGTGCCGGCGGGCACGCCGGCTGACGCCGAGGCAGCGTCGTTCGCGGTCGCCAGCGCGGAGGACCCGCAACTTCGCCTGCAGCGGGCACTCGCCGCTTTGGACGACGCCCTGGCACGGCAGAAACACGCGGTTGCCGAATGGCGCAGCACGATGACCCAGCTTGGCGGCCAGGTTGATGGCCTCGGCGGTGCGCTGGCGGGCCTCACCGGCAATCTCGACAATCTGCACGCAAAGGTGTTGGTTTTGCACAACAGCGCCAAAGAACTCGAAGTCCAGGCCGACCGACTGCTCGTGGCCTCTGGCGAGGAATAGCCGACCAATAGCCGAGCGGAGCAGCGCGTGGCATGATCCGGCCATGCCCATCGAATTTGTTGCCCTCGGCGAGCCAATGCTGGAATTTAACCAGACCCCGCAAGGCGCTGATGGCCGCGCCTATTTTTTGGAAGGGTTTGGCGGTGACACCTCCAATGCCACCATCGCCGCGGCGCGCCAGGGCGTGCGCACGGCCTATCTGACCGCGTTGGGGGATGACTGGCCGGGTGCGCGCTTCATGGCGTTATGGCGGGCGGAGGGGGTTGATGTGTCCGCTGTCAGGCAAGACCCGACCCGGCAGACAGGGGTCTACTTTGTCACCCATGGCGATGGCGGGCACCAGTTCCTGTACTACCGGCGCAACTCGGCCGCGTCCGCCTACGGGCCGGATGATGTTGATGTGCGGCTGATCGCCAACGCCAAAATGCTCTATGTGTCAGGGATCAGTCAGGGAATTTCGGAGGCTGGGCGGAATGCGGTGCTGCGTGCGATCGGCGTCGCGCGTAGCCATAACGTGCAGATCGCCTACGACACTAATTACCGTGCCAAGCTGTGGTCGCCCGCCGAGGCGGCATCGGTCGTGCACGCCGCAATCGCCAACGTCGACATCGCGTTGCCGAGCCTGGATGACGCCACAACCCTGACCGGCCTGACCGATCCTGACGCCATTGCCGATTTCTATTTGCGACTTGGGCCGCGCATTGTCGTGGTTAAGAACGGCGCGGCCGGGGCATTGCTGGCGACGCCGGATACGCGGGTCCACATCCCGCCATTCCCGTGCAATCCGGTCGATGCGACCGGTGCCGGCGACACGTTCTGCGGCAGTTTTCTGGCGCGGCTCATCCTTGGCGATGCCCCCGAAGCGGCCGCAAAATATGCTGCCTGTGCGGCGGCGTTGAAATGCGAAGGCTTCGGTGCCGTCGCCCCAATCCCGGACCGCCGCCAGGTTCTGCATGCCATGGAGCCCAAATGATCGACACGATGCGCCTGCGCCTGCGCCCGTGGTGGGACGATGATTTCGCCCATATGGCGGAAATCCACGCCGACCCGGAGATGATGGACATGCTCGGCGGCCCGATGGACCGTGCCGCCTCCGATGCCTGGATCGCCCGGCAAATGGTGCATTATGGCCGTGAGGGATTTTGCTTCTGGGCGGTCGAAGCCTGCGGTGGCGTTGCCCCGCTGGTCGGCGCAGTCGGGCTGCTGCGCATGCGTCCCGACATGCCGATGGCCGGTGCGGTCGAAATCGGCTGGCGCATCGGGCGGAAATTCTGGGGGCGCGGCTATGCCACCGAGGCCGCACGGGCGGCGATTGCTGATGGTTTTGACACTATCGGCTGCAGCGAAATCGTGGCCTTCACCGTGCCGCATAATGTCCGGTCGCGCGCGGTGATGGATAAACTCGGCATGCGGCATGATCCGGCCGACGATTTCGACCATCCCCGCATCGCCGAGGGATCGCCGTTGCGCCGCCACGTGCTCTACCGGATTGCACCGCCGGCAGCGTAACGCGCGCGCAGATCGGCAAACGACATCAACTCCCCCGCAATCGCGCTTGCCGCCACTGTTGGCGGGCTGGCGAGCCAGATTTTGCCTGGCCCGCTACGACCAGGAAAATTACGGTTGATGGCGCTGACCGTAACCTGATCGGCATGCTCGGAGACGCCCGGCCCACAATTGGCGCAGGCGCCACAGGCCGGTTGCAAAATTTCCGCACCAACCGCGGCGAATGCGGTGAGAAAGCCGGCCTGCGCGCAATAGGCGCCGACATCGACGGTGCCGAATTGCAGATAGAGCTTCACCCCATCGGCCACGCGCAGCCCGCGCGCGGCAGCCCAGGCGAGAACCTCGTGATATTGATCGAAATCCGCGCGCTTGCCGGCGGTGCAGGACCCGCCATAGGCGATGTCGATGCCCACCGGCACAGGGAGTCGCGACAGATCCCGCCCGTTGCCGGGATCGCCCGGGGCTGCAACCATCGGCGACAGGCTGGCAAGATCGACCGCGAGCACCGCCGCGTACGCCGCCCCAGGATCGCTGCGCATCCAGGGTTCCAACGTGATCGCCACACCGCGTCGGGCGCGAATAAAGGCCACGGTTTCCGCGTCCGGTTCGACAATCCCGCTGAGGCCGCCAAGCTCGGCGGTCATGTTGGTCATTGTCGCGCGTTCATCGGTGTTGAACGCGGCCATCCCCGGCCCACCGAATTCGAAGACGCGGCCGATGCCGATGCCGGCTCTCAGGTCGGGGCGGGCCAGCAGATGCAGCACAACATCCTTGGCGGTGATGCCCGGCGGAAGTGCGCCCGCCATCTCGATGCGCAACACCTCCGGCACCACCAGCCGGGCAGCCCCGGTCAGCATGGCGTTGGCCATGTCGGTGGTGCCGACCCCGAAGGCAAGGCACCCCAATGCGCCGCTATGCGGGGTGTGCGAATCGGTGCCGACAATCAATTGCCCCGGCAGCGCATAGCGTTCGGCCATCAGCGCGTGGGAGATGCCTTCCGATCCGGCGCCGGGCAGATAGCCGTGGTCACGAATGCCGTGCTCGGCGACGAAATCCCGGTGGGCCCTGGACAACGTCCGCACATCGGCCAGTTTGTCGCGATGGGCGGGGCTGCTGCCAGCGTAGGAATAATGGTCCTCGAACGCCAGAATCGTCTCTGGCTCGTGCAGCGCGATCTGGCTGCCGAAGGTTTCGTGCAGCAATGATCGGCACATGGCGGTGTAGATATCGTGGATGAAACGCAAATCGGCATGGACGAACACGCCCTTGCCTGGAGTGGCAGGATGGCCATCCAATGCATGCCGCGCGAGAATTTTCGCGACCAGGGTTTGCGGTCCGTCTAGCGCAATCTCAGCCCGGCGCATCTGATGCTGCTGGCCGTAGCGCAACAAGCCACCGGCGCGCAGCACGTCCTGGGTGACCGCATCCCGGTCGGCGATGAGTTCGGCGATGGTGATCGCCTCCCCTGCCCTGATCCGCGCGATCAGGCCAAAATCGGTGGACGTCAGCAACCCGAGATTATCGGCGTTCTGGCGATAGATACGCTCAAAACTTTTTGCGATCACCAGCCTTATCCCAGCGCGCAATTCGGCGGCGGGGGAATGTTCGCGCGATGAGCCTTTGCCATAGCGCGTGCCAGCGACTGTGACCGCAAAGCCGCCCGCACGCACCGCGTTCACCCCGATCGGCGCGATATCGCCGGCCTTGAAGCCGGTATAGGCGTGCCCGCCCAGGCGTTCGTCAAAATAGACCAAAGACGGCAACGGGGTGATTTCGTCAGTCGAAATGTCATCACGCAGGTCGGGGGTTTGCGCCAGATCTGCGCCGGCCAACTGGGCCGCGACCAGCGCCGGATCGGCGGCGAGGAACAGGATACGGCCAGGCGCGGTCAGCGATACGGAAACCATAGTCTGATTCTAGCGCAGAACGCGACCGGGCGCATCGGTGCGGCGTGCCAGATTATAGATCATTATTCGATCAATCGGCTTCGATTGGACGAATAATGATCGCATCGGCAAGCCGATCGAATGAGGATCCGGCAGTTCAGTGATCGGACCAAAATCGCTTGTCTACCGTGCTGGCGCCGATCGCACCTTGGTCCCGTCCGTCACCTCATTCGGTACGTTCAGCGCCACTTTTTCGCCCGGCTTCACCCCGTCGGCGAGGTTGATGAGAATGCCGTCAGTCGAGGTCACCCGCACCGGGCGGAACTTCACAATGCCGTCATCGCCCACCACGGCAATTTGTGTGACGCCACCGCGCTGGGTAACCGCCGCGACCGGCACTTGCGGGAAGCTTGCGACCGGCACTTTCAGCACCGCATAGGTGAAGCTGCCAGGCACCAGGAACATATCCTTGTTGTCGACATCAATTTCGATGAACAACGTCCGGGTGCGTGGGTCGAGCGTCGCCGAGGTGCGGCTGATTTTGGCGCTGCGTCGGCGGGACTGATCGGATGCATCGACGATTTCCACCGGATCGCCGACATGCACCGCCGCCACGTCGCGCTGTTCGACATAAGCACCGACCCGCAACCTGGTGTTGTCGGCCATCTGGATCACCGGCAGCGAGCTTGACTGGTTGGAGGTTGCTGCCTGCATCAACGCGCCAGGATCGGCAAAACGGGCGATCACTGTGCCGGCGAATGGCGCCCGTAACGTCTGGTAAGACCGCATAGTATCGAGATTATGGACCTGCTCGATCGACATGCGCAGGCTCGCTTCGGCGAGTTCCGCGGTTTGCTGCGCGGTACTGCCGGTGCGCAGCAACTCCCTGGCGCGCGCCGCAAGGCGGGTTTTGTAGCCCATATCAGCGACCGCGCTTTGATACTGGCTTTCGAGTTCCGGGCTTTCGATTTCGGCCACAAGCTGCCCGGCGGTCACAAAATCGCCCTTGTCGACATGCACCGACTTCACGTAGCCACTGACCTTGGCAAAGAGCGTGGCCACCGCATACGGTTTGGCATCGCCGAGCAGGTTGATGGTTCGGGTCGCCGGGCCTTGGGCGACTGTCGCCACCCCCACCAGCGGCCCGCGGGCGGCATTGGCAACGATGGCCGCGCGCGCATCGGCAAGCCCGGTGGTGCCGGCGCGGACAAACCACGCCGTGCCGGCAATCGCTGCGCCCACCAGCACCACACCGACAACATACATACCGATGGGGCGGGTCTTGGACGATATTGGCGGCGTTTGGAGCATGGCTTATCCTTTCGCCGAAGGCTGGGCGCCAGCGGCTTCGACCGCGAATTGCACGTCGAGTTGGTGCAAACGCGGCGGCTGGCGGCGGAGCAGAGTGTAGAAAATCGGCACGATCACCAGGGTCGCGATGGTGGCGGCGATCAGCCCGCCGATCACAGCCCGGCCGAGCGGGGCGTTCTGTTCGCCCGCTTCACCGGCCCCCAACGCCATCGGGATCATGCCCAGGATCATCGCCAGCGCCGTCATCAGGATCGGGCGCAACCTTGTCTTGCCAGCTTCGAGCACGGCGGCAAAGGCATCAACACCATGGCGGGCACGGACATCATTGGCAAAACTGACCACCAGGATCGAGTTCGACACCGATATGCCGACAGTCATGATCGCGCCCATCAGCGATTCAACATTAATCGTCGTGCCGGTCAGGACCAGCATCCAGATAATGCCGATCAGCGCGCCCGGCACCGCCATCATGATGATGAACGGATCCACCCAGGACTGAAACAGCACCACCAGCAGCGCGTAGACCAGGATAATGGCGATCATCAAACCCTGGCCGAGATTCCTGAACGTAGTATCCATCACCTCAGGCTGGCCGCGCAATTCGATCTGGGTGGTAATCGGCAGGTCTTTGGACGCGGCCGCAATCACCTTGCGGATATCGGCCGCAACAGAACCGAGGTCACGGCCATCAACATTGGCCGCGACGTTCATGACCCGCTGAACAGACTTATGATTAACCGAGGCGAGCGATGTGCGCGGACGCAGCGTGGCCACATCCGAGATCCGGGTGACCGGCGCATTGGGCATGGTGGCGAAGGCGGCGGTGGAAAACTGATTGGCGATCGTGGTTGGCAGGGTAACCTGGGGTTGGCTGACCGGCAGGGCCATCAAGGCGTCAACCGTGCTGACAGCCTCCATCGGCTGGCGAACTGCGACGAAGTAGTTGACGTTGTTGGTAGGGTTCAGGAAGTAGGACGGCGCGACCAGCGAGCTCGATGACAGCGACACCAGCAGATTATTCGAAATATCACGCTGAGTGACGCCGAGTTGGGCCGCGCGCAGACGGTCAACGTCAATCTGCAGGGTCGGGTAATCCAGGCTTTGCACAATATGGGCGTCGGCGACGCCCGGGATTTTCTGGATTTCCAGCAGCAGTTTTTGCGCCAGCACATAGGATCGGTTGAAATTCGGATCGGCAATCTGGATATCGATCGGCGCAGACAGACCGAAATTCAAGACCTGCGACACGATATCGGCGGTCTGGAAATAAAAGATCGCCCCGGGAAACGCCTCGGGTAGCGCCGCCCGCAAGGCACGGACATGCTGAACGCTGGGCTTATGGCCGGGGCGCAACTGGATCAGGATCTCAGCATCGGCACTCGAAATATTGTCGGATGGCAGGATCGCAAGGTTGGTTGCGAATGGCACGCCGACAGTATCGTTGATGGTCTGGATTTCGCTCGCGCCGATCAGCGTGCGGATCTTGGCCTCGACCTCAAGCACGCGCTGTTCGGTGACTTCGAGCCTGGTGCCGGTCGGGCCGCGATAATGCAGTTTGATGATGCCGACATCTGCGGTCGGGAAGAAGTCGGTGCCAGCAACCGTTGCGAGCATGAGGCTGCTGCCCAGTAGGCCAAAAAAACAGGTGAGGACAAAGCCGCGCCGGGCCAGGCAGACGGTCAGGGCACGGGTATAAGCGTCGCGCATCCGTTCGAACCCGCGTTCGAACCACTGCGCCAGCTTGGGCGGGGGGGCATGGCCGTGCTCGGTCAGCAGCAGCCGTGTCATGGTTGGGACGATGGTGAAGGACAGCACGTAGGAGGCCAACATTGCCAGCACCACGGTCAACCCGAGCGGGATGAACAGGAAGCGTGCCGGTCCGGTGAGCAGGAAAACCGGCAGGAACACAATGCAGATCGCCAGGGTTGCCACTGTCAGCGGCGTCACCACTTCGGCACAGCCATCGAGGATGGCAACGGTCAGCGACTTGCCCAAAGCCTGGTTGCGATGGATGTTCTCGATCGTCACCGTCGCGTTATCGACCAGCAAGCCGATGGCGAGCGCAAGTCCGCCCAGCGTCATCAGGTTGATCGACTGATCCATCGCGGCAAGCCCGGCGATGCCGGCCAGGATCGACAGCGGGATGGACGCCGACACGATCACCATGTTGCGCCACGACCCGAGGAAAATCAGGATCATCAGCGACACCAGGATCGACGAGATGATCGCCTCATGCACCACGTTCTCGATCGCGGAGCGCACGAAGACCGACTGGTCGAAATCGAGCCCGATCTCCAACCCGTCAGGCGCTGCCGCCCTGATCTGCGGCATCACCGCGCGCACCGCATCGACCACGGCGAGGGTGGAACTGTCGGCATGGCGCAAAATCGTGACGTAGGTCGCGCGCTCGCCGTTCACATGCACCTGGTTGGTCTGGTTGGCGAAACTGTCGCCGACTTTGGCGACGTCGCCCAGCGTGACAGTGATTCCGTTGCGGACCGAGAGCGGCAGATCGGCGAACTGGGATACTGCGCCTGGGCTGGAATTGATCGCGACGTTATATTCGCGGTCGCCAATGCGGGCGACGCCGGCCGGCACGATCACGTTCGATGCCTGCAACGCCTGCACCACATCGTTGGGCGACACGCCTTTGGCTGCCATCCGGCTGGGGTCGAGGTCGACAATAATCTGGCGGGCCTTGCCGCCATAGGGCGCGGAGAGCGCGATACCGGGAACCGTGTAGAGCTTGAGGCGGACGAAATTATTCGTGTAGTCCACCACATTCTGCTCGGACATCGTCTTGCTTGACGATGTCATCTGCATGACACCGACCGAGGACGCGTTGAATGGCAGTAGGATCGGCGGGGTGATGCCCGGCGGCATGACCCGCAACGCCTGATTGTTGACCGCATTGATCTGGGCCAGGGCCGCGCCGATCGAGGCACCCGGTTTGAAGTAGATCTTGATGATGCCAGTGCCGGCGAGGGACTGGCTCTCGAGGCGGTCGATGCCGTCGACATTCTGGGTGTAGGAACGCTCCGCCACCAGCACCACGCGGCGTTCCATTTCCTCGGCCGGCAGCCCACCATAGTTCCATGCCACCAGCACCACAGGGATATCGATGACGGGGAAAATATCCACGATCATCCGGGAGAGCGACATCGCGCCCGCCAGGACAATGATGAACGCCGCGATCGCCGAGGTGTAAGGGCGCCGCAAGGCGGTCCTCACCAAACCCATCATGATAATTCGTCCCCAACGCCGCCGCTATTTCGGACTGTATAGTGACCGCTGGATCGCGGACGCGCAACACATCACCGCAAATTGAGACGGATTGAACAAGCTGAGGCAGCGGCGTAGGACTGGAACAACATTGCATCGGAGAACCGCGCCATGAATATTGACCTCGCTCGCGCTGCCCTCGCGCCCACCGGAGTGCTGCGCGCCGGCATCAATATCGGCAATTTCCTGCTGGTCAGCGGCGGCGTCGTCGACGGGGTTCCGGTGGGGGTATCGCCTGATCTCGCCGGCATGATCGCGGAACGGCTTGGGGTGCCGTTGCTGTTGCTGCCATTTGCCTCCCCTGGCGCGCTGGCCGATGATGCCGGCAAGAATATCTGGGATATCGCCAATATCGGCGCAGAGCCGGCCCGCGCGCAGACCATCGATTTCACCCCGGCCTATGTCGAAATTGAATCGACCTATCTGGTGCCCGCCGGATCGACGCTGCAAACCATCGCCGATGTCGATCAACCCGGCATCCGCATCGCGTCCACCGCCCGCGCGGCCTATGATTTGTGGCTTGAAGCCAACATCAAGCACGCCACGCTGCATCGCGCGGTCGGCCTCGACGGGGCATTCGATTTGTTCGTGAACGACAAGCTCGACGCCCTGGCCGGCCTTAAGCCGCGCCTGTTGACCGATGTCACCCGCCTGCCCGGTGCGCGCATCCTGGCGGGCCAGTTCGCCGCCGTGCAGCAAGCGGTCGGCGTTGCCAAGGGCAATCCTGGCGCCGCGTTCCTGATCGACTTCGTTGCCGAGGCAAAGGCTGCGGGCGTGATCGCCGCGTTGATTGCGCGCCACAAGGTTGTTGGCCTGTCAGTGGCGCCGTGACAGCACTTCGTCTAAGACTCCCCTATCGCGCTACCCCGGCGCTACTGACGCAAAGGTTTCCAACTTGACTCCGACCGATATCGCGCGCGTGCAAGCCTATCTCCGCGCCACCCTGGGCAATGACCGCATCCATATCGATCCGCCCGCCCGCAAGGGTGCATCGGTCGAAGTGCGGATCGGCACCGAGTTCATCGCCACCCTCCACCGCGACGACGAGGATGGCGAAGTGAGCTTCAATATGATCATGACCATCCTCGAGGAAGACCTGCCGAAAGTGGCGCTCGCCCCGAAGAAGTGATGCGCGACTAGAGCGTGATCCGTTGAAGTGGAATCAGCAGACACGCTCTAGAGTTTTGTTTTCGCGATCATCTTTATCCGTCCAATCGAAGCCGATTGAACGAATGATGATCTAGCGCGGATTTACGCGACGTTCCATTTTGGGACGACGGCTTCATGCAGCGCCCGCAGCAGCGCCCGCCCGCGCCCGATCAGCCGGCGCAGCATCGGCGCGCCGACACGAACCTTCACCGTCGGCGTGGTCACCTGATCGATCGCGGCACGCACCCGTCCGCGCGCGCGATGCAGCAACACACGCTGATTTTCCGGGCTGAGCCCCAGCATCTCGCACGCCGTTGCCGCGTCCTGACCTTCCATGTCACGCAGCACCAGCACCGCGCGCTGGCTTGCCGGCATGGCGGCAATGGCGATCTGGACATGGTCCCAAAGTTGGCGGCCGCCATAGACCCGTTCCGGGTCGAGTTCGTCCCATAGGCGGGGGGCGTCCTGCCAGTGGCCATCATCCTTGAACTGGCGGAGATCGGCGGCGCGCTCGGGGCCTTCCTCGACCGGCAGCGCGGTCAGGCGACCTTCCTGACCGATTCGGGTGCGGGCGCGGTTGACGACGATGGTGAAAATCCAACTGGCGAGGCTGGCACGCCCCTCGAACCTGGCAATGCTGTTGAACACCGCGAGCCAGGCATCCTGCACCACTTCCTCGGCCTGGGCGCGGCTGCCGATGATGCCGGATGCGGTACCGACCAGCGCGCCGTGGAAACGACGGATCAACTGGCGAAAGGCGCGATCTTCGCCGAGCCGCAAGCGGGCGATAAAGTCGGGGGAATCGAACTCAGCGTCCGTCATGTGCGATCAGCCTCCGGGTGCTAAATTCAGTGGATGTGTAACGCCTGGACGTTACATTGGTCATCCTGGCATGGATGCAAAAATGCCGACCGCACAGGAGGCCTGAGTGCTGAAATGCCGAGATGTCACGGAACTGTCCACCGACTTCATGGAAGGCGCCTTGCCACCGGTGCGTTGGCTGGCGATGCAGTGGCATCTGACTATCTGTCGCAACTGCCACGCTTTCGTCAGCCAGATGCGGCAGACCAAGGCCCTGCTCAGGCAACGCCATTTGCCGGTGGCGCCGGAGACTGAAGCCGCGATCAGCGCCCGGTTAGCCGCAGCAAGAAAGGCAGCGCCATGAGCGAGGTGCGGGCGGCGATGACGCGGGACAGATCATCATCCGACCGAGTTGCCTGTTCGATCGGATAGAGATGATCGTAAAAATAAAAAGTTAGAGCGTGATTACCGCTGATAGGCGCGGTCATCACGCTCTAACTCTTTGTTTGGTCGCGTGATTCGGACCTTCGGTGATTCCACCTACGGTCATCACGCTCTAGAGCCCGGCTGCAAGGGGCTGCTTGCAGCCGGGTGCGGCCGATCAATCCTCGGCGGCGGCCTTGCCCATTTCCGGCACGTTGCTGGCTGATGCGCTGATCATCGCCGATTTGGTCACCGCCAAAGCCGCGGCGGCGGCGTCGTTTTCCATGATCTTGGCCATCACCGCATCCTTGCCGCGATCGAACGCGGCGCGATTATGGATGACGTATTGCTGCGACTTGCGCATTTCGCGCAGATAACCGTTGATTTCCGGCATCACGTAGCGCGCCACCATGTCCCAGCTGCGGAAGGTATTTTCCGGGTTCGCCCAGTCATGCGCAAAGCCGATCACGGTGCCGAAACCGCCACTGATGTCGATGACGGATTTGATCCGCGCGATCAGATCGTCCGGGGTGCCGATCACCGCCGAGGCGCCAGCGCCGAATGCGGTGAGGTCAACCGCCTGGTCGGGCGAGGTAAACGGCTTCGAGCCAGGGCGCTGCAAGGTGCCATGGATGTATTCGTTGTGGTGACGCATCAGGCCAACGCCGGCTTCGGCGCGGGCTTTCTCGCGGGTTTCGGCGATATGCCAGCTCAGTAGCACCCGCCAGTTTTTGCGGTCCACGACGGTGCCGTGCTTCTTGGCTGCGGCCTCGGCGAAGCCCCATTGGGTGGGGAGCGATTGCAGACCTTCGCTCGACAAAGATCCGATCGAGATGATGCCGATGCCGTATTTTCCGGCCAAGGTCATGCCCGACGGGCTGATCTGGGAGGCGACCGCGAAGGGCATGTCTTCCTGGAGCGGCAGCATGTGCAAGGCCGCGTCCTGCATGGTGAACCATTCGGTTTTCGCGGTAACGCGCTCACCCTTCATCAGGCGGCGGATCACCCCGATGGCTTCGTCCTGGCGGTCACGCAGGGTCATCGGGTCGAGGCCGATGGCATGCGCGTCCGACGACAACGCACCGGGGCCGGAGCCGAAAATCGCCCGGCCGCCGGTCATGTGGTCCAACTGCACCATGCGCTGGGCGACGTTGAACGGGTGATGATAGGGCAGCGAGATCACCCCGGTGCCGAGCTTGATGCGGCTGGTGCGTTCGCCAGCGGCGGCGAGGAACATCTCGGGCGAGGCGATCATTTCCCAGCCACTGGAATGATGCTCGCCACACCAGAATTCATCGAAGCCGAGCTTGTCGAGATGGGCGGTGAAGTCGAGGTCGCGGCGATATTGCAGCATCGGGTGTTCGCCGAGCGGATGATGGGGCGCAAGGAAGGCGCCGAAACCTAGGCGGGACATGGGGAGTTCTCCGGGGATTGTGTTGATGGGGAGGCTAGATCAGGGGAAAGCGGAAAGGAAGGTCTTCTTTGTTTGAAAACAAAGAAGCAAAAAAACTTCGTCCATTGTTACCGTTGGCGTGGGAGCGCGGAGAGCGGGCACGGCAACCAGTGAGAAAAAGTTTTTTTGGTTCTTTTTGTTCACAAAAAGAACTGCTTGCCTTGACCTGCCTTAAGGCAGCCCCGCGCCCGGTACCGCCACCCGCACAACATCAATCCCCGCAGTCATCTTCGTCGCATTGGCAGGCCCACTGCCCTCCGCCGTGCAGACATACAAATCGCGCCGATCCGCACCACCCAGCATGCAGGCAAAGGCATGGCGGCCGGCCGGCAGGGCGACACGGTCGGTGATGGTGCCGCCATCGGTTACCCGCAGCAGTTCCGAACCGCGCGCATCGGCGACCCAGATCGCGCCCTCGGCATCAAGGCAAATGCCGTCGGGGAAATGCCCCTTCATGTCGGCGAAGACGCGGCGGCCCGACAGGCTGCCATCGGGCGCGATGTCAAACCAGGTCAGGCGCTGACCGACGGTTTCACCGATGACCATGCCGCGACCATCTGGGGTGATGACGGTGCCGTTGGGGAATTGCAGCCCGTCGGCGGCAGCGCTGACGGTGCCATCGAGATCAACGAACGCGAGTGTGGCGGCGCGTTCGGTTTCACCGGCATAGCGATCGAAGCCGAAATTGCCGACATAGGCGCGGCCCTTGGCATCGACCACCATGTCATTGCATGGCCCACCGGCGAGGCCGGAAATATCTGCGAAGGGGGCGAGTTTGCCGCCGCTGAACTGCATCAGCTTGCGGTCGAGCATCGAGACGATCAGCAGGCTGCCATCCGGGCGCCAGCCAAGGCCAGAGGGCTGCTGGGGGACGGTGACGATGGTTTCCGACTTGCCGGCCGGGTCCACGGCAATGACGCGATGGGTGTAGAAATCCGAGAACCACAGCCGGCCGTCGTGCCAGCGGGGGGCTTCGGTGAAGCTGAGGTCGCGTAGGATTGGGCGCATGGGTTCCTCCTGGTTTTGGGGGATCATGACGCATGATAACCGATTGGTCACCAGGGAAGATGCAGTCCTGCAGGACATCGATTTCTTAGGTTTCTGGCGCAAATTTTACCGCGAGTGCGTCAGCTGTGAGCGGCGCAACAAAAAAGGGCCGGAACATGCGTTCCGGCCCTTTTTATCATCAGAAAATTTTTGCTTCTTTTTTCAAAAAGAAGCGCTGCTTTCCCTTAAGCGCTCTTCGCCATGATCTCGTCCGCAATATTACGCGGCACCGGATCGTAGTGATGGAACTGCATGGTGAAGCTCGCACGGCCCTTGGTCATCGACCGCAGATCCGAAATATAGCCAAACATTTCCTTCAACGGCACATGCCCGCGCACCATGACGGTGGAACCGGCGCTTTCCTGGCTCTGGATCTGGCCACGGCGGCGGTTGAGATCGCCCACCACGTCGCCGATGTGATCGTTCGGGGTGGTCACTTCGACGTCCATGATCGGCTCAAGGATGATCGGCTTGGCTTTCTTCATGCCGTCGCGGAAGCAGGCTTTGCCGGCGATTTCGAAGGCCAGAGCGCTCGAGTCGACGTCATGGTATTTGCCGTCAACCAGGGTGTATTTGAAATCGACGGTCGGGAAGCCGGCGAGCACGCCGGTTTCGGCCTGGACGCGAATGCCTTTTTCGACCGCAGGGATGTATTCCTTGGGGATCGAGCCGCCGACGACCTTGTTTTCGAACACCACGCCGCCGTTACGTTCCATCGGCGAGAAGATGATTTTCACTTCCGCGTACTGGCCCGAACCGCCGGACTGCTTCTTGTGGGTGTAGGTTTCGGTATGGGTGGCGGCAATGGTTTCCCGATAGGCAACCTGCGGGGCACCGATATTGGCATCGACGCCGTATTCGCGACGCAGACGGTCGATGATGATTTCGAGATGCAGTTCGCCCATGCCCGACAGAATGGTCTGGCCCGATTCCTGATCGGTCTTGAGCCGCAGGCTCGGGTCTTCCGAGGCGAGCTTCTGCAGGCCGAGGGTCATCTTTTCGACGCCGTCTTTGGTTTTCGGCTCAACACTAATGTCGATGACCGGCACCGGGAAGGCCATGCGTTCCAGAACAACCGGATCATCAGCGCTCGCCAGGGTGTCACCGGTGACGGTGTCTTTCAGTCCAACGAAGGCGGCGATGTCGCCGGCGGAGACTTCCTTGATTTCCTGCCGCTTATCGGCATGCATCTGGAACATCCGGCCGACGCGTTCCCGGTTGTCTTTGGTGGTGTTCATCACCGTATCGCCGCTGCGCAGGGTGCCGGCATAGACGCGGACGAAGGTGAGTGCGCCGTATTTGTCGTTGATGATCTTGAAGGCGAGGCCCGCGAACGGTGCCTTCGGATCGGCCTTGATCCGGCGACGGCCGGTCAGGTCGGTTTCTTCCTGGCCGTCTTCGGCGGCAACCGCGATGCCGGCAACGTCAATCGGGCTGGGCAGGTAGTCGAGCACGCCGTCAAGCAAAGGCTGCACGCCCTTGTTCTTGAAGGCAGTGCCACACAGCACCGGACGGAAGGCGCCGGAAATCGTGCCGGTCTTGATGGCGCGCTTGAGGGTTTCGACAGAGACATCGCCCTTGTCGAAATATTCTTCCATGCCGGCGTCATCGACGCTCAGCGCGGTATCGAGCAGCAACTGACGGTATTCGGCGGCCTTGTCGGCGAGTTCCTCGGGAATTTCCTCATCATGGAACTTGGCGCCAAGCTCGCCGCCTTCCCAGATGATCGCCTTCATTTCGACCAGGTCGATCACGCCGATGAATTTGTCTTCTTCGCCGATCGGGAGTTGCAAGGGCAGCGCGATGATGTCGAGCTTTTCCTTCAACGTGTCGAAGGCACGGTAAAAATCAGCGCCCGTGCGATCGAGCTTGTTGATGAAAATGATGCGCGGCACGTTGTAGCGATCGGCCAGGCGCCAGTTGGTTTCGGATTGCGGCTGGACGCCGGCAACCCCTTCGATGATGAACACCGCGCCGTCGAGCACGCGCAGCGAGCGGTTCACTTCGATGTTGAAGTCGATATGGCCGGGGGTGTCGATGATGTTGATGCGGTAGTCTTTCCACTCACACGTCACCGCCGCCGAGGTGATGGTAATCCCGCGCTCGCGTTCCTGGTCCATGTAATCGGTGGTGGTGTTGCCGTCATGCACTTCGCCGATACGGTGCGACATACCCGTGTAGTACAAGATACGCTCAGTGGTGGTGGTCTTGCCGGCATCGATATGCGCGGTGATGCCGATATTGCGAATTTTGGCGAGCGGATTGTCGGACACGGTAGCCTCCATAGGCCCGCCGAGGGACGGCGGGAGCGATCGAGCAAAAACAGGGAGTACGAGAAGGCGCCTCCATGCCTATCTCCGGGCGGTTTTGCAAGCTTGCTGGCGCATTTGGTGTGCATGGCAGCGTATCATGGGTGCGGTTGCAGCGGCGGGAATGACGACTGGGCGGCGAAGCTGGTAGGATATCGTATGGTTAACCGCCCGTTGCATGCCGAAATCCGGTTTGGTTGGGGGTGTCGTGGTACTGCGGCACTGCACCGTGACCCGCGCAACTGGCTCGCCGGACAATTGGACGGGCCGGATGCGGCGATGGCTCGGCCCTGGCACAGCGCCGCCGAAGGGCTGCGCGCGATAAGGCTCGACCAGCAGGACAAGGACGGCAAGCAGGCATATGTCCGCCCGATCATCACCGCCTATGCCCCGTTCCGTGACCGGCTGGTGTGGTTCTGGGCCAACCACTTTACCGTCAGCCTGCGCGGCGGCCAGCTTAGAGTGCGATGGCCGCTGATAGGCGCGGCCACCATGCTCTAATTTTTTTTGGTCGCGTGGCCAAGCCTTCGTGTGCTTCCACCTACGGTCATCACGATCTAGATCATTATTCGTTCAATCGGCTTCGATTGGACGGATAAAAATGATCGTGAAAACAAGAATCTAGAGCGTGTCTGCTGATTCAACTTCAACGGATCACGCTCTAAGAAAAACTGTCCGGTCAGACGATTTCCGTGTCCAAAGCATACCCCGCCGCCCGCACGGTGCGCACCAGATCGAGTTCGCCCTCGCCATTGATCGCCTTGCGCAGCCGGCGGATATGCACATCCACCGTGCGCGGCTCAACATGAATGTCCTTGCCCCACACCGCATCGAGCAATTCTTCCCGGGCGAACACCCGACGCGGATGGTTCAGGAAGAACTCCAGCAGCCGGTATTCAGTCGGCCCCAGATGCAGCGCGCGCGCGTTGCGGCTGACCCGATGCGAGGTTAAATCCATGGTCACATCATGGAACACAAGCTGACCTTTGGTCTGCACGGTGCTGGACCGGCGCAATAGCGCGCGCACCCTGGCAAGCAGTGCCTCGATGCTGAATGGTTTGGTGATGTAATCATCGGCGCCGGTATTGAGGCCGCGCACGGAGTCCTGGTCCTCGGCGCGCGCGGTCACCATGATCACCGGCAGATCGCGGGTTTCCGGGCGCCGGCGGATCTGGCGGCAGACCTCAATGCCGGACATCATCGGCAGCATCCAGTCGAGCAGCACGAGATCAGGCTTGGTTTCGGCGATGCGGATGATGGCTTCCTGGCCATCGACGGCTTCTTCAACCCGGTAGCCATGCTTTTCGAGATTATAACGCAGCATGGTGGCGATCGCGGCATCATCTTCAACCACCATCACCAACGGTTTGGTCTGGTTTACGAAATTATCCTGCATTCGGTCCATTCCTTCTAAACGCCTGCCGGTCGCACGACCGTGAAGGACGAACTATCGGCTTTCGGTCGGGTGCCGGTCAGCGGTTCACCGGCGACGGCGTAGTAGATGGTCTCAGCGATGTTGGTGGCATGATCGCCGATGCGTTCAAGGTTTTTCGCGATGAACAACAGATGGGTGCACGGCGTGATATTGCGCGGATCTTCCATCATATAAGTGATGAGTTCGCGAAAGATGGTGTTGTAGAGATCGTCGATCGGGGCATCACTGCGCCAGACATGCAACGCCTTGTCGGTATCACCATCGCCGATCGCATCAACCACCATTTTTAGGTTTTCCTGCACCAGGCGCGCCATCTGCGCGAGCCCACTGAGCGGAAAGCTAAGGCTGAACTGGCTGAGCACGATGCTGCGCTTGGCAACGTTGGCGGCATAGTCGCCAATGCGTTCAAGATCGGTGGTCATTTTGAGTGAGGAAACGATTTGCCGCAGATCCTGCGCCATCGGCTGACGCAGCGCCAGCATACGGATGACGAATTGTTCCGCTTCACGCTCCATCGCGTCCACGGCTGTGTCGCTATCGATCGCCTTGGTCGCCGCAGCCGTATCACGCTGGACAACACCCTGGATCGCCAGCTTAACCTGGTTTTCCACCATCCCGCCCATTTCGGTCATCAGGGCGCGGAGGCGGTTCAGTTCATTTTCATAGCTCTTAACGATATGATCGGTCATCGATATCCCCTCAGCCGAAGCGGCCGGTAATGTATTCCTGGGTGCGCGTTTCCTTCGGCGCGGTAAACATTTGTGCGGCCGGTGCCACTTCGACCATTTCGCCGAGGTAGAAAAACGCCACCTGGTCGGCGCAGCGCGCGGCCTGCTGCATGTTGTGGGTCACGATCGCGATGGTGAAATCGTGCTTCAATTCGTCGATCAGCTCCTCGATCTTCAAGGTACTGATCGGATCGAGGGCAGAGGTTGGCTCGTCAAACAGGATCACTTCCGGCCGCACCGCAATGGTGCGGGCGATGCACAGGCGCTGCTGCTGGCCACCGGACAGGCCCATCGCCGAGGTGGTCAGGCGGTCTTTAACTTCGCCCCACAACGCCGCCCGGCTCAGCGACCATTCCACCCGTTCATCCATTTGCGCGCGGCTGAGGCTTTCGTGGAGCTTCACCCCGAAGGCGATGTTGTCATAGATCGACATCGGGAACGGGGTCGGCTTCTGGAACACCATGCCAATCCGGCTGCGCAGCTGATTGAGGTCCGTACCGGGGGCGATGATGTTCTGTCCGTCCATCATCACTTCACCGGTGGCGCGCTGACCGGGATAGAGGTCGTACATCCGGTTCAGGACACGCAGCAGCGTCGATTTGCCGCAGCCTGACGGGCCGATCATCCCGGTTACCTGGCTGGCGGGGAAATCAAGGTTGATGCCCTTCAGCGCCTTGTTGCTGCCGTAGTAAAAATCCAGGCCCCGGATGGAAATTCGCGCATCGTGCAGCGGCGCAGACGCACGCGCCGTCATTGCACCAATTTTTGGCTTTGTATCGGTCGCGTTAGAGGTGGTGCTCATCGGTTGCTCCAAATTATTTTCAGCTGCGCGGACGCAGGACAACACGGGCAAGAATATTCAAGGCCAACACACCAAACGTGATCAGCAAGGCTGCCACCCAGGCCAACTCCACCCAGTCATCGAAAGGCGATCCAGCGTATTGATAGATCGTCACCGGCAGGCTCGACATTGGCTCCGAAAGGCTCAACGACCAGTTCAAATTCCCCAGCGAGGTGAACAATAGCGGCGCGGTTTCCCCGGCAATGCGGGCGATTGCCAGCAAAATGCCGGTGGCGATGCCGTCACGCGCCGCGCGATAGCAGATGAACACGATCGACTTCCATTTTGGCGCACCGAGCGCCACGGCTGCCTCGCGCATGGCCACCGGAATTAGCCGCAGCATGTCCTCAGTGGTGCGGACAACAATCGGGATCACGATCACCGCAAGCGCCACCGCGCCCGCCCAGCCCGAGAACCCGTTGAACGGGTTGACCAGAACCGTGTAGACGAACAGCCCGATCAGGATTGAGGGCGCCGATAGCAGCACGTCCGAGACAAACCGCACCGCATCGCCGAGTTTGCTGCCCGCCGAATATTCCGCGAGGTAGGTTCCGACCATCAACCCGATCGGCGCACCGATGGCAGTTCCGAGCCCAGTCTGGATCAGGCTGCCAATAATCGCGTTGAGCAATCCGCCATGCGATCCGGGTGGCTTGGTAACGGTGGTGAACACATTGGTCGAAATCCCCTTGGCCCCAAGGTAAAGCAGAGTCGCCAGGATCAGCATCAGGATGGCCATGCCGATCGCGGTTGCCAGCAGGCACAGCGCCTGGACAAAGCGATCCTGGTTACGCCGGCGGCCTGCCAATTTGTCTGCGACGCCCGCGTCGCGTGAGGGACCGCTGGAGGCCAGCGTAGGGGCGGCGCCGCTCATGTCTTTGCTCCCGTGCGCAGCAGCATGCGCGATATCGCCAGCACGATGAATGAGATCACGAACAGCAGAAAACCAAGCGCCAGCAGCGATGCCAGTTTCAAGCTGCCAGCAGGGCTTTCGGGAAATTCCAATGCCACGAGGGACGCGATGGTGTTGCCCGGCCCGAAGATCGAGGTTGCGATGCGGTTGGTGTTGCCGATCACGAAGGTGACCGCCATGGTCTCCCCCAGCGCGCGGCCAAGGCCCAGCATGATGCCGCCCATCACTGACACCCGCGTATAGGGAATGACAATGGCGCGCATGACTTCCCAGGTGGTGCAGCCGAGCCCGTAAGCGCTTTCCTTGAAGACCGGCGGCACGGTCTGGAACACATCGCGCATTGTTGCCGCGATGAACGGGATGATCATCACCCCGAGAATCAGGGCTGCGGTGAAAAGTCCGGTGCCGAAGGGCGGGCCCTGAAACAGGAAGCCGATGACCGGCATATCGCCCAGCAGATCGATCACGAAAGGCTGTACATAGTTGCCCATGAACGGCACGATGACAAAAAAGCCCCACATGCCGTAAATGATCGACGGCACGGCAGCAAGTAATTCAACCGCGGTCCCAACCGGACGACGCAGCCAGGTCGGCGCGAGCTCGGTTAGCCAGAACGCAATCCCGAAGGCGATTGGCACCGCCATGACCAAGGCGAGGATCGACGTCATGATGGTGCCATAAACCGGCGCCACCGACCCGAAAACTTCCTTAACCGGGTCCCAGTCCGCACTTGTCAGAAATCCGACCCCGAAAGCCTGAAACGCGGGAAGCCCACCGAGGAACAGCGATAGGATAATTGCCCCCAGCAGTACCAGCACGAAAACGCCGGCGCCGGTGGCAATGCCTTCGAAAATCTTATCGCCGACGGAGCCACGGCGGGTCGACGCTGCAACTGTTTGGGACACTGGATCAGTTCCGCTTCAAATTTGACGCTCGAAAAATGCGCACAACCAGCCGGCAGGAAAAACCTGCCGGCGGGCTTTGACGGATCAGCCTTTGATTTCGGCTTTCCAACTGGCGCGAACCGCATCCTGAACCGAGGTCGGCAGGGCATTGTAGTCAAGTCCCTTGGCGATATCGGCGCCGTTCTTGTAGGCCCAGTCGAAGAACTTCATCACGTTGGCACTGCGGGCAGCGTCCTTGGGATCTTTCGGCAGCAGGATGAAGGTCGCCGACACGATCGGCCAACTGGTCGCGCCCGGCATGTCAATCAGGCTCACCGCATAGTTCGGCGCGGCTTTCCAGTCGCCGTTCTCGGCGGCGGCGGAAAAGGTGGCGAGCGTCGGCTTCACGAACGCACCCGCCTTGTTGCGCAGTTGGGTGGTGGTCAACTTGTTCTGGGTCGCATAGGCATTCTCGACATAGCCGATGGAGCCTTTAACTTGGCGAACCGTCGCCGCGACGCCATCATTGCCCTTGGCGCCATTGCCGGCCGCCCATTTGACGCTGGCGCTGGCACCGACGCCGGTTTTCCAATCAGCGCTGACCGCTGCCAGATACGAGGTGAACACGTAGGTCGTGCCCGAGCCATCGGCGCGGTAGATCGGCGCGATGGCAAGGTTCGGCAGCGCGATCCCTTTGTTCATCTCGACCAGCTTAGGATCGTTCCATTTGGTGACCTTGCCGAGATAAATCTCAGCAATCAGTTCGCCGGTCAGCTTCAACTGGTCGGCTTCAACGCCCGGCAGGTTCACAATCGGCACGACCGCGCCCATCACGGCGGGAAATTGCAGCAGATTGCCCGACGCGAGTTTGGCCGCATCCATCGGCGCATCCGAGGCGCCGAAATCGACGGTGCGGTTGAGAATCTGGTTCTGCCCGCCGCCTGAGCCGATCGCCTGGTAGTTCAGCTCGAGGCCAATCGCGGCCTTGGCTGCTTCGCCCCATTTGGCGTAGACGGGCGCGGGGAAGGTTGCGCCAGCGCCGGTGATCTGCTGGGCAACGACAGGTGTGGCGGCCAGCGCAAGCGCCAATGCCGAAATGGTGAAAATGGATAGGGCTCGCATAGGACCTCCGGGGCTGGGCAGCCGATTGGCCGCCTCCTGGGGATGTTCCTAGGCCCGGAGGGCTTCAGCAAGATGACAGTTTTATGACAAAATGATGACAGTGCATGCGCGAGTAGGTTTGGCAGGTGGGCGGGCAGCGGCCTCGCCACGGCTCGAACTGGGCAGTGCGATGCCTGACTGTAACAAATCTGTCGTGAATGGCATCGGCCGCTGCTGAGCGGACGCGGAGGATTGCCTTGGCTATACCGAACAGACGCGTGGGGCGGCTATTGCGGTTTCGCTCCCGTAAACCGCGCGGGCGCGGGTCAGAAACGCGTTGACCATGCGGCGGGTTGCTTCGTGGAACACCACCCCGATCGCTGCCCTGAGCAGCGCATTGCGAAACTCGAAATCCACCGAAAAGCCGATCCGGCAGCCCGCCGGATCAGGGGCAAACTCCCAAATATTATTGAGGTATTTGAACGGGCCACGCTCGTATTTCACCGCGATCCGACCGGGCCGCTCCAAACTGACCCGACTGGTAAAACCCTCCCTGAACGGTCCAAATCCGATGGTCATATGTCCGATAAGACCGGTCTCGGTGCGATCCGTGACCCGGGCGCCGACGCACCAGGGCAGAAATTGCGGGTAACGGGCCACATCGGCGACCAGATCGAACATCTGGGCCGGTGTGTAGGGCACGATACGGGTTTCGGCGTGGCGCGGCACGGTTCAGACGAGGGATTTGGCGCGCGCGGCGACCAATGCCGCGAAATCGGCGTCTGCGTGATACGAACTGCGGGTCAACGGTGTCGCCGAGACCAGCAGAAAGCCCTTTGCCCGCGCCATCGCGGCGTAGTCGGCGAACTCATCCGGGGTGATGAACGCCGCCACCGCCGCGTGCTTCACCGTCGGCTGCAAATACTGCCCAATGGTGAGGAAATCGACATCGGCGACCCGCAGATCATCCATCACCTGGCCGATTTCAGCCCGGGTTTCGCCCAAGCCCACCATCAGCCCGGATTTGGTAAAAATGCCTGGGGCGCGGCGCTTGACCTGATCGAGCAGGCGCAGCGACTGATAGAAGCGCGCGCCGGGCCGGATGGTTGGGTAAAGCCGTGGCACGGTTTCGAGGTTGTGGTTGAACACATCCGGCCGCGCGTCGGCGACAATGCCCATGCCCATCGGCTTGCGAAGGAAATCTGGGGTCAGAACCTCAATGCTGGTGTCAGGCGCTGCCGCCCGGATTGCCCGGATCACCGCGGCGAAATGCTCGGCACCACCATCGGCAAGATCATCGCGATCAACCGAGGTGATCACCACGTGCTTCAACCCGAGCTTTGCGACCGCATCGGCAACCCGCTGGGGTTCGGTGGCGTCGAGTGCATCGGGTTGGCCGGTGCGGACGTTGCAGAAGCTGCATGCCCTTGTGCAGATCTCGCCCATGATCATCATCGTCGCATGGCGCTGCGACCAGCATTCGCCAATATTCGGGCAGGCGGCTTCCTCGCACACGGTTGTCAGACCGTTATCGCGCATCAGCTTGCGGGTCTCGTGATAAATTGGGTGGTTGGGCGCCTTCACCCGGATCCAGGCCGGCTTGCGCTGGATCGGATTATCCGGGCGATGCGCCTTTTCCGGATGGCGCAGCCGATGGTCGATGGTGATGCGGGTGCCACTCATGGTCTAGAAGTGGAGTGCCCGGCCATACGCGTCAAGCACGCTTTCATGCATTGCTTCACTGATCGTCGGATGGGCGAAAACGGTTGCCATCAAATCAACTTCGGTTGTCTCCAAGGTGCGGGCAATCACATAGCCCTGGATCAACTCGGTGACCTCGGCGCCGATCATGTGGGCGCCCAGCAATTCCCCGGTTTGGGCATCGAACACGGTCTTGATCAGCCCTTCCGGCTCGCCCAGCGCAATCGCCTTGCCGTTGCCGATGAAGGGGAATTTGCCGATTTTCACTGCGCGGCCACTTTCCTTGGCCTTTGCTTCGGTCATCCCGACTGAGGCAACCTGTGGCCGACAATAGGTGCAGCCAGGGATATTGGCGAAATTCATCGGATGCACGCCCGGCACCCCTGCGATTTTCTCGACGCACATCACCCCTTCATGCATCGCCTTGTGGGCGAGCCAGGGCGGGCCAGCGAGGTCGCCAATCGCGTACACTCCAGCCTCCCCGGTGCGGCACCATTCGTCGATCACCACATGGGAGCGATCGACCTTAACCTTGGTGCCTTCGAGGCCGATGCCTTCAATGTTGCCGACAATGCCAACCGCCGAAATCACCCGATCGACAGTGATGTCCTGCGATTTGCCCGCGGCCTCAACCGTCACCGTCACGCTGTTGGCGGCTTTCTTCACCGCCTTGACCGTCGCCGAGGTGAGGATCTTCATCCCCTGCTTTTCGAACGCCTTGCGGGCGAGCGCGGAAATCTCGGCGTCCTCAACCGGCAACACCCGGTCCATCACCTCAACCACGGTCACCTCAGCGCCCATGTTGCGGTAGAAGCTGGCGAACTCAATGCCGATGGCCCCCGAGCCGATGACCAGCAGTGATTTTGGCATCGCGTCGGGCACCATCGCTTCCTTGTAGGACCAGATCAGCTTGCCGTCGGCCTCGATCCCCGGCAGGTTTCGCGCCCGCGCCCCGGTCGCCAGGATGATGTGCTTGGCGGCGAGGGTGGCGACTGGCTTGCCGTCCTTGCTGACCGCGAGCTTGCCCGCGCCGGCAAGCGCGCCTGCACCATCGAACACGGTGATTTTGTGTTTCTTCATCAAGAACCCGACGCCCGTCGATAGCTGCTTGGCGACGCCCCGCGAGCGCTTCACCACCTTATTAAGATCGAACCTGATATTGTCCGCGCTGAAGCCGAACTCAGCCATGTTGTGCAGCAGATGGTTGATCTCCGAACTGCGCAGCAACGCCTTGGTGGGAATGCAGCCCCAATTGAGGCAGATGCCGCCGAGATGCTCGCGTTCGACGATGGCAGTTTTCAGGCCGAGCTGGGCGGCGCGGATGGCCGCGACATAGCCGCCGGGGCCGCCGCCGAGAATAACGACATCGAAAGCCTGATCAGCCATTTCGGTAACTCCTTCAGAGCGTGATGACCGCTGATAGGCGCGGTCATCACGCTCTAACCCTTTGTTTTCTCGCGTGATTCAGACATTCGGTGATTCCACCTACGGTCATCACGCTTTAACCCTTTGTTTGGTCGCGTGATTCAGACCTTCGGTGATTCCACCTACGGTCATCACGCTTTAAGGCGCAGGCAGGTCTTCTTTTTGTGAACAAAAAGAACTGCTTGCCTTCACCTCGCCAACTTCTCCAACGCTGCACCATCCAAATGCTGCGTCGTCCAGTCATCCATCCCCACCGCCCCTAGCCCGCGATAGAACGCAATCGACGGCGCATTCCAGTTCAGCACCGCCCAGTTCATTTTGGTGCAACCTTCAGCAACCGCCACCCGCGCCAGATAGCGAAAAATCTCCCGCCCGATACCAAGATTGCGGGCGGCCGGTTCGACGAAGATGTCCTCGAGATACAGCCCCGGGAGTCCCGAAAAGGTCGAGAAATTAAAGTACCAGACGGCAAACCCGATCGGTGTGCCAGCGCGTTCGACGATCAGCGCCGATAGCCGCATCGGGGTATCGAACAGCGCGCGACGGAAATGCTCGTCTGTCGCTACGGCGTGGTCGAGCAGTTTTTCGTAGTCGGCAAGCTCGCGCACGTAATGCGCGACCAAGGCCTCGTCACCCGGCACGGCCGGGCGCAGGACGATGTCGCTGGGGAGCGTCACAGCATCACGCTGATCGGATCTTCGATCACCTTTTTAAGCGTGGACATGAACTGTGCCGCCATCGCGCCGTCGATGGCGCGATGATCGGCGCTCAGCGTGCAGGTCATCACGGTGGCAATCGCCAGCACGCCATCCTTGACCACCGGGCGTGCGGCGCCGGCGCCAACCGCGAGGATGGCGGCCTGTGGCGGGTTGATGATCGCCGAGAACGACGACACGCCATACATGCCCATGTTGGAAATCGAGAAACCGCCGCCCTGGAATTCGTCGAGCTTGAGCTTGCCAGCGCGGGCCCGCCCGGCGAGTTCGCGCATTTCCAGGCTGATTTCCGACAGGCCCTTGCGATCGGCGTTGCGGATGATCGGCGTGATCAGCCCGTCCGGGATCGAGACGGCGACGCTGATATCAACGTTGTCGTACAAAACCAGCCCGTCATCGGTCCAGCTTGCGTTCACCCCCGGCACCAGGCGCAACGCGCGGGCAGTTGACTTGATGACCATGTCGTTGACCGAGATGAAGAAGGCCCCCGGCGCATCGGTGCCGTCGCGGTTCTTGGGCGACCGCGCGGTGAGGTCGGCAGCAAGTTTAAGCAGCGCGTCGATCTCGATATCCATGCTGACATAAATATGCGGGATGGTGGACTTCGCTTCGCTAAGGCGCCGGGCGATGGTTTTGCGCATGCTGGAATGCGGCACCAGCCGATGCGGGGCGGAAATCGACGACGCCATGACCGGCTTCGGCGCTGCGGCCGCGACCGGCGCGGGGGCGGCAATTGCGACCGGCGACGGGCGCGACAGGGCGGCTTCGACATCGGATTTGACGATGCGTCCGCCGGGACCGCTGCCCGCAACGCCGGCGAGCGACAATCCGGATTGCTGGGCCATGCGTTTGGCGAGTGGCGAGGCAACCACCCGATCACCCGCGGCGGCAACCGGCGCGGCGATCGTCGCGAGGGTAATTGGGGCCGCAGCAGCGGGGGCAACAGCAACTGGGGTCGCAGCGAGAGGCACGGCCACCGGCGCGGCGGCCGCCGGACCGGCTGGCACTGCCTCACCCTTTTCGACCAGGATCGCGATAGGCGCATTGACCAGCACACCCTCGGTGCCATCCGGCACCAGGATACGGCCGAGCACGCCTTCGTCGACCGCCTCAACTTCCATCGTCGCCTTGTCGGTTTCGATTTCGGCGATCACGTCGCCGGCACGGATTTGATCGCCTTCTTTTTTGAGCCAGCGGGCCAGGGTGCCCTCGGTCATCGTCGGCGAAAGTGCCGGCATCAGGATATTGATGGCCATGTTGGACCCCTCCCTCAGATTATTTTGCGCACTGCGTCAACAACCCATTCGGGCTGCGGCAAGGCGAGTTTTTCCAGATTGGCGGCGTAGGGCAACGGCACATCCATGCCATGCACCCGGATCGGCGGTGCATCGAGCCAGTCGAAGCAGTGCTCAATGATCTGCATCGCGACTTCAGCGCCGATACCGGCGAACGGCCAGCCTTCCTCGACGCACACGACCCGGTTGGTCTTTTTCACCGAGGCGACGATGGTTGCCGTATCGAGCGGGCGCAGGGTGCGCAGATTGATGACCTCGGCCTCGATGCCCTCGGCGGCCAGGGTTTCGGCGGCCCGCATCGCCACGCCCACCATGATCGAGAAGGCGACGATGGTGACGTGCTTGCCGACCCGCTCAACTTTGGCCTTGCCGATTGGCAGGACGAAATCCGGATCGGTCGGGCAATCGAAGGTCTGGCCGTACATGATCTCGTTTTCGAGGAAGACCACCGGGTTAGGGTCGCGAATGGCAGCGCGCAGCAGCCCTTTCGCATCGGCCGCCGACCATGGCGCCACGACTTTCAGACCGGGGCAATGGGCATACCAGCTGGCATAGCACTGGCTGTGCTGGGCGCCGACCCGGCTTGCCGCGCCGTTGGGGCCACGGAACACGATCGGGCAGCCCATCTGGCCGCCGGACATATAGAGCGTCTTGGCCGCCGAGTTGATGATCTGGTCCATCGCCTGCATGGCGAAGTTGAAGGTCATGAACTCAACGATCGGGCGCAATCCGTTCATCGCGGCACCGACCGCCATGCCGGTGAAGCCGTGTTCGGTGATCGGGGTGTCGATCACCCGACGTGGGCCAAATTCGTCGAGCAGGCCCTGGCTGATCTTGTAGGCGCCCTGATACTGCGCGACTTCCTCGCCCATCAGAAATACATCGCCGTCGGCACGCATTTCCAGCGCCATTGCATCGCGTAAGGCTTCGCGCACGGTGGTGGGCGTGGTCGGGCCCCAATCGCGATCTTCGGCGACCGCCAAGGCGATCGGGGCGGCCGTTACGGCGGGTGCGGCGATAGGCGCCGCCACCGGCGCCGGGGCCTTCGCGCCACCGCCGTCGATTTCGGCGATCGGGGTGTTGACCAGCACGCCTTCAGTGCCTTCCGGCACCAACAAGCTGGTCAGTGTGCCTTCGTCCACCGCCTCGACCTCCATCGTCGCCTTGTCGGTCTCGATTTCGGCGATCACGTCGCCGGCGCGAACCTGATCACCCACCGCCTTGAGCCAGCGGGTCAGCTTGCCTTCGGTCATGGTTGGCGACAGTGCCGGCATCAGGATTTGCGTGCCCATCGTTCAGGCGTCCTTCAGAATGTCGGTCCACAGCTCGGACAATTCGGGTTCCGGCGAGGCCTGGGCAAAATCGGCGGCTTCCTGGACGATCTTTTTCACCCCGTCATCAATCTCGCGGAATTGGGCTTCTTCCACCCCAAGGGTTTCGAGCTTATGGCGGGCGTGTTCGATGCAGTCGCGGGTCGCGCGCATGTTCTGCACTTCTTCGCGGGACCGGTAACGGCCGGGGTCGGACATTGAATGGCCGCGATAGCGATAGGTCTGGACCTCCATCAGATACGGCCCGAGACCGGCGCGGCAATGGGCGACCGCTATTTCTGCGGCGGCCTTCATGGCCTCCACATCCATGCCATCGACCTGAACGCCCGGCATGCCCCAGGGCAGTGCGTTATGCGACAGGTCGCGCGATGCGCTGGCGCGATCGACGGAGGTGCCCATGCCGTATTTGTTGTTTTCGATGACGTAGATACAGGGCAGTTTCATCAAGGCGGCGAGGTTGAAGCTTTCGAACACCTGGCCCTGATTGGCCGCGCCGTCTCCGAAATAGGTCACCGCCACCCGGTCGCTGCCCCGGTAATGGTTGGAGAACGCCAAGCCGGTGCCAAGACTGACCTGCGCGCCGACAATGCCATGGCCGCCAAAGAAATTACGTTCTTTGCTGAACATGTGCATGGAGCCACCTTTGCCGCGCGAATAACCGCCGGCGCGGCCGGTAAGCTCGGCCATCACGCCACGCGCTTGCATGCCACAGGCGAGCATATGACCGTGATCGCGATAGGAGGTGATGACCTGATCACCTTCGGACAGCGCCATCTGGATGCCGACGACAACGGCTTCCTGACCGATATAGAGATGGCAGAAGCCGCCGATCAGCCCCATGCCGTAAAGCTGGCCGGCCTTTTCTTCGAAACGCCTGATCAGCAGCATGTCGCGGTAGCCGTGGAGCAATTCGTCACGGGTCAATCCGATCTGATTGCTGCCGCGTGGCGTGGTTTTGGTCTTGCCGCGCTTCTTAAGCTCTGCCGCCTGCGCCATGAAGATACCCCCGAACTGCCGCGATCATTCCAGACACCTAGCGACAAGGCCAGATGCGGGCAAGCGCAACGCCTAAAAAATGCTTATTGTGCAATGCAATAGAGATGATTAACCAAATGATGGTTAATCATCTGAAATACCGAGATGGATGGTCACCGGTCAATCAGGGCGATTGCGCCGGGACGAGATTTTGCGCAATATTATTTCGTCAATTGGGAGAAAAAGGCAGCGTCATTGCCGATTGCACGAACCCGATTCAGAACAGCTTCTGCCCGGGCGGGTACATCACAACAATGTCATTGGCCTCCGAAAGGTTCAGCATCGAGCGCACCCGTTCGTCCAGCACATCCCTATCGAGCCCCCGATCGCGCAGCGAGGCCACCCGCCGTTCCCACGCCGCAAGCTCGACAGCGGCGCGTTGCTGCTGGATCAACGCCGCGCGCAATTCCTCCTGCCGCGCGACAAAGCCGCTCGACCCGCGATCGCCTTGCGTCGCGCTCCAGCCGAAGAACGCACCGACGCCGAGCAGCACCAAAGGGGGCAGCACTGCGAGCGTCTTGCGCTTGATCCAGACACCGATCTGCATGATGCGACTCGTAGTGCATGAATCGCGTCGGAACAAGAGGTTAAAGATCGGCGTTGAGAGTGTCGCCCCAATGGCGACCCGGGGCGACTTTACCGGCTCAGGATCGTCCTGCCGGCATAGCGCGCCGCCGAACCCAGGCCATGCGCAATCCGGATCAGTTGGTTGTATTTCGCCGTCCGATCACTGCGCGCCAGGCTGCCGGTCTTGATCTGCCCGCAATTGAGGGCAACCGCGAGGTCGGCAATCGTGGTGTCCTCGGTTTCGCCGGAACGATGGCTCATCACCACTTTGTAGCCGGATTTATGCGCCAAATCACAGGTTTCGAGGGTTTCCGACAAGGTGCCGATCTGGTTGACCTTGACCAGGATGGCGTTGGCCGTGCCGGTTTCGATGCCGCGACGCAGGCGTTCAACGTTGGTGACGAACAGATCGTCGCCGACCAGTTGGACCTTGGCGCCGAGCCGGTCAGTGAGCAGCTTCCAGCCCGCCCAGTCGTCTTCCGAACAGCCATCCTCTATCGAGGCAATCGGATAGCGGGCGCAGAGATCGGCGAGGTAATCGACCATCCCAGCCGGATCGAGCTTACGGCCCTCGCCTTCCATGTCGTAGATGCCGTCGCGGAAAAACTCGGTCGCGGCGCTATCGAGGGCGAAGGTCACGTCCTGACCGGGCCGGTAGCCGGCTTGTTCGCAGGCGCGGGAAATGAAGCCGAGTGCTTCGTCGGCCGATTTCAGATTGGGGGCAAAGCCGCCTTCATCGCCGACATTGGTGCTGTGTCCGGCATCGCTGAGCTGCTTCTTGAGGGTGTGGAAAATCTCGGCGCCCATCCGCACGGCGTCGGCAATGCTCGCCGCCCCGACCGGCTGGATCATGAATTCCTGGATGTCGATCGGATTGTCGGCATGCTGGCCGCCATTGATGATGTTCATCATCGGTACCGGCAAGGTGCGCGCGTAGGCGCCGCCGAGATAGCGGTAGAGCGGCATGCCGAGATCCTCGGCGGCGGCTTTCGCGGTCGCCAGGCTCACCGCCAGGATGGCATTCGCGCCGAGGCGGGCTTTGTTGGGCGTGCCGTCGAGCGCGATCATGATGTCATCAATCGCGACCTGCTCGGTCGGGTCCATGCCGCCGATGGCTTCGAAAATCTCACCCTGAATGTTGGCGACCGCCTGCTGGACGCCTTTGCCGCCGTAGCGGGACTTGTCGCCGTCGCGCAGCTCAACCGCTTCATGCGCGCCGGTCGACGCGCCCGATGGCACCGCAGCGCGACCGATGGCACCGCTGTCGAGGGTGATTTCGGCTTCGACCGTGGGATTGCCGCGGCTGTCGAGAATTTCGCGGGCGATGATATCGACGATGACGGACATGATAATGGCTCCGGAAGATTGCGCGCTGGGTATCACCGGCGGGCGCGGTTTGCTAGATCGATGCGATCCCAAGATGCGTGAGATGGTAATGGCAGGTTTGTTGCGTGCGTCCGATCCCGATCCGTTGCTGGTGGTGAACCCTGGCGGGACCAGCCCGTTGCTGTTTACCGCTGACCATGCCGGGCGGGTTATTCCCACGGCGCTGGGCGATCTCGGGCTGGCGGACGCCGAACGCGCCCGCCATATCGGTTGGGATATCGGGATTTGGGGGGTGACCAAACGGCTGGCGGCGACCCTTGATGCGGTGGCGCTCGGGCAGCTTTATTCGCGGCTGGTGATCGACTGCAACCGCAATCCGGCCTGGCCAGGGTCGATGCCGGTGATCAGCGAGAGCACCGACATACCCGGCAATCTGCATCTGACCGAGACGGACCGCGCCGCGCGGGTGGCGGAGATTTTCACCCCCTATCACAGCCGCATCGCCGCCGAACTCGATCGCGGTGGCTTTGGCGCGCTGATCGCGATGCATAGCTTCACCCCGGTCTATAAGGGCGTGGCCCGCCCCTGGCATGCCGGGGTGCTGTTCCACCGCCATGACCGGCTGGCGATGATCATGGCCGAGCTGCTGCGGGCCGAGGGCGGGTTGGTGGTCGGCGAGAACGAACCCTATTTCGTCAACGACGCCACAGATTATTCGGTGCCGGTGCATGCCGAACGGCGCGGGCTGCCATACCTGGAACTGGAAATTCGCCAGGATCTGATTGCCGATGCGGCGGGCGAGATCGCTTGGGCGGAGCGGCTGGGGCGGTTGTTGCCGGTGATGTGGGAGAGGTTCAAGGGGGAATAGAAGAAAAGCGGCTTCTTTGTTTGAAAACAAAGACGCAAAAAAACTTTACGACTGGTTGCCGTTGGCTTGGGTACAAGGAGGGTTCCAAGCCAACGGCACGATGCTTTGCTTACCTTAACGCTATGCCTGGCAGGCCCTCAGCCCGCCACTTCCCAAGTATTTCAAAGAACTTCAACGACCCGGCGCCATAGGTTTCCGAGAAAAACCCGTTCTTGTTGCCGACCGCGCCCTCGCTATTGTAATAACCGGGCGTGCACTCGACATAGAATTCCGAGCCGTTGACGTTGAGCCGGCGGATTTCGCTGACATAATCGGCCACGGCTTCGGGCGATGGCTCCAGGGTTTTCGCGCCCTGGGCACGGGCCTGCTCGACCATATGCATCACATGACGGGTCTGGTTTTCCAGCGATAATGGCAGGTTGACCGTGACGGCCGCCTGGGTGCGGCCGACGAAGAAGCAGTTGGGGAAGCCGTCCGTGGTCAGGCCATGCAAGGTCCGGATGCCATCTTTCCAGTAATCCGACAAAGCGACACCGTCGCGGCCGATTATTTCGTAGCCCGCACGCCTGGTGTAGGAAGTGCCGACTTCAAAGCCGGTGGCGAAAATCAGGCAGTCGAGCTCGATTTCCTGGCCGTTCACCACCACGCCGCGTTCGGTCACCCGATCGACGCCGCTGCCGCCAGTGTCAATCAAATGGACATTGGGGCGGTTATAGGTCGGCAGATATTCGTCGTGGAAACACGGACGTTTGCAGAACTGGCGATACCACGGCTTGAGCGCTGCTGCGGTCGCCTTGTCGGTAACGATTTCGTCCACCCGGGCGCGGACCTGGTTCATCTTGATGTAGTCAGCGAGGGTTAGAAGCTGGGCGGCTTCATCGCCGGTCAGGCGGCGGCCAATCTTGCGGGCGGCGTCAGCGGCGGCCTTGCCGGTGAGGTTGCGGAAAATGTCGGTCCAGCCGTCATGCACCAGATCTTCATCCTGATCGCCGCCGCTGACCAGGATGTTGAAATTCTCCATCCGGCGCTTCTGCCAGCCGGGTTCGAGGCTTGCAGCCCATTCCATGTCGGTTTCGCGGTTGTTGCGAATATCAACCGAGGACGGGGTGCGCTGGAACACATAGAGTTCCTTGGCGGACGCGCCGAGATGGGGAATGCACTGCACCGCGGTCGCCCCGGTGCCGATGATGCCGACGCGCTTGTTTTTCAGGCCATCCAGATTGCCGAAGCTGTCACCGCCAGTGTAGCGATAATCCCAGCGGCTGGTGTGGAACGTATGGCCCTTATAGCTGTTGATGCCCGGAATACCGGGAAGTTTCGGCCGGCTCAGCGGGCCGTTGGCCATCATCACATACTGGGCGCGGAACTTGTCGCCGCGATTGGTGCTGATGATCCAACGCTGGACGCCTTCATCCCAGCGCATGTCGGTGATGGTAGTTTGCAGCAGCGCGTTATCGTAAAGCCGGAAATGCCGGGCGATTGCGCGGCTATGTTCGAGGATTTCCGGCGCAAACGAATATTTATGCTTGGGGAAATAGCCGAGTTCTTCGAGCAGCGGCAGATAGCAATAGGATTCGACGTCGCACATCGCGCCCGGGTAGCGGTTCCAGTACCAGGTGCCGCCAAAATCCCCGGCGCTTTCGACAACACGGATGCTTTCGTAGCCGGCTTCGCGCAGGCGCGCGCCCATCAGCAGGCCGCCGAAACCGCCGCCGATGACGGCAAATTCGACTTCGTCGAAGACTGCCGGGCGGGTAAAGCCTGGCTCGACATAGGGGTCTTCGACGTAGCGGGTGAATTCGCCGACGACCTCCTGATACTGCGCGGCGCCGTCGGGGCGGATGCGGCGGTCGCGCTCGGACAGGTATTTCGCGTGCAGCGCGTCGGGGTCAAAGCCAAGCTCGCCCAGGATGCTGGCGACGGCGGGGTAGATGTTCATGGGGTCGTCCTCAAGTGGTTGGCCAGGTCATCGGCCTTGGGCGGAGAATAGGCGGGGATGCCGAGGGGGAGCAATGGGGTGCGTATATGTAAAGTAATTCTTGACACATGTCCTGCCTAACGCTACAAATTTCCTGTGATCGCATCTTTTCGAAGCAAGGCGCTGGAACGGCTGTGGACGCGGGACGACGCGTCGCGGCTGGATCAACGACTGGTTGCCCGGCTGTTGCGGCGGCTTGATGCGCTGAACATGGCGGCAATGCCAGAACAGATGTTGCTGCCAGGGTTTGACTATCACGCCCTGCGCGGGAAGCCCCAGCGCTATAGCGTGCATGTCAATGGCCCGTGGTGCTTGACCTTCGGCTGGCTCGACCAGACTGCCATTGAGGTTGATTTGGAGAACTACCATTGACCCAAGAAATCCCCCAGCGCTTTGCTGCGCGCGCACCGACCCATCCTGGCGCGATCCTGCGCGAAGATGTGCTGCCGGCGTTGCGGCTCAGCGTCAGCGCCGCCGCGCGCCATTTGCAGATTTCGCGGCAGACTTTGCATCGGATTCTGGCTGAAGACGCGGGGGTGACACCGGATATGGCGTTGCGGCTGGGGAAGCTGTGCGGCAACGGGCCGGGGTTTTGGCTAGCGATGCAGCAGGCGTATGATTTGTGGGGCGCCGAGCAGGGATTGGCGGAGACGATTGCGGCGATTCCGACTTTGCAGGCGGCTTGATCGATACCCGGCCGACGATGGCAGAGGGAGGCCATGAGCGAGGTATAGGAAGTGGATAGAACGGAAACGACGGCGTTGCCACTAGCGTTTGTTGAGCCTCACAAGTTCTTGTTGCAGCAGCCGGCGACCGGTGCGCTTTTGTTCAAAATCGTGCGGGTGCGCCACCTCATCGACATGCTGCAACGGAACTATCTGCATTTTCAGCGAGTGGATGCCTATGGCGACGACAAAACTGACGGAGAGCAGTTGCCTTTAGACAGGGTTACGGGGGCAGCTATGTCGCTCGAAAAAGACCCACAGTTCACGTTGGAGCGATACTACGACACCGCGCGGGCCCGCACCTATGCCTGCTGCTTTTCACAGGAGCACAACTCCTACCTTTGGGAGAACTACGCCCCCGACCGAGACGCCGTGTGCCTTGTGTTCGACTTCGACAAGCTGCGGGCGCGCTTAAATGCGACGCTACAAGCGACGCTCGAAAATCCCGGACTACTTGTCCAGGGGGCCAACACCTTTCGGCAGATATTCTCGATTAACTATGGCATCGTTCAGTATGTGGACAGGCAGACGCACGCGCTTCATATGGCAAACCCAATACAATTCACTTTCTTAAAGGATAAGGCGCGCTTCGAGAACGAGCGAGAGTTGCGGGTTGCATTATCGGCGCTCGGCATCGGTCAATTCGTGCTCGAAAATGGCGCGGCGATGGGTTTTCCACCCGCGCTGAAAATGGCCTTTGATTTCCGGGAGGCATTCTCCACCGGGACCATTACGGAACTATGTTGTCCGCCAGAGTTCGTCGACGCCAGTCATCTCGCTACGATACAACGTGAGATGGGAAACCTCCGTATCACGCCCGTGACGCTCTAACTCGGCCATAGGCAAGGCGCTGATGCAACCGTTAAGTCCAATTTACCACCGCTTCACCGTAGCTTGCATCGCGATCACGCAGCGGGCGGATTACCTCGATGAGACACCAAAGTACAGATGATTAGGGCTCTCGGTATAATTTTCAGGCATCCTGAAAATTATCCTTGATTTGCGCGTAAAGTTAATTATATTATCTTTCATGCAAACATTCGCTCTCATCCTCACTGACCTGCGGGCCGCCCTAGCGGCGCGGGCTGGGCGTGACCGGGCGCTGGCGGCACTTGTGCTGGTGGTGTGGGGGCGTTTGGCACGGATGGCGCAGCGGTTTGAGCGGTTGGTGGCGCTGTGGCGGGCGGGGAAATTGCCAAAGGCGCGGGTATCGCGGGCTGGGCGGGACGACACGAAAAGCGACCAGCCGAAATTGCCACAGGGGCCGGCGTGGTTGGTTGATTATGTGCCGGAGGTGGCGGTGTTTGGCTCGCAGTTGGCGCATTTTCTGTCGGGCGAGGAGTGTCAGCGGTTTCTCGCTGAGGTGCCGCAGGCTGGGCGGCTGGTGCGACCGTTGTTGCGGATGCTTGGGGTTGGGATCGATGCGACGAAGCCGCGCAAGGTGAGACCGGTGTGGGGGGCGCCTGTGTCAGGGGCGACGATTGCGCCGGCTGCGTTGGTGATGGGGTGGGATGGTCGGCTGAGGTGGGTTTAGGGGTAGCGGTCGATTTGCGATCTATTTGTTACGTTATCGTAATTTATTATTTAATTCAGATGGCATTTCAATGTGTTGGGCCAAGATGGATTGCTTCGCAAGGGTTCGCAATGAGGTGTTTTCCGATGGTACGTCCGGTCCCAGGCTTTCTGAGTGGGCACGCCAAAGGCAAGGAATGGATAGAAAGTTTTTTTGGTTCTTTTTGTTCACAAAAAGAACGCGCTTGCCTTATGACTTGGCTAGATTGTCGAATGCCTTCAAGCGCGCAATCAGCGCCGGCATATCGCGGAGCGCGATCATATTCGGCCCATCGGACGGCGCGGCGTCGGGGTCTTGGTGGGCTTCGATGAAGACCGCGGCGACGCCGACGGCGATGGCGGCGCGGGCCAGAACCGGGGCGAATTCGCGTTGGCCGCCGGAGGTGGTGCCAAGGCCGCCGGGTTGCTGGACGGAGTGGGTGGCATCGAAGACCACCGGGTAGCCGGTGCGGGCCATGATTGGCAGGCCGCGCAGGTCGGAGACCAGGGTGTTGTAGCCGAAGCTGGTGCCGCGATCGCAGAGCAGGATGCGTTGGTTGCCGGTGGCGGCGATTTTGGCAGCGACGTTGACCATGTCCCAGGGGGCGAGGAACTGGCCTTTTTTTACGTTGATGGCGCGGCCGGTTTCACCGGCGGCAATCAGCAGATCGGTCTGGCGACAGAGGAAGGCGGGGATTTGCAGAATATCGACGGCTTCGGCGGCCGGGGCGCAATGATCGGGCAGGTGGACATCGGTGAGCACTGGTCGGCCGGTAACGGCGCGGATTTCGGCGAGGATATCGAGGCCGGCGGCCATGCCGATGCCGCGGGCGGCGGTCGCACTGGTACGGTTGGCTTTGTCGTAGCTCGATTTGTAGATCAGGGGTACGCCGGCGGCGCGGCAGATTTCATCCAAGGCGTGGGCGGTTTCCAGCGCGTGGGCGCGGCTTTCGATCTGGCAGGGGCCAGAAATCAGTACGAACGGCAGATCGTTGCCGAAGCGTACGTCGCCGACGATAACCTCAGACAAGGGGGGGAACTTCAGACAATGGAGCGGACCTCAGACAAGGCGGGACTGCTTGAGGGCGGCCGCGATGAAACTTTTGAACAGGGGGTGCGGCGCGAAGGGTTTGCTGGTCAGTTCGGGATGGGCCTGGACGCCGATGAACCAGGGGTGGCCGGGGAGTTCGATATTTTCTGGCAACAGGCCGTCGGGCGACATGCCGGAAAAGCGCAGGCCGGCGGCTTCGAGTTTGTCACGGTAGTTGACGTTGACCTCGTAACGATGGCGATGGCGATCGGTGGCGATGGCGGTGCCGTAGATTTCGCGCACCAGGGAGCCTTCGGCCAGGACTGCCGGATAGGCGCCGAGGCGCATGGTGCCGCCGAGGTCGCCCTCGGCATTGCGGCGTTCGACGGTGTTGCCTTTGGTCCATTCGGTCATCAGGCCGACGACGGCGATGTCGCAGGGGCCGAATTCGCTGGAGGAGGCTTCTGGCATGTTCGCCAAATTACGCGCGGCTTCAATCACCGCCATTTGCATACCGAAACAAATGCCGAAAAACGGCACCCGGCGTTCACGGGCAAAGCGCACGGCTTCGATCTTGCCGCCAGTGCCACGCTCGCCAAAGCCACCTGGCACCAGAATGCCATGGACGTCTTCGAGGCGCTGGACCGCGCCAGGTTCTTCGAATGCTTCGCTATCGACCCAATCGAGCACCACTTTGACCCGGTTCGCGATGCCGCCATGGGTGAGCGCTTCGGCCAGGCTTTTATAGCTGTCGAGCAGATCGGTGTATTTGCCGACGACGGCGATGCGGACCTCACCTTCCGGGGCGCGGACGGTATCGACGATTTTCTGCCAGCGGGTCAGATCGGGTTGCGGTGCGTCGGGCAGGCCGAAATGGCGCAGCACGCCGCGATCCATGCCTTCGGCGTGGTAGCTGATCGGCACTGCGTAGATCGTATCGACATCGAGGGCTGCGACCACGGCGTCGGGACGAACGTTGCAGAACAGCGCGATCTTGCGGCGTTCGTTCTCCGGGATCGGGCGGTCGGCGCGGCACAGCAACATGTTGGGCTGGATGCCGACCGACAGCAGTTCTTTGACCGAATGCTGGGTGGGTTTGGTTTTCAGTTCGCCGGCGGACGGGATGTAGGGCAGCAAAGTGAGGTGGACAAACATCACCTGTTCGCTGCCGAGTTCGTTGCTGAGCTGGCGGATCGCTTCGAGGAAGGGAAGGCTTTCGATGTCGCCGACGGTGCCGCCGATTTCGATCAGGGCGAAGTCGGGCACGGCGCCGTGTGCGTCGGCGAGGCGGCCGGTGATGGCTTGCTTGATCGCATCGGTGATGTGGGGGATGACCTGAACGGTCGAGCCGAGATATTTGCCGGCGCGTTCGGCGGCGATCACGTCGGAATAAATCCGCCCGGTGGTGGCGTTGTCGGCCTGGGTGGCATGCACGCCGGTGAAGCGTTCATAGTGGCCGAGATCGAGATCGGTTTCGGCACCATCATCGGTGACGAAGACCTCGCCATGCTGGAGCGGCGACATGGTTCCGGGATCGACGTTAAGATAGGGATCGAGCTTGCGCATACGAACCGTATAGCCGCGCGCCAGCAATAGCGCGCCTAATGCCGCTGAAGCGATACCTTTGCCAAGCGAGGAAACCACGCCGCCGGTGATGAAGACAAACCGCGTCATGGACGCCCCCTATAGCGGCAAACCCGAGTCGGACGAAACGACACGCGGAAATTAGTTGGTCGGCACCTTGGTCGGTGCCGCCGGCGTGACAGGTGCTGGCGCGGACGTTGCCGGGGCATCGAGCAGCGACTTTCCGCCTTGGCTCGAGCCACGGTTCAGCAGCGCGAGCGACAGCGACATGACGAAGAATACTGCGCCCAGAACAGCCGTGGTGCGGGTCAGCAGATTGGCGGTGCCGCGGCCGGACATCAGGCCACCCATGCCCTGCGAACTACCGATCCCCAAGCCGCCGCCTTCGCTGCGCTGGATCAGCACCACGCCGATCAGGGCCAAGGTCACGAACAAATGGATAATCAGCAGAACAAGCGTCATTGTGGTCCTCGCACGGTCGGGCGGCTTTTAGGCCCCCCGTCGCCGAATTGCAAAGCGGTGAGGCTTCAAGCGGCTTTTGCCGCCCGGGCGATGGCGAGAAAATCCTCGGCCACCAGGCTCGCGCCGCCAACCAGGGCACCGCCGACCTCGGGTAATGCCAGCAGGGATGCGGCGTTGGACGGCTTGACCGACCCGCCATACAGGATGCGCGGACCAGCCCCGATGCAGGTGCGGATATGGGCATGCATTTCGCGGACATCGTCTTCGGTGGCGGTCTTGCCGGTGCCGATGGCCCAAACAGGCTCGTAGGCGACGACGCCGGCAAAGCCTTCGGGTAGGCTTTCGGCGAGCTGGGTGCCGACCACTGCGAGCGCCTCCCCAGCCATGCGTTGCGCTTCGGTTTCACCGACACAGACAATCGGGGTGAGGCCGGCAGCGATCGCCGCGATGGTTTTGGCGCGCACCTGGGCGCTGGTTTCACCGTGATCGGCGCGGCGTTCGGAATGGCCGAGGATCACCCAACGGGCGCCGGCATCGCGCAGCATGGCGGCGGAGACGTCGCCAGTATGGGCGCCACTGATTTTGGCGTGGCAATCCTGACCACCGACTTCAACCGCCGATCCGACAAGGGCATGAGCGATTGTCATTATCATGGTCGTTGGCGGGCACACGACCATGTCGCAGGCCAATTCATCAGCAGCACGCCGCAATGCGCTAGCGATGGCCGCACCAGCCTCGAGCAGTCCGTTCATCTTCCAGTTGCCGGCGATCAGTTGACGCATGGATTTCATCCTTAGTGCAGGCGGATCGGCAAAGACGCCAGACCGCGCAAGGTGTTGTTGTAACGCCGCTTCACCGGACCGCAAATCTCCATGGAGGTTACGCCCTTAGCCAACGCCGTCAGCATGGCCTCGCCCTCCATCCGGGCAAACACCTGACCGACGCATTCATGCACGCCGCTGCCGAACCCAACATGTCCGGCATTCTTGCGGGTGATGTCATAGGCGTCGGGGTTCTCGAAGCGGCGCGGATCGCGGTTGGCGGCGCCGAGGAACATCAGCACCTTTGCGCCTTCCCCGATCGCGACGCCGCCGATTTCGGTTGCCCGGGTGGTGGTTCGAAAGAAGGTCTGCACCGGGGTTTCATAGCGTACCGCTTCCTCGAAGGCAGCGCGCGCCAAGGTGGGATCGGCACGCAGTTTGGCGAATTGGTCGGCGTAGCGAGCGAGGCAATAGACCGCTGCGCCCAAGCCCGAGACCGTCGTATCAACCCCAGCGGTGAGAATCGCGCGCACCACCATCGGTGCTTCATCATGAGTGATTTCGCCACGATCGGCCGCCGCATGAATATCCGCACCGAAGCCGACCGGGCCGAGGGCATCGCGCTGCGACTGGCGCTGCACCCATTCGAAGACAACACCAGCATCGCGAACGGATTCGTCAAAAAAAATATTCTGCGGGCCAAAGCTATTGAACACCATGCTGCCATAGGGCAGCAGGAAGCGGCGGTTTTCCTTGGGCATGCCGACCGCATCGGGGAACACCGTCAGCGGATATTCCTCGGCGATGTCGGTGACAGCGTCGATTTCGCCGCGCGCCAGCAGGCGCGCCACCAAGGCATCGGCCTCAGCGGCGAAACCGGCTTTAAGGCCACGCATGTTGCCCGGCGACAATACCTTATTCAGCACATTGCGCGCACGGTCATGCTTGGGCGGGTCGGTTTCCAGCACCAGGCTTTTCAGGCGGAACGGCTTTACCTTGGCGAAATCCTGAATACCGACGCCCCGCGCGGATGAGAATGTCTGCCAGTCATGCAGCATGGCATGGACATCGGCGTAGCCTGCCACCGCCCACACACCGTATTTCGACAACCGCACCGCCGGCCCGGCATCGCGCAAGGCGGTGTGGATACGATGCGGGTCCTCGAAAAACTCCGCCGAAAACGGATCGACATCGGAGGTCGGGGCGGGAAGGGTTGCGGACATTGGTTTCTCTCCCAGGCGATTGCGCAATCCTGCCATGACCGCGAACGACAGTCGATCTGGCCTTTCCAACCCGCGGACCCTATGGTGCGCCGCTTTTCGCCTTCCCCCTATCCGGAACCCATCATGATCGGACTTATGCGCCACGCCTTGACCACCTGGCCTGCACGGCTGTTTTTCGGCCTGCTTGTGGTGGTGTTCGTGATCTGGGGGATCGGCGACGTTTTCAAATCCGGCTTCAATTCCGACACTGCCATCGCCACGGTATCGGGTCGATCCGTCGATAGCGCCGAGGTCGCCGATGCCTATCGCAAGCAGCTGTCCCAGCTCAGCCGCGCGCTCGGCACCGACATCACGCCGACCTTGCCGATGAAGAAGGGGATTGCCGACCAGGCACTGGAAACCGTTATCACCCAGACCGCCCTGGCCGCAGCAGTGACCAATCTGGGCCTGATCGCAACGGATGACGCTGTGCGCCAGGCGGTGTTCGAAATCCCGACCTTCCAGGGCCGCGACGGCAAGTTCGACCGCAACCAGTTCGCCGCCGTGCTGAACGCCAACGGGCTGAACGAGCCTCGCTTCCTTGCCATGGTGAAAGCCGATCTCGGCCAGCGCCAATTGTTCGGCGCCGTGCGGGCTGGAACCCATGCGCCCGATGTGATGGTGCGCTTCGTCTACGCCTTCCAAAACGAAAAGCGCGTTGCCGAACTTGTGAACCTTCCATTCTCCGCCGTTGCCACTCCGGCCGCACCAACCGAGGCCCAGGCCGCCCGCTGGTATGAGAACCACAAGAACATCTATTCGACACCGGAATATCGCCGGATCAAGCTGGTCGTTTTGTCCCCGGACAGTGTCAGCGGTGAAATCACCATCAGCGAAGACGACATCAAAGCCGCCTACGAGGCACGTAAGGCGAGCTTCACGACCGCAGAACGCCGCAGCGTACAAGTCATTCTGGCAGATGACGACGTGAAGGCCGGCACCCTGGCTGCCAAATTCCAAGCAGGCGCGGATTGGGCGACCATGCAGGAGGAGGCAAGCAAGCTTGGCGCCTCAGCGATCGAGCTGACCGATGCGCCGATTACCCAGTTCCCGGTGGATGAACTCGCCAAGGCTGCCTTTGCCGCCCAGGTCAACATCGTGCCCCCCCCGGTCAAATCGACGCTTGGCTGGTATATCATCAAGGTCACCACGATCGTCCCCGGCACGAGCAAGAGTTTCGCGGAAATGCACGACTTGATGCGCGCCCAATTGGTCTCCGACAAAGCAGCCGATCTAATCTATGATCGCGCCAACAAACTTGACGACATGCTCGCCGGCGGCACCAAGCTCGATGAACTACCGACCGATCTCGGGTTGGCGGCTGCCACTGGCACACTCGATGCCCAGGGCATGACCCTCGACGGCAAACCGGCACCCTTACCCGGCAGCACGACCTTGCGCCAGATCCTGATGACTGCAGCCTTCGCCGCCAAACTCAGCGAGGCACCGCATCTGATTGAGGCACCGCGCTCGGCCGATACCGCACAGACCTTTTACGCGCTCAGCATCGAGGAAATCACCGCACCTACCCCACGACCGCAGGCCGAGGTCGCGGACCGGATCGTCGCCGATTTCATCGAGGAAACCATTCGCCACACCCAGGAAACCGCAGCTGCCGCCCTGCTCGCCGAAGTCAAGGCCGGCAAGCTGTTGCGTGATGCCGCAGTGCTGGCCAATCTCACCTCCACCACCTTACCTCCCGTGGGCCGCGCAAGCCCGGCTGATGGTGTGCCTCCCCAGTTGATCGCGCCGCTCTTCGGCCTCAAACCCGGCGAACCAACGATGGTCGAGGTTGAGGCGGGCTTCGTCGTCGCGGTATTGTCCGACATCATCGCCTCCGATCCCGACACCGATCCGGTCGGCTACGGCAAAATGCGCGACACGCTGGCATCCGGCATGGCGGATGATTTGCAGTCCCAGTTCATCGCCGGGGTGCGCGAACGTGGCCAGCCGCGTATCAACCGCGCCATCGCCGACCGCCTTGTGCAGCCGGATAATTGAGCCGGACATGGACAGTTCCAACCCGAATTTCGCCGCCTTTCGTAGCGCCTACGACGCAGGTCATGGGCGCATGCTGTGGTCGCGGACCGTCGCCGACCTCGAAACCCCAGTTGCCGCCTTCCTCAAGCTAGGCGACGGCAAGCCCAATTCTTTTCTCCTCGAATCGGTCGAAGGCGGTGCTGCCCGTGGCCGCTATTCGATCATCGGACTAGACCCCGATTTGATCTGGCGCTGCCGCGACGGCATCGCTGAACTGAACCGCGACGCTCGTGCCGCACCCTTTGCCTATGTCCCCGATACCCGCCCACCACTCGAAAGCCTGCGCGCGCTGATCGCCGAATGCCGGATGGAATTACCCGATGGCCTGCCCCCAATGTGCGGCGGATTGATGGGCTATCTCGGCTACGACATGGTGCGGCAGATGGAGCGACTACCCGCGAAGAACATCGACAAGATGGGCATTCCCGAGGCGGTTATGGGCCGCCCCAGCCTTTTTGCTGTCTTCGACAACGTGAACGATTTGCTGACGCTTGCAGCTCCGGTCTATCCACGCCAAGGGGTAACCGCAACCCAGGCATGGGAAGCGGCCCATGACCGGTTGGCCAATGCCGAGGCTGCCCTCGCCCGCCCAGTTCCCCGCGCCTTACCGCCTGTGGCCTTGCCGCCGGTTGCCGAGCCGGCGTCAAACTTCACCGAGGCCGGCTTCCTTGCCGCGATCGATACCGCGAAGGAATACGTAGCTAGCGGTGATGTCTTCCAAGTGGTGTTGAGCCAGCGTTTTTCAATCCCCTTCGCTCTGCCCCCGTTTTCACTCTACCGCGCGCTGCGTCGGGTCAACCCCGCGCCATTCCTGGTGTTTCTCGACATGGGCGGCTTCTCTGTCGTGTGCAGTTCGCCCGAAATCCTGGTTCGCCTGCGCGACAACATCGTCACCATCCGCCCGCTCGCCGGCACCCGTCGCCGCGGCGAAACCCACGAGGAAGATCAGGCCCTTGAACGCGAACTCCTCGCGGATCCCAAGGAGCGCGCCGAGCACCTCATGCTTCTCGATCTCGGACGCAACGATGTCGGTCGGGTCTCGGCACTCGGCACTGTAAAAGTCACCGAAAGCTTCGGTATCGAGCGCTTCAGCCATGTCATGCACATCATGTCCGACGTCCAGGGCCAGTTGAACGAAGGGCGTGATGCGCTCGACGCCCTAGTCGCCGGCTTCCCCGCCGGCACCTTGTCCGGCGCCCCCAAAGTGCGCGCGATGGAAATCATCGAGGAACTCGAACCTGATCGGCGCGGCGTTTATGGCGGTTGCATCGGCTATTTCGCCGCCAATGGCAGCATGGATACCTGCATCGGTCTGCGCACTGCGGTGGTCAAAGACGGTGTCATGCATGTCCAGGCTGGTGCCGGAATCGTCGCTGACAGCAACCCGGCATCGGAATTCGAGGAAACCCGCCAAAAGGCCCGCGCCCTGATGCGCGCCGCCGAGGAAGCCGTGCGCTTTGCCGCCGGGCCCGGTGGTAATCAGCGGGGGGCTAACCGGTCATGAGCGATCACCGCGCCCTGCTCCCCTCCGGCCTCCGCGACCTGCTCCCCCCCGAAGCCGACACCGAGGCCGCCGCCGTCGAGCGCCTCATGGCAAGCTTCGCCTCCCACGGCTACCAGCGGGTCAAGCCGCCTTTGATCGAATTCGAGGACAGCCTGCTGTCTGGCTCGGGTGCCGCGATGGGCGACCAGACCTTCCGCCTGATGGACCCCGACACACGCCGGATGATGGGGCTGCGCGCGGACATGACCCCGCAAATCGCCCGCATCGCCACTACCCGCCTCGCCGTCGCCGCCCGCCCGCTGCGCCTGTCCTACGCCGGCCAGGTCCTGCGCGTGCAAGCGTCGCAGATCGCCCCCGACCGGCAGATCCCGCAAGCCGGCATCGAGCTGATCGGCCATGACAGCCCCGAGGCCGACGCCGAAATCGTTCTGGTCGGTGCCGAAGCCTTGCGCTCCCTCGGCATCGCCCGCCTGTCGATCGACCTCACCATGCCGACTTTGGTGCCCAGCCTGCTCGACGAAACCGATTTCCCCGCCGATCGTCGTGCGGCTTTAACGCGCGCACTTGACCGCAAGGACATCGCCGCCGTCCGCGATCGCGCCGGCCCCCTCGCTGCAACCTTGTCCGACCTGCTGCTCGCCGCCGGTCCGGCCGACGGGGCGCTCGCGGCACTCGCCGCCGCCGACCTGCCACCTGCCACCCGACTGCTCGCCGATCGCATCGCTGCAACCGTTGCCGCCATCCGCGCCCGATCCATGGCAGGCGTCACCATCACCGTCGATCCGGTCGAGTTTCGCGGCCTCAAATACCACACCGGCGTCTGCATGACGGTCTACACCCCAGACCGCCAGGCCGAACTCGGCCGCGGCGGACGCTATATCTGTGGCGATACCGAACCCGCCACCGGCCTCACGCTTTACCCCGACGCCATCCTGCAAGCAGTGCCTGCGGTTTCCGCCCCCGACCGTGTCTTCGTGCCCTTCGGTGCCGATCCCGCCCAGGCCGCCGCGCTCCGTGCCCAAGGCTTCATCACCATCGCCGCCCTCGACGCATCCGCCTCCCCGCGCGGCTGCACCCACATCCTCTCAAGCGACGGCCACGCCGCGCCCCTTTCGGAGTAGAACACCATGGCCAACGTAACCGTCATCGGCGCCCAGTGGGGCGACGAGGGCAAGGGCAAAATCGTCGATTGGCTCGCCAGCCGTGCCGATGTCGTGGTGCGCTTTCAAGGTGGCCATAATGCCGGCCACACCCTCGTCGTCGGCAACCAGACCTACAAACTATCCCTCCTCCCCAGCGGCCTGGTGCGCGGCAAGCTCGGCATCATCGGTAACGGCGTGGTCATCGACCCCGACGCCCTGCTGGCCGAGATCGCCAAAGTCCGTGCCCAGGGCCTCAGCGTTTCCCCCGAAACCCTGCGCATCGCCGACAACGCCACCCTCATCCTCCCCGTCCACCCCGCCATCGACAAAGCCCGCGAAGAATTCCGCGGCGACGACAAAATTGGCACCACCGGCCGCGGTATCGGCCCGGCCTACGAGGACAAAGTCGGCCGCCGCGCCATCCGCGTCTGTGACCTCGCCGAGCCAGAAATTCTGTCCGCCAAACTCGATGAGCTGCTGCGCCACCACAACACGCTTCTGGCTGGCCTCGGCGCACCGACTTTCGAAAAGCAAGCCTTGCTCGACAAACTCCTCGCCCTCGCCCCACAAATCCTGCCTTACGCCGAACCGGTCTGGGAACGGCTGGACAATCTCCGTCGCGCCGGCAAACGCATCCTGTTCGAGGGCGCCCAAGCCGTCATGCTCGATGTCGATCACGGCACCTACCCCTTCGTCACATCGTCCAACACCGTCGCCGCCACCGCCGCCTCCGGCTCCGGCTTCCCGCCCAGCGCCCTCGGCTTCGTGCTCGGCATCGCCAAAGCCTACTCAACCCGCGTCGGCTCCGGCCCCTTCCCCAGCGAGTTGTTCGATGACGTCGGCAAAGGCCTCGGCACCCGCGGCCAGGAATTCGGCACCGTCACCGGCCGCCCCCGCCGCTGCGGCTGGTTTGACGCCGCCCTGGTCCGCCAATCCGTCAAAGTCGGCGGCATCAACGGCCTGGTGCTCACCAAACTCGACATCCTCGACGGGCTGTCCGAGGTGAAAATCTGCACCGGCTACCGCATCAACGGCGAAACCACCCCCCGCCTCCCCGCCGGCCAACGCGCCCAAGCCGCCGCCGAACCGATCTACGAGGTGATGGAAGGCTGGACCCAACCCACCTACGGCGCCCGTTCCTGGGGCGCGCTCCCCGCCGCCGCAGTGAAATATGTGCGGCGGATCGAGGAACTGGTCGAAGCCCCGGTCACCGTGCTGTCCACCTCGCCGGATCGCGATGATACCATCGCGATGCGCGATCCTTTTGAGGGGTAGATAAGGAAGGCAAGCGTCTTCTTTTTGTAAACAAAAAGAAGCAAAAAAACGTCCCGACTTGGCGGGGTGGCAGGCACCGTACCCCCGCCCCCGCCCCGCCCGCTGCCGCCCACCTCGTCGTTGCGAGCCCTTGCCAAGCAATCCATCTCCACCACGACACAAAACTATTCATTTTAATTACGATATAGCAACAATTAATCCGCAGAAACACCCCACCGCCTAACCACCCAAAAATTGCGAAACCACCTCCGGCACCACCCCCACCGGACTCACCACCACGCCGCCAGCAACCACCGGCGCCCGAACCTTACGCAACACCGCCGGCAACGCATCCACCGCCACCATCCGGCAAATCGGCCGCAGCATCCGCGCCGCAGCAGGAACCTCGGCCAGAAACCGCGCAAACTCCGCATCAGTCGCCATCAAATGCGCAAGCTGAGACCCGAACGCCCGAACCTCCCAAGCCCGAATTGCCAACCACCCGCGCCCAGACGGAATCCGGGTCCGAACCCGCACCCTGACCACCGCAATCCGCCCAACCCGAGGCGCCCGCGCCACCGGCAAAATCCCAGCCCGCCACAGCGCCATCAACCGCTCAATCCGCGCCGCCACCCGGGAAACCCGCCCCCAGACAATCAACAACAACGCCGAAAGCCCCCGCTCACGCGCCGCCACAACCGCAATCGCGGCGCGCAGATCAATGAGGACGAGGGAAAATTGCTTCATGTCGTGAAATTAACTAACTCGATCAGAAATGTCAAGTTAAACTAACTTTTTGTCGCTTCGAAGCGAAGCCGTCGCAGTCCAGGGCCGCACGCACCATCTCGTCGCCCCTCAAAGTCGAAGCCGAAACACTGCCTCGGCCGAGGATGCACGCACCGCCGCCGCATCAGCAAGGTCCGCCACCTCCCTCCGCGCCACCGCCTGCATTTCGCTGATCAAACGCCCCAGGCTTTGAATTTTCGCCACAATCCCCCTTCTGACATATCGCCGTCCTCAATCACCGCACCGAAGATAGAGGACCTGAAAATATGAAAGGAAGCCGAGCCTCATCAAAAGCATCGCCCGCGACTTGATCAGGTTTGGATGACACCGATTGGCATAGAAAAGGCCCATTAAGCCCTCGTCTCGGCCAAAATCCTGTTGCAGGCCGAAGACACCGACGGCGCCACCAACCGCGCCTACTACGCGATGTTCGATGCCGCTATCGCTGCCCTATCATGGGCCGGCGTAGGAACAGACCAAAGCCACTCCAAAACCCACACCGGCCTGATCGGCAGCTTTGGCCAACATCTGGTCAAAGCCGGGCACCTCCCTGCCGAGTTCGGCCGTTCATTCAACCGTGTTCATGAATTGCGGCTGACCGCAGACTACCTGGCGGCACCAGTGCCCAGCGAGAAAGCGCAATGGGCGATCAAAGAAGCCACCAGCTTCGTCACCGAAATTTCCCGGCTTCTAGCCTAACCCACGCCCGCATCACCCAAGCAAAACCCCTCCCCTCAACCAACCGGGTGGAGGGCGCCGCGCGCCCCCCACCCCGCCCGCAAACTACGCGTTTTCCTTGTCCAACACCGGCTTGAACGCGGCCATCGCCTTCTTCAGCTCCGCCGACGCATCCGCGCCCGAGATCATATTGGTCAGCGCCACCCCGAACACATCGCGGAATTCGGTCACCGCGATAATCTCTGGCAGCCCCGCCCGCACGATCTTTTGGCAGGCCAGCGCGCAATCGAACCACTCACCGGGGAACGCACTGGCCTTGCGGATCGCGTCGTCGCTGAACGGGCTCGACCGCCCCGGCATGCCGGCGCCCTTGCTGAGGATTTCCCCCGACAGCGACTTGTTGGTTGCCCATTGCAGATAAAGCCAGGCGCCCAACTGGTTCTTGCTGGCGGCAGGAATGCTGAACCCCGAACAGAACATCGCTGAATGCTGCGCCTTCGGCCCGGCCGGCATCGGCGCGAAGCCGACATCCTTGCTGACTTTGGATTTGGTCGGATCGACCAGCGGCGCCGAGAACCCGATCCCGTCGAGCCACATGCCGATATTGCCCTGGCTGAAGCTGGTCTGGCACTCATTCCAATTAAACCCGATGCTGCCGGGCGGTGCGGTTTCGCGCATCAGCTTGGCATAAAGCTCCGCCGCCCAGATCGCTTCCGGCGTGTCCATCAGCAAAGTCTTGCCATCCGCCGACAAGGTTTCCTTGCCCATCCCAAGCAAAATCTGGGTGAACACCGGCAGATTGGCATTCTTCTGCCCGCGCGCGACGAACCCGTAGGTGCCTTTGGACTTGTCGGTCAGCGCCCGCGCGGTCACCAGCATTTCGTCCATGGTTTTCGGGAAAGTCAGTCCCTTCTGCGCGAAAAGCGCCTTGTTGTAATAAACCATCCAGAAATCGGGCAGATGGGTCAGCGTATGCAAGGTGCCGTCGGCCGCCGTGCCATAGGCCAACGCCGCCGGCGAAAAATCAGCGAAGTCGAAATCCGGGTTGGTTTTGCTCGGGTCCTTGATGAACGGCCGCAGATCGACCATCCACTTGCCCTTCTCGACCAGCTTCTTCTGCACGTGCAGCGAAATCGTCACCGCATCGAAGCTCGGCCGCCCGGTGCTCAGCTCCATCGCTACTTTCGGACGCTGCTGCTGTTCGGGGATCTGCTCCGACCCGACCTTGATGCCGGTCAGTTCCTCGAATTCCTTTTGCCGCCCCTGCATGACGTCGGCGGATGGGTGCTTGCCGAAATTGATTTCGAGCTTGGTGCCCTTGGCCTGCTTCCAGTCGAACTTGCTCTGCGCATTGGCGCGTTCAACGATGGCAGGCGCGGCGAGCAGACCGGCACTGGCGGCCAGAAGGTGGCGGCGACGGATCATGGCTTGGCTCCCTTTTATGTATTGCCAACAGGATAGGGCAAAATCGCAAGGGAAGTTAAGCAGTTCTTTTTGTGAACAAAAAGAACCAAAAAAACTTTTTGATGATGTGTTGCCGTTGGCGAACCCACGGACCGTGGTCCCACGCCAACGGCAACAAAATAGTGAGGGTTTTTTCTTCTTTGTTTTCAAACGCAGAAGACCTTTCGTCCCCTAGCCTCCGCGCAACGAAACCCCATTGGGGAACTTCGCACGATAAGCGTCCACCGCGGTTTCCATGGTCACGAACTGTGCCCCTTCGGCGCGCAGCACCTCAATCATATGCTCGAACATGAACATCCGATGGCCCCGTCCGATAACATGCGGGTGGAAGGTGTAGGTCAGCACACCCCAGTCGTAGTATTTCTTCATATACTTGAATTCGTTGATGAAGTTCTCGATCACCAACCGCGCATTGGACCCACCAGGCAGGATGCCGGCATCCGACCGTGTGTATTCGAAATGCGGGAAATCATCCAACGCCCAGGAAATCGGCATTTCGATCAAGGGCGAATCGGGCCCGAACTTCATCGGCTCCAACAGGCTGATCTCATCGCCCTGGCGCGCCTGATAGGGGATGTAGTCATGCCCCATCATCGAGCTGTCGTACACAAACCCGTGCTTGATCAGCAGATCGATGCTGTGCGGGCTGAGGTCCCATGACGGCGACCGATAGCCGCGCGGCGCTCGTCCGGTCAGTTTGACGATGCTTTCGATGCCGCGCAGCAATTCCTGTTCCTCGCCCTCGGCGCCCAGGGTCGAGGGCACGCGATGGGTCCAGCCATGGTGACCGATCTCGTGGCCGGCGGCGTGGACGGCCGCAACGCAGGACGGATAGCTTTCGATGGTGTGGCCGGGGATGAAGAATGTCGCCGGAATGCGCTCGGCATTCAGCAGCCGCAGGATGCGCTGGGTGGCCGGGATGCCGAAATCGCCCCGGCTGATAGCGGTGGGCGTGGTGTTGCCGCGCGAGATCTGCCCCGACACATTGTCGTGGTCAAAAGTGAGGCAGACAAATAAATCAGCCATGCGGGACTCCTTGGTAATGCATGTCGCAACTGGCATGCAGCATCCAAGGTTGTGGGGCGCTTGCCAAGCCGGCGCTTGTGACAGAAACTTTACCAGTCAAATTCCGGTCGTCACGGCCGAGGAGAGGGAAACGCCATGAGCATCAAAGGGAAAGCCTATATTGTCGGGGCCTACGAGCACCCGACGCGCAAGGCGCCGGATAAATCCGTCGCGCAATTGCACGCCGAATGCGCCAAAGGCGCGCTGCTCGATGCCGGTCTGACCAAGGACGACATCGACGGCTACATCTGCGCCGGCGACGCGCCAGGCATGGGTCCGATCAACATGATCGACTACATGAACCTGACCAAGATCCGCTTCATGGACTCGACCGATGTCGGTGGGTCGTCCTACCTCCTGCATGTCGCCCATGCCGCCCAGGCGATCGCACTGGGCCGCGCCAGCGTTGTGCTCATCACCCTCGCCGGTCGTCCGCGCAGCGAAGGCCAGGCCACCGGCACCGCGCCGCGCGCCGGCAACCCGCTGGTCCCCGACACCCAGTTCGAGCAGCAATACGCGGCCGTGACCGGCAACGGCTACGCCATGGTCGCCGCCCGCCACATGTACGAATACGGCACCACCAGCGAACAACTCGCCTGGATCAAGGTCGCCGCATCGCATCACGCCCAGCACAACGAACACGCCATGCTGCGTGACGTGGTGACGGTCGAAGACGTGGTGAACTCGCCGATGGTGGCAACCCCGCTGCATCGCCTCGATTGCTGCGTGATTTCCGATGGCGGCGGCGCGTTGATCGTGACCTCGCCAGAAATCGCCAAAAGCCTGAAACGGCCGCTGGTGAAGTTGATCGGCGCGGGCGAGTCGCCCAAAGGCCAGCTCGGCGGCATGGTCGATCTGACCTATTCCGGCGCGGTGCGCTCGGGCGCAGCGGCATGGGCCGAATCGGGCGTCAAACCGACCGACATCAAATACGCCTCGATCTATGACAGCTTCACGATCACCGTGCTGATGCAGTTGGAAGATCTCGGGTTCTGCGCCCGCGGTCAGGGCGGCAAGTTCGTCTCCGACGGCAATCTGATTTCGGGCGTCGGCAAGCTGCCGTTCAACACCGATGGCGGCGGCCTCTGCAACAACCATCCGGCCAATCGCGGCGGCATCACCAAGGTGATCGAAGCGGTGCGCCAGCTGCGCGGCGAAGCCCATCCGAAAGTCCAGGTTCCGAACTGCGACATCGCCCTTGCCCACGGCACAGGCGGCATGCTCGGCACCCGCCACGGCTCAGCCACACTCATCATGGAGCGCGAGTAATCACCATGGCACGCAAAATGTTCCCATCCGTCCCCAGCGCGGAAAACGCGGCCTTCTGGGCCGCCGCCGAAGCCGGCACCCTGATGGTTCCCAAGTGCAAATCCTGCGGGAAGTCGCACTGGTATCCGCGGTCGCTGTGCCCGCATTGCTTCAGCGATGAGATCGAACTGGTCCCGAGCAAGGGCACCGGCACGATCTATAGCTGGAGCCACATGCCGCGCGCGCCAGAACCGTTTACCATCGCTTACGTAACGCTGGCCGAAGGCGTGACGGTGCTGACCAACATCGTCGATTGCGATCCGACCAAGCTTTCCTGTGGGCAGGCTGTGAAGCTCGCCTGGCAGAAGGTTGAAGGCGGGCCGCAGGTCTGGGTGTATACCCCGGCGTAGCTTTTATGATTGGCGTCGATTGGGGCACCACGTCCCTACGCGCCTATCGGATGACCGAGGCCGGGCAGATTATCGCCCGCGCCTCGGCGCCATCCGGCGTATTGCAGGTCGCCCCTGGCGATTTTCCCAATGTGTTGCGAACAATCATCGGCGACTGGCTGGCCGATGGCGAAACCCGGGTCCTACTGTCCGGCATGGTCGGCAGCCGCCAGGGCTGGCTCGAAGCGCCCTATCTGCCCTGCCCCACCAACGCCGCCGCAATCGGCGCGGCATTGACCAAAATTCCCTTCGCTGGCGCCGAAATTTTGCTGGTCCCCGGCCTGTCTGATCGTGACGAGGCGGGCACGCCCGAGGTGATGCGCGGCGAGGAAACCCAGATCATTGGGGCAATCGACCAAATCGGCAGCAGCGGATTGATCTGCCTGCCCGGCAGCCACTCCAAATGGGCACAGACCGAGGGCGGCCGGATCGTATCGTTCCGCACCTATTTCAGCGGCGAAGCCTTCGCAGCTTTGCGCGGCGGCACCATACTGGGCCGGATGATGGATGACGCCCCGCATGATGCCGCCGCCTTCGCGCGCGGCGTCGCAAGATCGGCCGATGGCGGGCATTTGCTGCATCAATTATTCGGGGTGCGCAGCCTCGCTTTGTTCGGCGAGCTCGGCTCAAACCAGACCGCATCCTATTTATCCGGCCTGCTGATCGGCCATGAAGTGCGCGCGGCCTTGCTGCCCGGCATGAACGTTCATTTGATCGGCGCCGCACCGCTTTGCGCCCTTTACGCCGCGACAATTGCCGCATGTGGTGCGCGTGCACGCGTGCTTGACGAAGATGCGGCAGCCCACGGCCTGGCGCGGATCGGCCACGCTGCACACTGGACAGCCTGAGGAGCGACGCATGAACGATCCGATCCCCTTCCGGCCAGCCGCCCCCGGCAGCCAGCCGGATAATAATTCACCGCAATATCGGTCGACCGGCGCCCGCCATCCGAAGCAGCCATTGCTCGACTGGGCCCATACCGTTACCGAAACTACAGGCCCGCAATTCCACCCCAAACATTTCCCGCCAATCGCTGACCTGACCGCATCGGGCGTGATGGGCGAACGCATCATCGTGCGCGGACAGGTCACCGACGAAGACGGCCGCGCAGTGCCCAACACGATGATTGAGGTGTGGCAAGCCAACGCCGCCGGGCGCTACAACCACCCCGGCGACAGCCATGATGCCCCGCTCGATCCCAACTTCTCCGGCGAAGGCCGCGTTTTCACCGATTCGGATGGCTGGTATCAATACCTCACCATCAAACCCGGCGCCTATCCCTGGGGCAACCACGCCAATGCCTGGCGGCCCAACCATATTCACTATTCGCTGTTCGGCGCTGGCTTTGCGACGCGGCTGATCACCCAGATGTATTTCCCCGGCGACCCGCTGCTGGCGCTCGACCCGATCTTCCACACCGTGCCCGATCCTGCCGCACGTGACCGGCTGGTCTCGACCTTCGACCTCGACGTCACCCGTCAGGATTACGCGCTCGGCTACCGGTTCGACGTGGTGCTGCGTGGCCGGCTTGCCACGCCGATGGAGGGCTGAACGATGACCGCCGCCACCGCCTTTCAGACCATCGGCCCCTACTGGCATCTGCTGGAACATGCCGAACAGGCCGACCTCACCCGCTTCGGTGCCCAGGGCGAACAGGTGATGTTGACCGGCTCGCTTCGTGACGGCAATGGCGACCCGGTCGCCGATGCCGCGATCGAATTGTGGCAGGCAAGCCCCCAAGCCGATAACACCTTCCCCGGCTGGGGCCGCGCCCGCACCGATGCGCAAGGCGTGTATCGCTTCACCACCATCCGGCCCGGCCCGCTGCCGGGGCGCGGCAACACCCAGCAGGCGCCGCATTTCGCCATCACAATTTTCGCGCGCGGCATCCTGACCCGGCTCTGCACACGCGCCTATTTCGCCGGCGATCCGCGCAACGATGCCGATCCGCTCCTGAATTTGGTCGATGATCCGGCCCGGCGCGCGACGTTGATCGCGACAGCTGCGGACGGCAAGGAATGGCGTTTCGACATGGTTTTGCAAGGCGCAGGCGAAACCGTGTTTATCGACATCTAAACAAGAGAGCAGACCCCCAAAATGGCAGTATTCGTTGGCGATAGTTTTGCGATGGGCACGCTTTACGGCTCGGACGCCATGCGCGCGGTCTTCGATGACAGTGCCTGGTTCCAGGCGATGCTGGATGTCGAAGCAGCCCTCGCCCGGGTGCAGTCCCGCATGGGGATGATCCCGGCCGAGGCCGGCGCCGCGATCACCGCGGCCGCGCGGGTGGAAAACCTCGATGCCGCCGAACTTGCCGCGAGCGTGCGCAATGTCGGCTACCCGGTGGTTGGTGTGGTCAGGGGCCTGTCACGCGCGGCCGGCGATGCCGGTGCCTGGACCCATTGGGGGGCCACCACCCAGGACATCATGGACAGCGCCACGGTGCTGCAAATTCGCACCGGCTACGATCTGATCTCGGCAGATCTGCGCGCAATCATTACGGCCCTGGCGGTCCAGGCCGACACCCATCGCGCCACCGTGATGGCCGGGCGCACCCATTTGCAGCACGCCCTGCCGGTGACGTTCGGCTTGAAATGCGCGATCTGGCTAATGCCATTGCTGGATCACCTGCAACGTATCGAACAATTGCGACCACGCATCGAACGCCTGCAGTTCGGCGGCGCTGCCGGCACCCTGGCATCCCTCGGCGCCGAAGGTCCGGCGGTGATCGCGGGTCTTGCCAATGAACTCAACCTCGCTGTGCCGCTCGCGCCCTGGCACGTCTCACGCGATGGCATGGCCGAAGCGGTGGGCGTGTTGGGCCTGATCTGCGGCAGCCTCGCCAAGATCGCCACCGACGTGATCCTGCTGGCGCAAACAGAAATCGCCGAGATGTCGGAACCCTATGTTGCCGGGCGCGGCCAGTCTTCGACGATGCCGCAAAAGCGTAACCCGATCGCCTCGGAATACATCCTCGCCGCCGCCCGCCAGGTCCAGGCGCTGGTGCCGGTGATGCAAGGCGCCATGGTGCAAGATCATGAACGCGCCACCGGGCCGTGGCAGGCGGAAATGCTGGCTCTGCCGCAAGCCTTCGTGCTGACCCATGGCGCGATCCTGCATGCGCGCGCAATCGCGGAAGGCATGGTGGTCGACACCGCGCGGATGCGACAGAACCTGGATGTCACCGGTGGATTGATTGTCGCCGAAGCGGTAATGATGGGTCTCGCCCCGGTGCTGGGCCGGGAAGACGCCCATCACGTGGTCAAGCATGCCTGCGACCGCGCGCTTGCCGAACGTATCACCCTCGCGGCCGCACTCGCGCTGGAACCCGAGGTCGCCACGCGTCTCGATGCCGATGCCATTGCGCGCCTGACCGATCCGGCGGCCTATCTCGGCAGTGCGGAAACATTCATTAACCAGGTGCTGGCGGCTATAAATCGTTCATGACTGCATTGCGTTTTCCGGTGCGATCCGTTTAATGTCTCCAGGCAATAAGGCCGCAAAGGCCGCTGCGTCCAAGTTATCAATGCGTTGGGGCCCAACCCACCGCGCCAAGGAGTTTTCGCTTATGACCAAGTCCGCCGCGACCCGTCGTAAAATCCTCAAATTTGGTGCCGCTGCCTCGGTGTTGCCCTGGGTACATATCCGAACCGCCGGCGCTGCCGGGGTGGTGTCAGCGTTTTTCTGGGATCACTGGGTCCCGGCCGGCAACGCCGAACTGAAAAAGCAGATCGCGGTTTTCGCTGATAAGAATAAGGTCGAGGTCAAGGCCGATTTCATTACCTCGCAGGGCAATCAGACCCTGCTGACGATCAACGCCGAAGCCCAGGCCCGCAGTGGCCACGACATGATCACCATCGCGAACTGGAGCGTGCCCGACCACGCCGACAAGCTCGAAGAAGTCGATGATGTCGTTGGCCGTCTGGTCGCCAAATATGGCGCAGCCAACGCAGTGTCGAACTACCTCGGCAAAAAGAAGGGCAAATGGGTTGCCATCCCCTCAAGCTGGGGCACCCAGAACAAGGGCCCGGTCGGCCGGATTTCGGCGATGCGCGCCGCTGGCTTCGATCCGCTGAAAATGTATCCGCCCGGCAGCACCACTGAAACGCCCGAAGGCAAGGCCTGGACGATGGACGCGATGCTGAAGATGGCCGAAGCGATGAGCAAGACTGCCACCCCGTTCGGCATCGGCCTTGGCACCAGCGCCGACAACGTTGACACCGCCGGTTCCATCCTCGCCGCGTTCGGCGCCGAGATGGTTGATGTGAACGGCAAGATCCAGATCAGGTCGGCGGCGATGCGTGAGGCAATGGAATATTGTCAGAAGCTGGTGAAATTCCTGCCGGCAGACGCGCAGAGCTGGGACGACTCGTCCAATAACCGCGCGCTGATCTCCGGCAAGGCGGGCTTCATCTGGAACCCGCCATCGGCCTGGGCGGTGGCCTTGCGTGACGCCCCTGCCGTTGCCGCCGATACCTGGCATTTCCCGGCGCCGGCTGGCCCGAAGGGGCGCTTCATGCCGCACAGCATGAATTTCTGGGCGGTCTGGAAATTCGCCAAAAACAAGACTGCCGCCAAGGAACTGGCCGAGTTCCTGATGCAGGCCGACAATGTCGATGCCCGCAGCGCCGCCGTACTTGGCTATGATCTGCCGCCGTACGAGAAAATGTCCGAATCGAATGTGTGGGACAAAATCGGCCCGCCGGAAGGCTCGGTCTTCCACTACCCGGTGCGCAAGCAGCATAATGGGGTCAGCCATCTTGCCCACATGCCGGCGCCGGCGGAAATTGCGGTGCAGATTTATAACCGTGGCACCACGCCGACGATGATGGCGAAGCTGAAAGCCGGTGAAACCGTCGAACAGGTGTTGACCTGGGGCCAGCGCGAACTCGAAGGCTTTCTCTGACCTTTAGCGAATAGATTCTTTGGCGCGGCATCTTGCCGCGCCAAAGAAGTTTGCTGATTGCATCAAGACTGACCGGCCATGCGGGTCGGTTATCCCCCCCCTTGCCGTGCAGGAGACGTCAATTGGCAGATGGCAGTATCATGGTGGACGGCGCACAGCCGTCCATTTCGCCTGCGCCGCGCAACACCGGCAGCCTGAAAATGCTCGCACGGCGTCGTTCGACAGCAGCCCTCATGCTGTGCCTGCCGTTGATCGCGTTGATCGTCTGCCTGAAGATCTACCCGACGCTCTATGCGGTCTTCCTCAGCATGCTCGATCGCAAAATGAATAATTTTGTCGGTCTGAACAATTTTACCTTCCTCCTCGGCCAGCAATCATTTCATTTGGTGGTGTTCCAGTCCTGCCTGTTCGCCGTCACTGCGGTGATCGCCAAGGCAACGCTTGGCTTCATCCTCGCCCATCTGATGCACAACATCCGCGGCAAGAACCAGCGCATCTGGCGCGGCCTTCTGCTGGTGCCCTGGGTCATCCCGCTATCGCTTTCCACACTAACCTGGTGGTGGCTGTTCGATCCCTCGTATTCCGCCTTCAACTGGACCCTGGAATGGATGGGCTTCGACCCCATTCCCTTCCTCGGCACCACCTGGAACGCGCGGCTTTCGGTCATCGCGGTCAATACATGGTTCGGTGCGCCGTTCTTCATGATCATGTATCTGGCGGCGCTGAAATCGGTGCCGGAGCAGCTCTACGAGGCAGCCGCCATCGATGGCGCCGGCGCCTGGCAGCGTTTGATCTTCATTACGCTGCCGATGATGCGCAACATCATCCTGATCACCGTGCTCTACAGTCTGATTGTCACTTTTGCCGACTTCGACATCGTGCGCATTCTGACCAATGGCGGCCCTCAGGACAGCACCCATTTGTTTGCAACCTACGCCTTCACTGTCGGCATCCAGTCCGGCAACATTCCACGCGGCGCAGCAGTCAGCCTGTTCATGTTCCCAATCCTGGCAACGCTGGCCTTCTTCGTGCTGCGCGATGTGCTGAAGCGTAACAAGGAAGTCGCGGCATGAGCAGCACCACCGCCACCGTCGGCGCGTCGGCACCTAAGCCAAAGGTTGGCAGTCTGGCCAACCAGCATCGCTGGTCGATGCGCGCCAGCTACACTGCGTTGAGCATCTTCGTGGTGATCTTCCTGACGCCGCCTTTCTACATGATCATGACCAGCCTGAAGTCGTCAGTGGAAATTTCCGCCCAGCAGGGCAATCCGTGGATTGTCCAAAATCCGACGATGGAAAATTTCATCACGCTCGCCACCAATGAGCAGTTTCAGCGCTACTTCTGGAATTCGATCTGGGTGACCGCGATGGTGGTGCTGATCAGCATGTTCATCTCCATCCTGGCCGCCTTCAGCCTGTCGCGCATGGGCTTCAAGGGCAGCAATGTGATCTCGACCGGGGTGTTCCTGACCTATCTGGTACCACCATCGCTGCTGTTCATTCCGCTGTTCCAGATTGTCGGCAGCCTTGGGCTGATCAACAATACCTGGGTGCTGGTGCTGCTCTTCCCGACGCTCGCGGTGCCATTCTGCACCTGGATCATGATCGGCTATTTCAGTTCGATCCCTCGGGAACTCGACGAAGCAGCCCTGATCGATGGCGCCAGCTATCCGCAGATCCTGTTGCTGATCTTCATCCCGGTGGCGCTGCCAGGCATCATCGCTGCCACCATCTTCGCCTTCACCGTCGCCTGGGGGGCGTTTTTGTATCCACTCGCCTATCTCTACAGTGCTGATCAGGCAACATTGACGGTGGGCATCGTGCGCGAGCTTATTCGCGGCGACGTTTTTGCCTGGGGCATGATCATGGCCGCTTGCGTCATGGCCGCCGCTCCGCCAATCATCATCTATACGTTCCTCATGGACTACTACGTGGCCGGGCTAACAGCCGGCTCAACAAAGGGATAGACGGCATGTCGCAGGTTTCGATCCGCAAAGTTGTGAAAGAGTACGAAGGCGGCGTGCAGGCGGTAAAGGGGATCGACCTCGAAATAGCGGATAATGAATTCGTCGTGCTGGTTGGCCCGTCCGGCTGTGGCAAGTCCACCACGTTGCGCATGATCGCAGGGCTCGAAGAAATCAGCAGCGGCGAAGTCTGGATTGGCGGCAACGTCGTGAACGACGTCCCCCCGCGCGACCGTGACATCGCGATGGTGTTCCAGAACTATGCGCTCTATCCGCACATGTCGGTGTTCGACAACATGGCGTTTGGCCTCAAGCTGCGCAAATTCCCCAAGGACGAGATCAAGCGCCGGGTGGATGAGGCCGCGAAGATGCTCGACATCGCCATGCTGCTCGAACGCAAGCCCAAAGCCCTGTCCGGCGGCCAGCGCCAGCGCGTCGCCATGGGCCGCGCCATCGTGCGCAACCCGAAAGTGTTCCTGTTCGACGAACCGCTCTCGAACCTCGACGCGAAACTGCGCGTGCAGATGCGCACCGAGATCAAGAAGGTCCACCAGCTCGTCCCGACCACCACAGTCTACGTGACCCATGACCAGATCGAGGCCATGACGCTCGCCGATCGAGTGGTCGTGATGAACCACGGCATTATCGAACAGGTCGGACCGCCGCAGGAATTGTATCATCATCCGGCAACCCGCTTCGTTGCCGGCTTCATCGGCTCCCCGGCAATGAACTTCCTGCCGGTGCGGGTGGTCAATGACGGCGGACTTGCAGTGATCCTTGCCAATGGCACCCGCCTCGCGGTGCCGCCGGCGCGGGTTGATCGCTATGCCCCGTTCACTGGCAAGGCGATGACCCTCGGGCTCCGACCGGAACACCTGACGGAAGTGCACGACGTCGAAAAACCTGGGGTGATCCGGATGGACGCGCTGGTTGATGTCGTGGAGCCGATGGGCATGGAAACCCTGGTGCATTTCTTCATCGATGGCGCGGCGGTGATTGCCCGCGTCGATCCCAATACGACCGCAGCACCGCGGCAGACTTTGGGCCTGGCGGCTGACATGAATAATATGCATCTTATTGAAGATGCTAGCGGGAAGGTTGTCTAAGGAAGCAGTTCTTTCTGCGAACAAAAAAAACAAAAAAACTTTTTGATGACTCTGGTGCCTTTGGCTCGGGTCCCTCCGGGGTCCCAAGCCAAAGGCACCAGAGTGTTGAAGTTTTTTTGCTTCTTTGTTTGGTCGCGTGATCCAGACTTTACTGTGATCTCACCTACGGTCATCACGCTCTAACTTCAAACCCTACGGTGCCCCATGGCCGACCTCCCCACCCACATCATCCCGGTCGAAACCCTACGCCGCTTCGTCGGCGACATTTTTACCAAGGCCGGCACCAGCCGCGATGAAGGCGAACGCATCTCCCATCATCTGGTCTCGGCCAACCTCACCGGGCATGACAGCCACGGGGTGATCCGGGTGCCGCGCTACGCCCAGAACCTCGCCGATGGCGACGTGCTGGCTGGGCAGGTGATTTCGGTGATCAGTGAAGGCCCGACCCACGCCGTGCTCGACGGCAATCTCGGGTTTGGCCAGACCATCGGTCCGCTCGCCGTCGATTTCGGGGTTGCCAAGGCACGGTCCGAAGGCATGGCGGTGATTGCGTTGCGCAATGCCGGCCATATCGGGCGGATTGGCGACTGGGGTGAACGGGCGGCAAAGTCGGGCCTGATTTCGCTCCATTTCGTCAATGTGGCAGGTGGCGAACTGGTGGCGCCATTCGGCGGAGTGGATCGGCGGTTTTCAACCAATCCGATCTGTATTTGCATTCCGATGGAACCGGGCAAGCCGCCGCTGCTGCTGGATTTTGCGACCTCGGTGGTGGCTGAGGGCAAGGTGCTGGTGGCATCCAATGGTGGCAAGCCGCTGCCCGAAGGCGCACTGATTTCGCCTGATGGCAAACTTTCGACCGATCCGGCCACCTTATATGGCCCGCTCACCCCCGGCGGCCCGCGCGCCGCCGGCAACGGACCAGGGGCAATCCGCGCCTTTGGCGACCACAAGGGATCGGGTCTGGCCTTCATGTGCGAAATCCTCGCCGGCGTGCTGACCGGTGGGGCGACGTCCGGCCCAGTCCCAACCGAGGGGCGCCGCAAGGTCACCAACGGCATGCTGTCGATTTATCTCGACCCGGATCATTTCGGCAGCCAGAACTTTGTCGCCGAGGCGCGCGCCTATGCCGATTACGTCAAGGCGTCTCGCATAGCCGAAGGCGTCGTTGAAGTGCTGGTCCCTGGCGAACCCGAAGCCCGCACCCGCGCCGACCGGATGAAAAACGGGGTTCCGCTGCAACTCGATACCTGGCGCAGCATTGTCGCCACCGCCCGGAGCCTGGGCTTGTCGGAGCCAAACTGATGCAGTGGGGAATAGCGGTTCCGACCGACGCGGACTCCTGGAAAATCGTCGCCCGCGCCGAGGAACTCGGCTTCGCGAGCGCCTGGTTCTACGACACCCAGATGTTGAGCGCCGATTGTTTTGTCGCGATGGGTGCGGCGGCGATGAAAACCAGCCGCATCCGGCTCGGCACCGGAGTGCTGATCCCGTCGAACCGGATTGCCGCCGTCACCGCCAACGCGTTTGCATCGCTGAACAAGCTCGCCCCCGGCCGGATCGATTTCGGCGTCGGAACCGGCTTCACCGGGCGCCGCGCAATGGGCCTCGGGGCCATCAAGATGTCCGAGATGGAGGAATATATCCGCGTCGTGCAGGGCTTGCTGCATAACGAGACAGTGGAAACCACAATCGAGGGCAAGAAGCGCAAAATCCGCTTCCTCAATCCTGAACTCGGGCTGATCAACACCCAGGACGAAGTTCCGCTGTTCATTTCCGCCTATGGCCCACGCGGCATGGACCTCACCGCCAAGCTCGGCGCCGGTTGGATGGCGTTTGTCACAGACCCAACCGGCGGCGCGCATTGGTTGGCCGATATGCGGGCACGCTGGGAAAAAGCCGGACGGGCGGCGTCGGACCTATCCGCGGTGGCCTTCGCACTCGGTTGCGTCCTGCAGGATGGCGAGGCCTATGACAGCGACCGCGCCATTGCCCAGGCCGGGCCGCGGGCGGCGGTAATGCTTCACCGTCTGGCCGACGAAGCGCTGATGGGCCTGCCGAATTCCACCCCGCCATCATCCGCGCTCGCCGGTGCGATCGCCGGCTATGTCGAACTGGCCCGCAGCTTCGAGCCAAAGGACGCGCCGTATCTGGAAAATCACCGCGGGCATCTGATGTTCGTGAAGCCAGAAGAACGCAAGTTCATCACTGCCGACCTGATCCGCCACGCGAGTTTCACCGGCACCGAGTCGGAGTTGAAAACCCGGCTCGAGGCGTTGAGCGCCGCCGGCTACACCGAATTCGCAATCCAGATCGTGCCTGGCCAGGAAGCGGCCATCGAGGATTGGGCGCGGATCAAACGGGCGATGGAATGACAGTCGTATGAAACCAGCCTCACACCGGTAAAACCCGCCTTCGCCCGCTTGCGACGCGCCCGGCCTGGTGCAATGATCCTCCCGATCTTCGACGTCGCACATGATCTGGCGGTCGCTTCGCAGTCGTCCCCCAGGCTATGCGCCGCCGATTAGCGGAGGGCGAGCATTGCCGGACGGTGGTCAACTAACAGGAAGCTTTGCGTCAGCGGGTCGTAATTTCCCCGCTTTGGTTTTGAACGCCGATTTTCGGCCGCTCTCTTATTTTCCTCTGTCGATCTGGTCGTGGCAGGACACGGTAAAGGCAGTGTTCCTCGATCGGGTCAGTGTGCTGAATGAATACGACCAGATGGTGCATTCCCCCAGCATGACCATGCGGCTGCCGAGTGTGATCGCGCTCAAGGACTACATCCCCACCGCCCGCAAGCCCGCCTTCACCCGCTTCAATGTGTTCCTGCGCGATGGGTTTGCCTGCCAATATTGCCATGAACGCCATCCCGCCCCGGAACTGACCTTCGATCACGTGATCCCGCGCTGCCGGGGTGGGCGGACGACCTGGGAAAACGTCGTGACCGCCTGCGGCACCTGCAATCTGCTGAAGGGCAGCCGCCTGCCACGCGAATGCCGGATGTTTCCGCGCACCACCCCCAAGCAGCCGACGACCTGGGAATTGCAGGATAATGGCCGCGCATTCCCACCGAATTATCTCCATGAAAGCTGGCGCGATTATCTCTATTGGGATAGCGAACTGGAAAGCTGATGGGCATTTCGCGCCGCCATCTGCTGATGTCGGGAGCTGCCTTGATGACGATTGCCGCCAATGATCCGCCGACCGCTGCCTGGATTGCAGCTTGGGATAGCCAGGGCATTCACCGAACCGCAACCGAAGGCGATCAACGTGGTGCCGACTGGCTGGCCGCCGAAGCCCGCGCGCTCGGTGCCAAGGTCGAAATCGAAAGCTTCACCCTCAGCCGGATTGATCCGATTGCGGCGTTTGTCGAGGTCGATGGCAAAAAATTCGCCGGCGAAATGCTGTTCGACGCACCCGATACGCCGCCCGTAGGGGTCTCAGCACTCGCCAGCGCCAATAGCGGCGAAGGACTGATATCGCTGCACGCCTATTCTCCCCGGGTTGTGTACGCGCCTGATTTCGTTGCCGCGCGCCGCACCAGCGTTGCCCATGCGGCCATCATCATCACCACCGGCGACGCGCCAGGCCTCGCGCTCCTCAATGCCGAAGCCTTCAACACCCCGTTCGGCCCGCCCACGGTGCAGGTCGCGTCCGAGACACACGATACCCTGTTTGCTGCAGCCCAGCGCGGCGCGGCCTTTCGGGTGGTGGTGCAAAGCCGACGCACCCCGGCGGAGGCGAAGAACACCGTCGTCACCATCCCCGGCCGTGACCGCTCGCGTCCGCCGGTGGTTGTCATGACGCCGCGCAGTTCGTGGTTCCAATCGACCGCCGAGCGGGGCGGCGGGCTGGTATGCTGGCTTGAATCACTGCGTGCGATCCTCGCCGCTCCCCCGGCTTGCGATGTAATTTTTACGGCTAATTCTGGACATGAACTCGGCCATATCGGCCTCGATGCCTTCATGGTGCGGCGCGCGGGCTGGGAAAAATCTGCCCGATGGGTGCATTTCGGCGCCAATATCGGCGCTGCTGGCGGCAAACTGTCAGTGGTATCGGGGCATGCCGACATGGCCGGCGCAATGACAAATGCATTGGCGCGCGCCGGGCGGCCTGCGGATCAGGTCACCACTGACCGCATGCCCGCCGGCGAGTCGCGGGATGTCCATCGTGCAGGCGGTCGCTACGTGACCCTGGTTGGCGACAACACGCTGTTCCATTTGCCGCAGGACCGCTACCCCGGCGCAGTCGACATCGGCGCGATCACCCGGATTGCTGCCGGTGCCGCACAAATGGTGTTAGGCTTGACCCGCTAACTGCTCCTGGAAATATCGTTATGTTCGACCGCGACCGTTTCATTGCCGACTGCGTTGCAGCATCAGCCGAAACCAGCCACAAAGCCATCCGTGAAGTCGTCGCCCAGGCGGTCGCCGATCCGGCATCTCTGATGGCAGCTTTAGGGGAGCCAACGCAGGCCGGCGTGACCATTCTGCACCGCACCCCCACCCTCACCATCCTCAATCTGGTCTGGGGTCCCGGCCAGATGACCACTCCGCATAATCATCATATGTGGGCCGCGATCGGGCTGTATGGCGGGCGCGAGGATAATATTTACTGGAAAATCACCAACGGCGAGCCTGGCCTTGCCGCCGCCGCCGCGCGCAGCCTCGGGGTGGGCGAAACCGAGTTACTCGGCCGCGACATCATCCATTCGGTGATCAATCCGCTCCAGAAACTGACCGGGGCGATCCATGTCTATGGCGGTGACCTGATCACCGCCGAGCGCGAGGAATGGGAAGCTGAGCAATTGCGCATGCAACCGTTTGACGGGCGTAAATCAGCACGGGGTTTTTCCCAGGCCAATGATCGCTGGCAGGCGATGCAGACCGGCTTCAGCGCGGGGTTTTTCCCAGGCCAGTGATCGCTGGCAGTCGATGCAAACCGGCTGATCTCAGCAACTAAGACGTTGGCCGACCGAACCCAAGAAAGCCAGCTTGCGGCACCGGCGTCCCGGGATTGTTGACGAACGGTTTAGCCGGAACCGCCACCGGTGCGGCAACCGGCCTGGGCGCCACAACCGGCCGGGCAACCGGCGCGGCCGGCGCGGGCTTGCTGGCAACGACATTGGCCACGCTCCGCCCAGCCGAACGACTGACCGCGCCGCGCATCGACAGCAGCAGGAAGGTGATTTCGTTCCGCGCCAAATCGATCGACACTTCGGTTGCGGTCTGTCCGAGGAGATTGGGCGTTTCCAATTCCGCCCCACGCGCCAGCGCCTCGCGAACTGCGGCAATATCGCCACGATTGACTCCATCGAACAGGGCCTCATTCGGCTTCATCTCGGATGGCGGCCGCTCCAATGGTGCCGGATCGATGCTCTCGACATGCGAGCCGGGCAGCGCCTTCGGCACCGCCACCAGCTTCTTTTTCTTCGCCGTCGCCGCAGCCCCGGCTGCGTTGGCAGCGTCTTCCTCATCGCGCGGCTGCGCCGACGCGGGCGCAAGCGGCGCTGCCAACAGAACCAAGGTGAGAAGAGCGGCGACGGCGCGCGCGCTTGCAGTACGAATGAACATGATGAGGTCTTACCCTAAACCCGGTTGAGCCACCAGAACCCCGCATTAAGATAGGTGGCATAGCTCGTCCACAGAAAATACGGCAGCAGCAACCAGGCGGCGGTGCGGTCAATTGGGGCGAAAGCCCGCGCCGTCAATACGATCAGCGCCAGCATCGGCACGATCACAATCATCCCGAGGCCAGGACTATGCAGCCCGAAAAACGCCGGGGTCCAGGCTGCATTGACCAATAGCTGCCAGCCCCAAAGCTGCAGGGCATGGCGCTGGCCAAGCGCTGCCGCATGCCGCCACACAAGCCAGGCGGCAAGTCCCATGGCAATATAAAGCGTGGTCCAAACCGGGCCGAACACCCAGTTTGGCGGCTTGCCGATCGGGGCGATCAGGCTCGGATACCAGTCACGCACGGCGGCCACGGTCAGCGATCCACTGGCCGCGCCGACCAGCAGCGGCAAGCCGATAAAACCGATCAACGCCAAAATCGCATGGCGGCGGGAATTGGGGGGGAGCGTTTGGAAATCAGCCTCCTGATACCTAGATCATCATTCGTTCAATCGGCTTCGATTGGACGGATAAAGATAATCGTGAAAACAAGACTCTAGAGCGTGTCTGCTGGGTCAACCTCAACGGATCATGCGCTAGGTTAGCGGCCTTCCTGGCGCCATGCGAGCAACGCCAGCCCGAGGATCAAGGGCAATGCCAGCCAGGCCGGCAACAAAGGCAAATTCGCAATCCCCGACACGATATAGTCATGCCGGCGCTGCAATCCAATCCAGGCGCTCCCTGATGCCTCCCGCCCAGCTTCGGTGCGCCGCAACCCCGGCGCGCCATCCGGATCGAGCCAATGCACACTGCCACCGCTCGCGCGCGCCACAGGTGCCAGCAAGGTGGCCGTCGCCCGCAAATCGGCGATTTCGGGCGGATTGGGTAGCTTGGCCGCGGCGAACGCCACCAACGCTCCGTCAGCCACCCGCCATACGCCGGGGGCTGCCGCAACCTGCGTCCCGGTCGCCCGTCCTGGCCCGATCGGCGTGAGCTTCATCGTGGCCATCCCGCCTTCGGGATCGGAGACATCAACCATCGCAGGCGGGGTTTCGGCGATACCGCGCCTTGCCACCGACAGCACACCTGCGGTGATGCTGGCGTCCAACGCGTCTTCTTCCAGCTCCGGCTGCTTCATCAGCCAATGCGCCACCCGACGCAGCAACTCCGCCTGCGGGCCGCCACCATCATGGCCGCGCGACCAAAGCCAGATCTGGTCCGACAACAGCAGTGCCACCCGCCCGTCATCGATCCGGTCGAGCACCAGCAGCGGTGCCGCACCAGCGGTGAGCAACACATCGCCATTGACCGCGCCGACGCCCAGCCGACGATACCATTGCCCCCAGGGGGCCGCCGGATCGGCCAGACCGGCGGTCACCGGATGGCGCAAGCCGAGCGCCGTCGTGATCGGACGATACGCCTCATTCACCACCCCGCCCACCGGGCGTCCAGGCAGGACAGCGCTGAGCGGGGTGCCCGCCAGCCCGTCGCGCCCAGCGAATTCCGGTCCCACGCTCATCAGCAGCGCGCCGCCGCGTCGGACATACTCGGCGATATTGCGCAAATAGATCGGCGGCAACAGCCCGCGATTGCTGAACCGATCGAGGATGATCAGGTCGAATTCGCGGATCTTGACCTGGAACAATTCGCGCACCGGGAAGGCGATCAGCGCCAGTTCATTCAGCGGGGTCATGTCGTCTTTTTCGGGCGGGCGCAGAATGGTAAAATGCACCAGATCGACCGCCGGATCGGATTTAAGCAGCCGGCGCCAGGTTCGCTCGCCATTATGCGGCTCACCAGACACCAGCAGCACCCGCAGCCGGTCCCGCACGCCATTGATGGTGGTGACGATCTGGTTGTTGACCAAACTTGCCTCGCCAGGCAGCGGATCGACGGTCAACTGCACAACAATCGGGCCAGCATGGGTGATCGGCACCTGAACCCGGGTTTCTACCCCGAGCCCGACATCGATGGTCTCCGGCTTTTCGCCATCGCGCTGCAGGGTCAGATGCGCGACCCGACCGTAGCCCATGCCGTTGCCCGGGGTGCCGAGGTCCTCAACCGCCACCGCGAGTTCAACACTCTTTCCGACAATGCCGTAGAGCGGCGCCGAAATCACCCGAATGCGCCGGTCGGTTTGTTCGCTGCGCGCCGGGATCAGCACATGAAGCGGCGTTTCCCACCCGGGTTGGGCGGGAATGTCATGGATCTGCCCGTCGGTCACCGCGACAATCCCGGCAAGCCGCGCGCGCGGAATATCGGCCAACGCCCGCTCGATGGCGGCAAACAGCCTGGTGCCGCTGTCACCCGCTTCCGGAACTGTGACAACCCGCAATTCAAAATCGGCGAGGGTTTTGGCATTGGCCTCAATGGTTTTGCGCGCGCTGAGCGCGAGTGCCGCGCGATCACCGATCGCCATGCTGGCGCTGTCATCGATCACCAGCAGGCCGATATCGGGCAGGGTCGTGCGGGTCTGCTGCACCAGGGTGGGCCCCGACAACCAGAATAGCATGGCGGCGTAGGCAAGCCCGCGCCACACAACGCCGCGCGCCCCGCGCAATGCCGCAATCGCCAGCACCAGCAGGCACAGCCCGCCGAGGCCCGCCAGCAGCCAGAGCGGCAGCGCCGGATCGAAGCGAATGGCGGCGATGGCCTGTTCCAGCTTCATATCAGATCAAATCCAAAGGTAAGCTGTTCTTTTAGTGAACAAAGAAACCCTTCTTTCCCTAAATGTCTCAAACCCAATCTCATTGCCCCAACCGCTCCAGAATGGCCGGCACATGCACCTGATCGCCCTTATAATTCCCGGTCAGCGCATACATCACCAGATTAACCCCGAACCGATACGCCAACACGCGCTGGCGCGGCCCGCCAGGGATGGTCGCGTAGGGATTGCGGCCCTGGCCATCGACCGCCCAGGCAGATGCCCAGTCATTGCCGCCGATGATCACCGGGCTGACACTGTCATTGCTGCGATCCTGGTCGCGCTGCACCCAGACCGTGTCGCCGGTGTAACGGCCGGGGAAATCCTGCAACAGATAAAACGCCCGCGCCAGAACATGCTGGGGCGTCAACGGCGCCAGCACTGGCACCGCCAAAGCTGCCGCCATTCGTTGCAGCACCGGGTCCGGGCCTGCGGGAAAACCGGTGCCGCTGCCCCCGCTTGCCGTATCTATCAGGATAATCCCGCCATGCGCCATAAAGCCGTTCAACGCCGCAATCGCCGCCGGATCTGGCGTCGCGCTGTCGGGCGCCACCCGCCAATAAAGCAACGGGAAAGGTGATAAATCCGTCTGCCCCAGAACCACCCCCGCCGGATCGGCAAGATCGGCATTGGTGCGCCGGTTGACGAAATCGGTGAGGCCGTTGAGCCCAGCGAGCGAAACACTATCCAGTTCAGCGTTACCAGCCACGACATACGCGAGCCTGGTGGCCAAAGCCGGATTGCCATCCTGCGCCCGCGCCTCGGGCACGCCGACCAGCAGCAGCACCCCCGCGACCGCCCCCAGCAAGCCGCGCAAACGCAGCGCCACGATCAAGTCCACCGCCAGCAGCAGCAGCGCCGCCGCGATCAGCCACGGCGCCAACGCCATCTCCCGCCCAGCGATACCGATCGGCACGTAGCTTGCACCGGCAATCGCCGATGCCGCCGCTGGCAAGGGCAGATGATTGGCCAGATTAAGCGCCCGGCGGCCGGCTTCGGGGCCGTAAAACCCTGGCGGATGGCGCGGACTTGCCGCTGCCGCGCCTAACTCGGCCCCCGTCAGCGCGGCAGCCCCAGGACCCGGCGGGCCAAGCTGACCGAACCCGTCTAGCGTTTCGAGCGGGGCAAGCCGTGCCGTCGCGTCCTCGCCCGCCACACCCACCGCTTGCAGCACCAGCCGGCGCAGCATGTCGACGAACAGTCCCGATAGCGGCAGGTCGGACCAATCGGCATTGGCGGTGACATGGAACAACACCACCCGTCCGGCCCCCATGGCGATCTGGGTCACCAACGGCGTGCCATCGGCCAGACTCGCCCAGGTGCGCGCGCCCAGCATCGCATCGGGGGCCGCAAGAATCTGGCGTGACACCCGTACCTCATCCGGCACCACCAGCCCCGCGAACGGGCTTTCCGAGGCGAACGGCGCGAGCCCTGCTGGCTTGCTCCACGACATCGCCCCGCCCAACTGCCGATCGCCGCCGAGCAGCCGGACCGGCATCAGCGCATCCGGGTGTTCAGCGGTCAGCGCGCCGGCGAAGCGCAGCAGCAGCCCGCCTTTTTCAACCCATGCAGCGAGGGCAGCGCGTTCCGCCCCATCGGCCACCACCCGGTCGGCCAACACCAGCACCGATACCGACCGCGCGAGGATCTGCGCCAACTCGCCCTCACGCAACTCGGCATAGGGCGACAAGGCCCGCCGCACATAAAAAAGCGGCCCGGTCAGCGGCACCTCGGCGGTGCTCGCCTGCCCGGCCAGCAGCCCCACCGGCCGCCGGCGAAACCCCTCATCCAGCAGCATCACCCCGCCCGCGTATTGCACGCCATCCAGCACCAACCTGGTCAACCGGTTGCGCAATTCGGCGGGAATGGCAAGCTTGGCTTCGGCGCCCGCCGCATTGGCTGGGACGCTGAGGTCTAGTCGGGCGATGCTGCGACCATCCCCGGTTTGCGCCAGCACACCGACAGTTTCCGGCAAAGGCCGCGGAACTTGTGCGAGGCGGATGCGCAGACCGTCGGCCTCGGCAATCGGCGGCAACAACAGTCGCGCCTGCGCACCATCGGCGCCCAACACCGTCACCGCCCCACCAGCCCGCAATCCAGCGGCAAACCCGTCCCAATCGGCCCCATGGGTCAGACCATCGGCGATGTAGATGCGCGCGCCATCGCCGGTCGCGGCCTGCAACGCCCGCGCGGCGGTGGCGCGATCGGGCGGCCAGGGCTTGGGGCGCAAGGCGGCGATGCGGGCGCGCATTTCCATGGCGGGAAAAGGCGCGGTCATCGCCGGCGCGATCCCGGCAGCGTCCGGCGCGGTCGTGAGCAGGCGTACCGGCCGGCCTTCGCGGTTTGCGCGGTCCAGCACTGTATCGGCGGCGGCAATGCGCTGCGGCCAATCTGGCGCAGCCGCCCAGCCATCATCGATCACCAACATAATCGCCCCGCTGCCTGCCAGATCTCCGCCCGCCCGCAGCACTGGCTGGGCAAGCCCGATAATCACCGCAGCCGCCGCGATCAAGCGCAGTGCCAGCAGCCACCATGGCGTGCGGGCAGGGGTTTCCTCGGTCGTCGGCAAACCTAACAGCAGCCGGACGGCGGGAAAAACCTCGGTGCGCGGCGCCGGTGGCGTGACCCGCAGCAGCCACCACAGCAGCGGCAGCACCGGCAGTGCCAGCAGCACCCAAGGGGCGGCAAATATCATCGGCGCGTCCGATCGCCGGACAGCGCGAGATAGAGCGCCAGCAAAACCGTTTCCGGTGCAGCGTCGGTGCGATGCAGGCTACACTCCCAGCCCGCATTGGCAGCAATCGCGGCCAGACTGTCCTGCTGGGCAGCCAGACGCTGGCGGTACGCGTCCCGCAAGCCGTCAACCCGCGGAACCAGCGCCGATGCCTCGCGCTCCAGACCGGTAAAGCGAATGCGTCCGTGATAGGGGAGCGCGACCTCGGCCGGGTCAAGAATCTGCACCAGATGGCCGCGCGTCGACCGGCCGGCAATCCGGCCAACACAGCCGGCAATGGCATCGGGCGGGCTCAGAAAATCGCCGAACAGCACCACCCTGGCATGGCGTGGCAAATCAGCCGCTGGCGGCAAACCGTCGCCCGGATCGAGCCGCCCAAGGTCGTCCGCCAACCGATCCAGCCCGCCGCCCCCCACGCTGCGCGGTCCTCCGATCAGCCGCACCCGTTCCCCGCCGCGCAGCAAAAGCGCCGCCAGCGCCAACAGCAGCAGATCGGCACGTTCCCGCTTCTGGGTGGTGACAAGCTTGGAATGCCACAGCATCGACGGCGACGCATCGCGCCAAAGACAAACTGTCTGCGCCGCCTCCCATTCCATCTCGCGCACGATCAACTCATCGCCCATCGCCGATTTGCGCCAGTCGATCCGGCGGGTCTCATCGCCCTGCATATAGGGCCGATACTGCCACACGCTGTCGCCCGGCCCGACCCGGCGGCGGCCATGCACACCTTGCCAGACCGTGGCCGCAACGCGATTGGCCGCGACCTGCAAGGCCGGCAGCCGCGCCCCGAGCGCCTCGGCGGCCCGCGCGCTCACCCGCGTGGCCCGATGCCATCTGGCACTTCAGTCAGTTGGCTGACGCGGTCCACCAAATCAGGCTGGCGTGCTGACACGTGCAGATCCTTCAAAAAGTCAGAGCGCCAGCCGTTCCACCAGGCGCGCGATGATATCGGACAGGGTGACACCGCGGGCACGGGCCTCGTAGGTCAGCGCCATGCGATGCCGCAGCACCGCCGGGGCCAAGGCCACGATATCGTCCACGCTCGGCGCCAGACGCCCGTCGAGCAACGCCCGCGCCCGGCAGGTCAGCATCAGTGCCTGGGCGGCGCGCGGGCCGGGGCCCCAGGCAACATTGTCACGCACCAAAGCTTCATCGGTTTGCTCCGGACGGCCGCGGCGGACCAGCGCCAGGATCGCGTCGAGCACGGTTTCGCCGACCGGCATGGCACGCACCAGCGCCTGGCCGGCCAGCAACTGCGCCCCGTCCAGCACCCGCACCGGCGGGGCTTCGGCCGGGCCAGTCGTGGCGATCAGCATGCTGCGCTCACTGGCAAGGTCGGGATAGGTGACCTCAACCTCCAGCAGGAACCGGTCCAACTGCGCTTCGGGCAGAGGATATGTGCCCTCCTGCTCAATCGGGTTCTGGGTTGCAAGCACATGAAAGGGTTCGGGCAGCCGGTGCTCGACGCCGGCAATACTCACCCGACGTTCCTGCATCGCCTGCAGCAACGCGGCCTGCGTGCGCGGGCTGGCGCGGTTGATTTCATCGGCCATCAGCAACTGGCAGAACACCGGGCCTGGCACGAAGCGAAACCCCCGCCGGCCGTTTTCATCGATGTCCTGGGTTTCAAACCCGGTGATCTCGGGCGGCATCAGGTCGGGGGTGAACTGGATGCGGTTGGCATCGAGCCCCAATACCACCGACAGGGTTTCCACCAGCCGGCTTTTGCCAAGGCCTGGAACCCCGACCAGCAAAACATGGCCCCCGGCGAGCAGGCAGATCAGGGTCTGTTCGACGACTTCCTGTTGGCCGTGGATGGCCCGCGCAACCTCACGCCGAACCGCCGCAAGCGCGGTGCCCAGGGCGGCGATTTGGTCCAGGCTTGGATCTTCAGTGTCAGCTGGCATGGCACATCCTGCACCCAAAGGGAAAAAACGGCGAAAGGTAGCGGCACATCTTGTCTGGCGCGCCAATGACGCCAACTCTGGTCAAGTGGGGATGCTAAAGGTATCTCGCTATTGGGGAAGACTGGAAATCCCCTGATGCCGCGATTTTCATGCCTAATTCGTGGCGGGAGAGTATGAGTGGACGATAAGCACGGCCTGACAGCGTCTGGAATGGTCTCACTCGTAGCCCTGTCGGGCGCGGCACCACGGCCCCACCGCGAACCGCAAGACTGCGGCGATTTGCCGTTTGTCATCCAGCGCGATGGCACCTGGCTCTATCGCGGCAGCCCAATCGCTCGCAAGGAACTGGTGTGCCTGTTTGCCTCGGTCCTGCGGCGCGAGGCATGTGGAAATTTCTTCCTGCAAACCCCGGCCGAGCGCGGCCGGATCGAAGTCGAGGACGCGCCGTTTGTGGCCGTCGAACTCGGCTGGTCCGGCATTGGGCCAACCCAGGTTCTGACCTTCCGCACCAATATCGATCAGGTGATCGCCGCCGGCCCGGAGCATCCGATCAGGGTCGCGCATGATATGGTGACCTGCGACCCGATCCCCTATCTGCTGATCCGCCAAGGCAGCGGCCACTACCCGATCGAAGCGCGGATCGGGCGGGCGGTGTATTACGAACTGGTCGCGCTTGCCGAACCCGGCATGGTGATGGGCCGCGAGGTTCTCGGGGTCTGGAGCCAGGGCGCGTTTTTCGCGCTGGGCGACATCCCGCGGGACGATGACGTTGACCTCGACGCTATGCCCGATCTGGCGTAATCCGGTGCGGTGACCCCAACCGATCTGCGCGCGCGTCTCGCCCGCCCCCTCCTTGCACCGCGCGATCCCGGCCCTGCCGCCATCGCCATTCCCAGCGTGCCTGCGGTCGGCGCGTTGCTGGATAGTGATCGCGGCGCCCACCTCCATCCCGGACCGCTGGTGCCGGCCGCGGTGCTGGTGGCCTTCGTGCTCGGTGCGACGCCTTCAGTGCTGCTCACGAAGCGCACCGCCCATCTCACCAAACATGCCGGTCAGGTCAGTTTTCCCGGTGGCCGGATCGACCCCGGCGATCACAGCGCCGAAGCCGCCGCGTTACGGGAAGCGCATGAGGAAGTCGGCCTCGCCCCAAGCCAGGTCGAAGTCGTCGGTCGACTGGGTGACTACGTGACCGGCACCGGCTATCGCATGACCCCGATCCTTGGGCTGTTGCCGGAAGGGTGCGAACTCGCAGCCCTCGGCCTCGTCCCTTCACCGCATGAGGTGGATGAGGTGTTCGCCCTGCCGATCGGCGTGCTGATGGACCCCGACGCGCCGCAATGGCGCCGCGCGGAATCCGGCGGCAAAATGCGCGAATTCTGGGTCTGGCCGCATGATGATCATTACATCTGGGGGGCGACGGCGGCGATCCTCGTACATGTTGCCGCCCGGCTGCGCGGCGGATGATCGGGCTGCTCGAAATCGCCCTGTTCGTCGCGCCGTTTGCCCTATTCGCGGTGTGGCGGGTGGCAGCCCCCCTGCTATCGCCGATCATGTTGTGGACGGCCATCGGCGCGGTCGCAATGCTGGCTGGAACCGCCGCCTGGTACATGCACGAGACCCGGTTCGCCAAGGGGATCGTCTATGTCCCGCCCCATATCGAGGATGGCAGGATTGTGCCGGCGCACGCCGCCCCAACCCGGTGACGCGGCCCGACCTAGGCAGCATTGCATCGGATACGGCGCTGGCGCGGCTATGGGCAGCCTTACCCGAGGCACGGCTGGTGGGCGGCGTCGTGCGCGACCTGCTGGTGGGCGCCAAAATTGCCGATATTGATCTCGCCACGCCGGATGCGCCGGACATTATGGCCAGCAAGCTGGCAGCCGCCGGAATAAAATCGGTACCGACCGGCCTCGCCCATGGCACACTGACCGCGGTCGTGATGGCGCGCGGCTTCGAGATCACCAGCCTGCGCCGCGATGTTGCAACCGATGGCCGCCATGCGGTGGTTGCCTTTACCGATGACTGGCGCGAGGACGCGGCAAGGCGGGACTTCACCTGCAACGCGATGTCGATCGATCACGACGGCGTACTGCATGATTTTTTCAATGGCGAAGCTGATTTGCGCGCCGGTCGGGTGCGCTTCGTCGGCGACCCGGCCGCACGATTGGCCGAGGATTATTTGCGCCTGTTGCGGTATTTTCGCTTCCAGGCCCGGTTTGGGCTGGTGCCACCGGATGGGGCGACCCGCAAGGCGCTGATCGATGCAGTGCCGGGCCTCGGGCGGCTTTCGGTGGAACGCGTTTGGCACGAGTTGAAGCGCATCCTGGCAATCCCAGATCCGCGTGCGGCGATCGCGTTGATGGCAGACCTCGGGGTGCTCGCCGCCGTGCTGCCGGAAGGCGCGTCACCGGCGCGACTGGCAGCGTTGATCGACGCCGGTGCGCCAGCCAATCCAATCTTACGAGCGGCGGCGTTGCTTGACGGCGATGCCGCCGCGTTTGCCGCACGGCTGCGCCTGTCTGGTGCCGAACGCGACCGGTTGCTGGCACTGCGTGGCGAGGTGCCCGACGACGGCGCCGACGACAACGCTTTGCGCCGCGCCCTGGCCGATGCACCGCGCGCAATCCTGCTCGATCGGGCCTGGCTTGCCGGTCGATCAAATCATCTCCGCGCGCGGTTGGCCGCGATGCCAGTTCCGGTGTTTCCGCTTCAGGGCCGCGATCTGGCCGCGGCCGGAATGGCACATGGACCGGAGATCGGGCGCCGTCTGGCCGAATTGCGCGCCTGGTGGTGGCAGGGCGGCTGCCTCGCGGATCGGGCGGCGTGTTTGGAGGAACTAACTACGCAGGGTAACTCAAGGTAATCGGTTGCTAGAGCGTGATGACCGTAGGTGGAATCACCGAAGGTCTGAATCACGCTACTAAACAAAGGCTTAGAGCGTGATGACCGCGCCTATCAGCGGTCATCACGCTCTAAGCAGCGCATCTAAGATTTCTGTCGTCGCGGTCCGCAATGTCGCCGGATCGGCATAGCAGAACACCGCCATGCCGATCCAAGTTTATCGCCGGCGCCTAAACTGTCCCGGGGCTTCCGGGCCAGAACGCCACCCTCCGCTGCGTCAGCCCGCCGCCAACGCCCACAGCGGTCCCATCTGCCCGCCAGCATGCCGCGCCCAACATCGTGCCGTCGGGCTGGAACGCGATGCCGTTCATCCCTCCGGCCACATGCGGCAACATCTGGATCGGGTGGCCACGTAGGCGCAGCGCTTTCTGGACGTGCTCGGAAATCGTGTCCTCCAGTTCCAGCACCGGGCCTTCGGTCCACACGCGGGGGGCTTCGACGGCTTCCTGCAGGGTCATGCCGTGGTCGATCAGGTTGATGATCGCTTGCATGGCGCTGGGGAAAATCCGCTTGCCGCCGGGCAGGCCGAGGGCAAACTGAATGCGGCCGTCGCGCAGCACCATCATTGGAGCCATGGAGGTGGTGACCCGTTTACCAGGCGCAATGGATTGAGTGCCGCCGGGGCGTGGGTCGAACAGGCCCATGTAGTTATTGGGAAAGATGCCGGTGCCGGGGATGATATAGCGGGCGCCGAAGGTGGTTTCGATGGTTTGCGTGGTGGCGACGACGTTGCCAGCACGGTCGGCGGTGGTGAGGTGGGTGGTGTACGCGCCTTCGCCCGGCGACACGCCTGGCCCCCATTTTTGCGCGCGGCCCATATCGATTTGTGCCCGGCGCTCGGCGGCGTATTGCTTGCTGATGATTTTTTCAACCGGGACCTTGATGAAGCCTGGATCGCCAGTTGCCACCATCCGATCGGCAAAGGCGATTTTCAACACCTCCGCCAGAAGATGAATGTTATCCGGAGTGCCGAAGCCCAGACTGCCAATGTCGTAGCCTTCGAGGATGTTCAACATCTGGGCGATATGAATGCCCGATCCGGCCGGGGGCGGCGGGCCAACGATTTCAAAGCCGCGATAAGTGCCACGGATCGGTGCACGCTCGATCACCTTGTAGGCGACCAAATCTTCACGGGTCACATAGCCGCCATTGGCGGCCATGTGGGCGGCGACGATGTCGCCGAGGGGACCGCCATGCAGCGCCGCCTCGCCTTGCTGGGCGATGAGCTTGAGGGTTTCGGCATAGTCGCCATTCACCAGCTTCTTGCCGGCCTGCAACGGCCGCCCGCCCGGCAGCAACAGCGCGCTCGCCGCCTTGTCGCGGGCGAGATCGGCGGCCGCCCCCTCAATGCAAGTTTCGAGGTAGGGGGTCGCGGTGAAGCCCCGCGCTGCGTGGCGGATCGCCGGTTGCAGCACATCATCGAGCGAGAACGTGCCGAAGCGGCGCAGCGCCTCGCACCAGCCGCGCAACGATCCAGGTGCCGCGACCGCACTCGGCCCGACCCTGTTGCGGCGGTCAACGGTCGCGTAATCCTCGGGCGAGCCATCGCCGGCGGGCTGATACATGTCCGGGCGACCGGACAACGGCACCGTGCTCATCCCGTCCAGAACGCGGTGGCTGCCATCGGCAAGGCGGATATGACCGGTGCCGCCGCCGACGATGCCAACCATCATCGGTTCGACCACGGTCAACGTGAACAGGGTGGCAATGGCGGCGTCGATGGCGTTACCGCCGGCGGCGAGCATTTCAGCGCCGGCCGCCGAGGCCAGCGGATGGTTGCTCACCACCATGCCCAGACTGCCGGTTGCCGGCTGTTTTTCGGTCACAAAGCTCGTTGCTGCACGGGCACGCCAGTGAGTGTCGGCCATTTTAAGTCCTCCTGTTACCCAATCCTCGCATAAAGCTTGAACCAGCGCCAAGCACGGGTCAGGATAGGACAAATCAATCAAGGAGCCTGGCAATGCAACGTCGCGATGTCCTCAAATCCGCTATAGCCGGGGCGGCTGTGCTTTCTGCACCGCATATAGCGACCGGCCAAGCCAAGAACGTGCTGCGCTTTGTGCCCCATGCCGACCCGGTCTCGCTCGATCCGGTCTGGACCACGGCCGACGTCACCCGCAACTATTCGCTTGCGGTATTCGATACGCTGTACGGCCTGGATGCGCAGTTGCAGCCGCGCCTGCAAATGCTTGCCAGTGAAAAGATCGAAAACGATGGCAAGCTCTGGGAACTGACCCTGCGCGACGGTCTGAAATTCCATGACGGCACGCCGGTTCTTGCAGTCGATTGTGTGGCCTCGATCCGGCGCGGCGCCCAACGTGACCCGCTGATGAACGTGATGCTGCAACGGCTCGACGAAATCTCGGCGCCGTCGGACAAAGTTATCCGCATAAAGCTCAAGCGCGCTTTCCCGCTGCTGCGCGACGCACTTTCCGGTGCACCAGCCAGCATCATGCCCGAACGGGTCGCCAAGGCCGATGGCAACACCCAGATCACTGAGGTCATCGGCAGCGGTCCGTTCCGCTTCATGGCCAATGAACGTGTGCCTGGCGCCAAGATCGTCTTTGCCAAATTTGATGGCTACGTGCCGCGCACTGACGGCACCGCAAGCTTCACCGCCGGTCCGAAAATCCCCAATTTCGAGCGGGTCGAGTGGCACATCCTCCCCGATCCCGCAACAATCTCGGCGGCGTTGTCCAACAACGAGATAGACTGGTGGGAGAACCCGTCGATCGATCTGCTGCCATCGCTCAAGCGCGACAAATCGCTGGTGACAAAAACCATCGACCCCTATGGCTCAATCGGCTGCCTGCGCTTCAACCACCTCAACGCGCCTTTCGACAAAGCGGCAGTGCGGCGGGCGGTGCTGTCGGCGGTCAATCAGGACGAGTTCATGCTCGCCTATGCCGGCGCCGAGCCATCGATCATCAAGAACCCGTGCGGACTGTTTTCGTCCGGGTCGCCGCTCGCGTCCAATGTCGGCACCGAGGCGGTTGGCCGGCTGTCGAAGAACTTCGACCAAGTGAAGAAAGATCTCGCAGCGGCTGGCTATAATGGCGAGAAGGTCGTGCTCCTCGGGCCTACGACGATCCCGGTGCTGCATGCCTATTCGCAATTGACCGCCGATCTGCTGACCCGGATCGGCATGAATGTCGATTACGTTCCGGTGGAGTGGGGCACCGTGGTGCAACGCCGTGCCAGCAAGGAACCCATCAGCAAGGGCGGCTGGAACATTTTCATGACCAATCTGGGTGGCTCAGGCAACGTGTCGCCGGCCTCGGCGTCGGCGATCCGCAGCGGCCAGGCGGCATGGTTCGGCTGGCCTGACATGCCGGCGATGGAAGCGTTACGCGATAGCTGGCTCGACGCCAGCGATCTCGCAACCCAGAAAGCCATCGCGCTCGACATGCAGAAGCTGCTGTTCCAGGAAGCCCCTTATGTGCCGCTGGGCTACTATGCCGGCCCGACCATCTATCGCAATTCGATCACCGATATTCGCGATGGGTTCCCGCAAATGTATGGCGTGAAACGGGTTTAGACCATTATCCGTCCAATCGGCTTCGATTGGACGGATAAAGATGATCGTGAAAACAAGACGTTAGAGCGTGATCCAACTTCAACGGATCATGCTCTAACTCTTCGTTTGGTCGCGTGATTCAGACCTTCGTGTGATTCCACCTACGGTCATCACGCTCTAGCGAAACATGGCGCGGTTCCATCAGGAGCCGCGCCGCCCTACCGCAACCGGCTGACCGTGTAATCGGCGACTGCCATCAGGCAGTCCCGCATGGCAGACGGCGCAACCAGACTGAGATCGGCCTGCGCCGCGTTGGCGAAATCCTGAGCACGGGTCAAAGTGGCCGCAATGGCGTTATGGCGTGCCATCAACCGCAAGGCTTCCGGCAAATCGTCCTCGGTTTGCTCGCTCGCTTCGATCGTGCGGCGCCAAAATGCCTGTTCGGTCGGCGTGCCGCGGGTGAAGGCATGCAGCACCGGCAGGGTGATCTTGCCCTCGCGGAAATCATCGCCGACGGTCTTGCCAAGCTTGGTCTGGTCGGCGGCGTAATCCAGCGCGTCATCCACGAGCTGAAACGCAATCCCAAGATTCATGCCGTAATTCGCCAGTGCGGCTTCGGTTGCAGCATCACCGTCGGCCACCACGCTGCCAACCCGGCATGCGGCAGCAAACAACGCAGCAGTCTTGCCCATCACGACATCAAGATATTGCGCCTCGGTGGTCGCCAGATCGTTCTGCGTCACCAACTGCAGCACTTCGCCCTCAGCAATTGTGGCCGATGCGCGTGACAGAATCTCCAGAACCCGGAGAGAGCCATCCTCGACCATCAGCTCAAACGCGCGGGAAAACAGGAAATCCCCGACCAGAACAGATGCCTTGTTGCCGAACACCGCATTGGCGCTGGCAAGACCGCGGCGCAACAGACTCTCATCAACGACGTCGTCATGCAGCAAAGTGGCGGTGTGGATGAATTCAACGCAGGTCGCCAGGTGAATATGCCGCTTACCGGCATAGCCAAGCATGCGCGCGGTGGCCAAAGTCAGAAGCGGACGCAGCCGTTTGCCGCCGGCGGCAACAATATGTGCCGCCAGTTGCGGGATCAGGGCAACCGGGCTGTCCATCCGGGCAATGATTGTGCCATTGCAGGCGCGCATATCGTCCGCCACCAAAGCCGCCAGCGTGGCAAGCGCGTCCTCCCCACCGGCTTTGGCACCAGGACGATCCATCACAGGGTCGGAAATCTCATCGCGTTGGCGGATGGCGGCGGGCAATATAATCTCCTGGCCGGCGGGCAACTTGCGCCCGCAACTGCTGCGGGCGCACCATATCGGCGCGACGGTTGGGGGGCAAGGCAAGTGACCCATGCGCCGCCAAGGGCCAGGAAAGACCAGATGGACGTCATCACCACAACCAATGATCCGGTGCGGCTAAGCTTTCTCATGTCGCTGCTGCGCGACGCCGGGATCGAGCCGATCCTGCTCGACGGCTTCACCAGCGTAATGGAGGGCAGCATTGGCGCCTTGCCGCGCCGCTTGGTGGTCGCCAGCGCGTTCGCCGACCAGGCACGACGCGTACTGCGGGAGGCTGGCGAGGCGTGAATGTCACCGATGGCACCTTGCTCGATGGCCGGGTGATCTACCGCCAACCCGCAACCGGCCATCGCAGTGGGATTGAACCGGTGTTGCTGGCCGCGAGCGTGCCGGCACGCGCGGGTGCCCGTGTGCTCGAAGGCGGCAGCGGCGCCGGTGCCGGGTTGCTGTGCCTGGCCGCGCGGGTTGCAGGCGTATTCGGTGTCGGGGTGGAAATCGCCGCCGAGCCACTTGCCTGCGCAGAAGCAAATGCAATCGCGAATAACGCCGTCAATCTGCGTTTCGTTGCCGGCGATCTAACCGACGCGACCTTGGATCTCGGCCAGGATGCGCGCTTTGATCATGCGATCGCCAACCCGCCCTGGCACCCCCCTGGCACCGCGTCACCCGACACTAACCGCGAACTCGCACGTCGCGCACCAAAATCGGTCTTCGCAAACTGGGCGACCGCTCTGGCAAGTCGGGTGCGCCATCACGGCAGTCTGACAATGGTTTTTCCAGCCGCCGCCCTGCCTGAGGCATTGGCGGCCATCACCACCGCAGGCTGCGGGAGCTCAAGTATTTTTCCGCTCTGGCCCAAGCCGGGCGCAGCCGCCAAGCTTGTCCTGGTACGCGCCGTCAAAAATGGCCGCGGGCCGTGCCGACTGCTCGCCGGGCTGGTCCTCCACAACCCAGATGGCAGCTTCACCCCAGCCACCGAGGCAATCCTGCGGCATGGCAAAGCACTGTCATGGGATGGTGCAGATTGACCGACGATGTAGCCGCCGCGTGATACTCCCTTACAATTTGTGGCCTGACTTTCGGTCTGCCATTGGATATTTTTTTAGGCATGGGGAAAATTTTTGCATCTGAAATTGGAATAAGCACTTGGCAGCGCGCCGTGCTCACCGGCACATATAGCGTTGCAGCGATTGTACTTTATCTCAGCAACGGCACGGCATCTGCCTATGCGAACTGGGCTGCCGTGGGGTTGATCGGCTTGGCGTGCTGGGAATTCGAACCAGTCCTGACCGCTATTCTGGGCGACACCAAAGCGCGCCCGCGACTGGTGCGTGATGGTGTAACGCGATCCTGATTGTAAGACACTGCCGCCGGTCGCCAGATCATCATTCGTTCAATCGGTTTCGATTGGACGGACAAAGATGATCGCGAAAACAAGACTCTAGAGCCCGTCTTCAACTTCAACGGATCACGCGCTAGAATTCGGTGCTGATCAATCGGGCAAGGCGCATTCAAGTGGCAGTTCAAAACTCATCTGATGCTGGGCAGGCCGCAATTCTGCGCGACGTGTTGGCGCGGTTTGAAGCAACCACAGACCCGCGCCTGCGAACCATCATGCTCGGGCTCATCACCCATCTGCATGCATTCGTGCGCGAAACCAAGCTAAGCTGGGCGGAATGGGAGGGCGCCATGGCCTTCCTCGCCAAAGCTGCTGCTGTGACCGGGCCAGGCCGCAACGAATTCATCGCCCTATCGGACGCGATCGGGATCAGCATGCAGGTGTTGGCAACATCGCAACCGAAGCCGGCCGGCGCAACCGAACCGACACTGATCGGGCCATTCTTCCTGGAAGACGCACCCTGGGTGGCCAGCGGCGGCGATATCGCCAATGGCGCGTCAGGCCAGGCCCTGTTCGTGCACGGTCGGGTGGTCGACACGGCCGGCCTGCCAGTCACCGACGCCGTAGTTCATGTCTGGCAATCCGATGATCGTGGGCTTTACGACGTGCAGGATGATTTCGATCCGGCGCATATGTGGGGGCGAGGCCGCATACGCTGCGATGCGAACGGGGGCTACGCGTTCCGCAGCGTCATGCCGACGGCTTATCCGGCGCCAATGGATGCCGCGCTCGGCGATCTGATCCGCGCCACCACCGGTCTGTTCTGGCGGCCGGCGCATTTGCACTTTGCCATCCAAACCGCATCAGCCGATCCCCTGGTCACCCACATCTTCGCACGCGACAGCGCCTATATCGACAATGACGTTGCCTTCGGGGTCCGGCCAACCCTGATCGCCGATTTCGTCAGCCATCCGCCCGGACCAGCTCCTGATGGGAGCTGGATCGATCAGCCGTTTTCCACTTTGGACTACGACTTCGTACTGACGCGGCCCAACGCCAGAACTTAGAGCGTGATGACCGTAGGTGGAATCACACGTCCAAACAAAGAGTTAGAACGTGATGACCGCGCCTATCAGCGGTCGCCATACTCTAATGCCCGGCGTTTTCGCCCGAGAAATCCGGCGCAGCCAGGCCGGATGCCTCCAACTGGGTCACCAGGGCCGCCTTGAGTCGCTCCAGCCCGGACTCGGATGACGCTTCGCAGCGTGCCACCAGAACCGCCTGGGTGTTGGACGCCCGCAGCAGCCACCAGCCATCCGCGGTACTAACCCGCACGCCATCGATATCCGACAGCTTTGCGCCATCCGCTTTCAAACGCGCGGCAACCTCGGTGACAACGGCGAATTTCCTTGTATCGGCGCAGTCAAAGCGCAATTCTGGGGTGTTGATCACTTGCGGCAGAGCCTTGCGGATCGCCGACATCTGGCCTGTGCCACGGGCAAGAATGCCGAGCACCCGCACCCCGGCATAGAGCGCGTCATCAAAGCCGTACCATTTATCGGCGAAGAAGATATGCCCGGACATTTCGCCAGCCAGCGGGCAGCCGGTTTCGGCCATGCGCGCCTTGATCAGGCTGTGACCGGTTTTCCACATCTCGGGCTGGCCGCCGGCGCGGGCGATCTCGTCGAACAGCACCTGGCTCGCCTTCACATCGGCGATGATCTTGGCGCCGGGATGGGTTTTCAGCACGTCGCGCGCCAGCACCACCAGCAACTGATCACCAAACAGCATATGGCCTTCGTCATCGACAACGCCGATACGGTCGGCGTCGCCATCGAAGGCGATGCCGATATCGGCTTTGCGCGCACGGACCTCGGCAGACAGGGCCTCCAGGTTTTTCAGCACAGTCGGGTCGGGATGATGATTGGGGAAGCGCCCATCAATTTCCGGAAACAGCACGGTATGGGTGCCGGGCAGGCGCTTGACCAACCGTTCGATAATCGCACCGGCGGCGCCGTTGCCATTATCCCACACCACGTTCAACGCGCGGTCGCCACCATCCCAATCCTGCGCGAGCCGATCGATATACTCGGCCGAAACATCCAGGCTGCGATCACTGCCGCCGGCTGTCGGCACCACGTCGCCGGCCGCCGCCATGCGGCCGATTTCCAAAATCTGCTTGCCGAAGAACGGCTTGCCGGCCAGCATCATCTTGAAGCCGTTATAGTCCGGCGGGTTGTGGCTGCCGGTCAGCATGATGCCACCAGCGGCTTTGAGCACCGTCGCCGCGTAGTATAGCATCGGGGTTGGCCCAAGGCCGACCCGCACAACCTCAACGCCGCACGCTTTCAGCCCGGCCACCAAGGCCACTTCGAGCGCAGGTGACGACAGCCGGCCATCATAGCCAACCGCGACAACCGTGCCGCCGCCGCGCACAACCACACTGCCAAAACAGCGCCCGATCGCAAACGCGTCTGCCTCGTGCAAGGTTTTGCCGACAATGCCGCGAATGTCGTACTCGCGCAGCGTGGTGGGATCAAAATCGTGATGAAAATTCATATTACCCTCAATCAGCCAAACAATTCTGCGCAGTAAGTCTTAAGGAACGCCTTGACCGCATCGCCCATATCGGCACGCTTCAAGGCGAAGGCGATCTGGGCTTCCAGGAAGCCAATCTTGTCGCCGCAATCAAAGCGGCGGCCTTCGTAGCGCAGGCCATGGAACGGCACCTGGCCGATCAGCTTGGCCATCGCATCCGTCAACTGCACTTCGTTACCGGCGCCACGCTCGAGCCGCGCCAGATGCGGAATAATTTCCGGCATCATCACGTAGCGGCCAATGATCGACAGATCGGATGGCGCGTCTTCCGGCTTGGGCTTTTCAACCAGCCCCTTCACATCGACCAACCGACCATCATCGGACGCAATATCAAGAATGCCGTAGCGGCTGGTTTGCTCGTGCGGCACTTCGGTTACTGCGACCACGCAACCGCCGGTCTCGTAATAAGCATTGGCCAACTGCATCGTGCAGGGCGTTTCCGACAAGATCAGATCGTCGGGCAGCAAAATCGCAAACGGATCCTCGCCGATAAACGCGCGCGCGCACCAGATTGCGTGCCCGAGCCCCAACGGCTCCTGCTGGCGCACTGTCACCATTGCACCCGGCGGCAACTGCCATTCCCGCAGCATGCGCAGATCGGCTTCTTTGCCGCGGTTGCGCAACGTCGCTTCCAGCTCATACGCAATATCGAAATGCTCCACGATCGCGGTCTTGCCGCGGCCAGTGACCAAACAAAACTGCTCGATCCCGGCGGCGCGCGCTTCCTCAACCGCGTATTGGATCAAAGGCTTGTCAACAACCGGCAGCATTTCCTTGGCCATCGCCTTGGTGGCGGGCAGGAAGCGTGTGCCGAGGCCGGCGACGGGAAGAACGGCTTTGCGGAGCGGTTTGGTCACGGGGGAGGTTCCTAACAGCAATGCAGGGTTTTAAGCAAAGCTCCCAGGCAAGATTAAGGCAAGGGAAGGTGTTCTTTTTGTGAACGAAAAGAACCAAAAAAACTTTATCCATTGCTGCCGTTGGCTCGGGGCCGCGGTGAGTTGGCACGCCAACGGCAACAAATTATCGAAGTTTTTTTGCTTCTTTGTTTTCAAACAAAGAAAATTCTTCCTTAGTCTTTCTTAACCTTAGGCGCCAAGTCCAACCTGATCGACAACTCCTTCAACCTTGCCGGTGTCGTCTCGTTCGGCGCGCCCATCATCAGATCCTCGCCCTGCTGGTTGAGCGGGAACAGGATCACCTCGCGGATATTGGGCTCATCGGCGAGCAACATGACAATCCGATCAATGCCGGGCGCCGAGCCTCCATGCGGCGGCGCGCCGTAGCGGAACGCGTTGAGCATGCCGCCAAACCGGGCTTCAACCTCGGAAGCCGGATAGCCGGCAATGTCGAACGCCTTGATCATGATGTCGGCGCGGTGGTTGCGGATGGCCCCCGATGACAGCTCGATGCCGTTGCACACGATGTCGTACTGGAACGCCTTGATGTCGAGCGGGTCCATGGTTTCCAGCGCTTCCATCCCGCCTTGCGGCATGCTGAACGGGTTATGGCTGAAATCGACCCGGCCGGTTTCCTCGTTCAGTTCATACATCGGGAAATCGGTGATCCAGCAGAACTCGAAATTGCCGGCGGTGATCAGGCCAAGTTCCTGGCCGAGTTTGGTGCGGACCGCGCCGGAGAATTTCGGCGCTTCATCGCGCTTTCCCGCAGCGAAGAACACCGCGTCGCCAGGGTTCAACCCGCAGGCAACCCGGATCGCTTCGGCACGATCAGCTTCGAGGTTGCGGGCAATCGGGCCCTTGGCGCCATCGGCGTCAAAGGTGATGTAACCGAGGCCGCCCGAGCCTTGCTCGCGCGCCCATTCGTTGAGCTTGTCGAAGAAGCTGCGCGGATTGCCGGCACAGCCCGGGGCCGGGATGGCGCGGACGATACCGCCCGATGCCGCGATCTTGGCAAACAGCCCGAAGCCGGAGCCGGCGAATTGCGCGGTGACATCGCGGATGATCAGCGGGTTGCGCAGATCGGGCTTGTCCGATCCATAATCCAGCATCGACTGGTCAAATGGGATGCGACGGAACGGCGGCTTGGAGACTGTTCGGCCATCAGCAAATTCCTCGAACACGCCGGCGATGACCGGTTCAATCGTGGCGAAGACGTCTTCCTGGGTCACGAAGCTCATCTCGAAATCGAGCTGGTAGAATTCGCCCGGTGACCGATCGGCGCGGCTGGCTTCATCGCGGAAGCATGGCGCGATCTGGAAATAGCGGTCGAACCCCGCAACCATCGCCAATTGCTTGAACTGCTGCGGCGCCTGCGGCAGGGCGTAAAACTTGCCTGGATGCAGCCGGGCCGGAACCAGAAAGTCGCGCGCGCCTTCCGGGCTCGACGCGGTCAGGATCGGGGTCTGGAACTCGGTGAAGCCCTGCCCGATCATGCGCTGGCGGATGGATGCGATCACACCTGCCCGCAGCATGATGTTGCGATGCAGTTTTTCACGGCGCAGATCGATGAAGCGGTATTTGAGGCGGATATCCTCGGCGAATTTCTCATCACCGGCGACCTGCATTGGCAGCACATCGGCATGCGATTGCACCACCAGATCGCCGGCCCGCAATTCGATTTCGCCGGTCGGCAGCTTGGGATTGACCGTGGTGCCTTCGCGCAACACCACCTCCCCGGTCACGGTGATCACCGATTCGACCCGCACCCCCTCAATCGCCGCGAAGGCCGGGCTGCCTGCCGCAAAGACGATCTGGGTCAGGCCATAATGGTCCCGCAGATCGATGAACAGCAGCCCGCCATGGTCACGCTTGGAATGCACCCAGCCGGACAGACGTGCGGTAATGCCGGCGTCCGAGGCGCGGAGGGCGGCACAGCTATGGGTGCGGTAGGCATGCATGTCTTGGGTCCTGGGCTTGAAATGGCGCGGCAGACAAGCCTCCGCACCCCGGCAAGTCAAGGTTCTAGCACGGATGCGGCTTTCGTTCGTGCCCCAGCATGTGTATGACCCAATGATGCCAGCCAAGCCCCGCACCGGATTCCCCGCCCCCGATTTCATTACCACAACCGACGCATTGGTGGCGCTGTGCGCCCGGTTGCGAACGGAGACCTTCGTCACCGTCGATACCGAGTTCATGCGTGAACGCACATACTGGCCAGAGCTTTGCGTGGTGCAGCTGGCATCCGACACCGAAGTCGCGGTCGTCGATGCCCAGGCACCTGGCATCGACCTTGCGGCAATGGGCGAATTATTCGCCGATGAAAATGTGGTGAAGGTGTTCCACGCCTGCCGCCAGGATATTGAAATCTTTGTACTGCGCTACGGCGACGTGCCCAAACCGCTTTTCGATACCCAGGTGGCCGCGATGGTCGCAGGCTTTGGCGACCAGGTCGGCTATGACAGCCTGGTGGCATCGCTGACTGGCGGGCAGATCGACAAAGCACATCGCTTCAGCGACTGGTCGGCGCGGCCCTTGTCCAATGCCCAAATCGAATACGCAGCGGCCGACGTCACCCATTTGCGCCGCGTGTATGAAAAACTGCGCGCCCGGCTGGAGCAGGACGGCCGCTATGACTGGGTTGGCCAGGAAATGGCCACCCTCGCCGATCCCGCAACTTACCGCCCCGATCCGGAGCTGATGTGGGAACGGCTGCGCCCGCGCACCAATAACCGCCGCATGCTCGGTGTGCTGCGCGCGATTGCGGCGTGGCGGGAGCGCGAGGCACAGAAATCCAACATCCCGCGCGGACGCATGCTGAAGGACGAGGCGCTGCTCGAACTTGCCGCCATCGCACCAACCGATATCGAGGCCCTGTCGCGCGCCCGCGGCGTCACCCGCGGTTTTGCCGAGGGTCGCATGGGTGCCGGACTGCTCGACGCGATTGCCGAAGCCAAAGCCGTGCCCGAGGCCGACTTGCCACTGGCGCAATCCCATCGCGACACCCCCAAGGCGTCTCCGGCCTTGGTGGCGCTGCTGAAAGTGCTGCTGGCAGCAAAGTGCGAGCAGCATCATGTCGCGGCCAAGCTCGTGGCCAATAGCGATGATATTGACCGGCTGGCCACCGAAGATATGCCAGATGTGCCCGCAATGCATGGCTGGCGGCTTGAGGTGTTCGGCGCCGATGCCCAGGCGCTGAAGGCCGGGCGGATTGCGTTGGGGGTGGATGGCAAGAAGATAAAGCTGCTGCCGGCCTGAGCCAATCCTGATCACCCACCATGTTTCGACCGACAGCTTTGCCGGCCCGTTCCCGTTTGCCTGACTGATCCGCATATCCGGTCTTGCCTGCCGCCGCGGCTGGCAACATACTTCCCCCAGATGCCCCCGCGAAGCGGGCCGCAACGGAGGAAACACCAATGGATCTGCGCTTCACAGCTGAAGAAATCGCCTGGCGCGACGAGGTTCGGGCCTTCATCGATGCCGAACTCGATCCCGCCTTGCGCGAACGCATGCGGGTTGGCTTCAGCCCGACCAAGCAGGAAACCATCGACTGGCAGAGGAAACTCAACAAGAAAGGCTGGGCCTGCCCCGGCTGGCCGGAAGAATGGGGCGGTGCGGCCTGGACGCCAGTGCAGCGGCTGATCTTCAACGAAGCAATCCAGTCCGCCCCGGCGCCCGACCTCCAGGGCTTCAACATCACCATGCTCGGGCCGGTGCTGGCCCATTTCGGCACCCCGGAACAGAAAGCCTATTTTCTGCCGCGTGCCGCCAACCTCGATGATTGGTGGTGCCAGGGGTTTTCGGAACCCGGTGCCGGATCTGACCTTGCGTCCTTGAAAACCGCAGCCAAGCGCGAGGGCGATTTTTACATCGTCAATGGCCAGAAAATCTGGACCTCGACCGCGCATATGGCCGATTGGGTTTTCGCGCTGGTGCGCACCGATCCCAATGCGCGCAAAAAGCAGGAGGGCATTTCCTTCCTGCTGATCGACATGAAAACCCCCGGCATCACGGTGCGGCCGATCATCTCGATCGACGGTAGCCATCACCTCAACGAAGTGTTTTTCGATGACGTGAAGGTGCCGGTGCATCAGCGGGTTTACGAAGAAAACCGCGGCTGGGACGTCGCGAAATATCTGCTTGGCAATGAACGCTCAGGCATCGCCCGCCTCGGCAAATCGCGCGCCAATCTGGAATTCGCCGTCGATACCGCCCGCCAGGTTCGGTCAGGCGGGGCACCCTTGATCGATGATCGTGGTTTCCGCCAGCGCATCGCGCAGATCGAGGTCGATATCAAGGCGCTCGAACTCACCCAGATGCGGGTGATCGCGGCGGCCAGCAAGAAATCGGACGGCAAGCCCGATCCATTTTCGTCGCTGCTCAAGATCAAAGGCACCGAGTTGCTGCAGGCGACCAGCGAGTTGATCATGGATACTGGCGGGCCGATGGCGATGCCGATCTGGGCATCGGAGCTGCACGCGTTGGGCAACGAACCGATCGCACCGGAATGGGCAGGCTACATGGCCGCCCCCTATCTGATGCTGCGGGCTGCCTCGATCTACGGCGGCACCAATGAAATCCAGCGTAATATTCTGAACAAAGCTGTGTTGAGGCTGTAATGGATTTTGATCTCACCGACGACCAAAAACTCCTGACCGACAGCGTCGCGCGTTTACTTGGCGATCGCTACACGTTCGAAGCACGCAAAGGTTTCCAGAAGCAGGACGCCGGCTGGAGCGCCGATATGTGGGGCCAGTTCGCTGAAATGGGCCTGCTTGGCCTGCCGTTCGATGAAGCCTATGGCGGCTTCGGCGGCGGGGCTGTGGACATCATGCTGGTGATGGAACAGTTCGGCAAAGCCCTGGTCCTCGAACCCTATCTCGCGACCGTGGTGCTGGCCGGCACTGCGCTGCGGATTGCCGGGTCCGAGGCGCAAAAATCCGCCATCCTGCCGGAAATCATTGGCGGTGCGATGAAGCTCGCCTTCGCCCATGGCGAGCAGGGCGCACGGTACGACCTTAGCGACGTGACGACATCAGCACGCAAAGTTTCCGGCGGTTGGGTGATCGACGGTGCCAAATCGGTCGTGCTGCATGGCGATTGCGCCGATAAGCTCGTGGTCAGCGCGCGAACCTCGGGCGAACGCAACGACGAAGCCGGGATCACCTTGTTCCTGGTTGATGGCGACGCCAAGGGCGTAACACGGCGTGGCTACCAGTTGCGCGACGGCACGCGGGCAGCAGAGATTTCATTCGCGTCGGTTGAAATTGGCGATGACGGGTTGCTTGGCCCGCTCGGCACCGGTTTTCCGGTGATCGGCCGCGTCGTTGAAGCCGGAATTTCGGCGATGTCGGCCGAGGTGGTTGGCAGCATGGACAAGATGCTCGACGTCACGCTCGAATACCTTCGTACCAGGCAGCAATTCGGCAAGGCGATCGGCGAAAACCAGGTGCTGCAGCACAAGGCCGCCGACATGCTGATGTCCACCGAACAAGGCCGCAGCATGTCGATGCTGGCGGCAATGATGGTGGATGAACCTGACGACGCTGAACGCGTGCGCAACTTTGCCCTCGCCAAAGTTGGCGTCGGTCAGGCCGGGCGCTTTGTCAGCCAAAACGCGGTGCAGTTGCATGGCGGCATCGGCATGACGGAAGAATACCTGATCGGGCATTATTTCCGCCGGGTGATGATGTTCGAGCATAGCTTCGGCGATACCGCGTATTACTTGAACAAACTGGCCGATCAGGTCCACTAAGCTCGCGTTTACCCTTAATTCATGTTTTTCTGCCGTAATGCAGTGAAACGTGGATTAAGGGCGCCATGGTTCCGCCGACCGAAGGTATCACTAACTGGATGCATATGTTCCGCTGGATCGTGAAACTGATCCGCGATGAACATGGCGTCGATGAAGCACAACTGGTGCGCAGCGCGGTGCTCGAAGCCGATTGCGGCTTGCAGATTGAAGATGTCGAAGCCGTCCTGGGGGTCATCAGCACCAGCTTCGCCGTAACCTTCCCGCCCGGCGCATTGGACGAAGTGATCAAGCTGGATGAGCTATGCATGCTCGCGGCCTGGCTGAAGGGGCTCTACAAACGGCCTGATTTCGTCTCCGGAGGCTATGCCGCACGGTGCCAGTCGCTCAACCCGGCCTGCGGGTAATCTTGTAAAACCGCTGGGTTTCGTCGTACAGCGCGACTATGAGCGTCCCTGCCCCCGTTTCCGCCCGCGCCGAAGCCACCAAGGCCGCAATTGTCGCGACCGCTGAACGGTTGTTCCGCAGTTTCGGCTACCAGAAAACCACTGTCGCCGACATCGCCCGCGAACTGCGCATGTCGCCGGCCAATGTCTATCGTTTCTTCCCGAGCAAGGCCGCGATCAACCAGGTGATCTGTGGGCGGGTGGTGGACGAGCTTGAAGCCATGGCCTGGGCCGAGGTTCGCCGGGTAGCCCCCGCCGAAGACCGTCTGCGCGCCCTGTTCGCCGGAATGCAGCAGCGCGTGCAGGCTTTGTGCTTCGATGATCGCCGCATGCACGACATGGTCAGCGCTGCGATGGCAGAAAACTGGCCGTCGATTGAAGATTTCGTCCACCGGGTTGACGCAGCCATCGCCGAAATCATCACCGATGGCCAGCGCGAAGGCGTCTTCGCCTCGCTTGATGCCGCACAAACCGGGCGGCTGGTCCATGCCTGCATGATCTGCTTCGCCCATCCGACCGTGGTGGAGCAGTGCATAGATGATGATTTACCCACGCTGGCCGCCGGTATGGCCGAGTTTGTATTGCGGGCACTCCGGGTCTGAACTGGCCAAAGCGGATAACTGACGAAATTTGACATTCGTCAGTTTTTGGCTATTTTCCAGGCAATCGACAGTTCCGGGGGCTATCATGCTGCGTCGTTCCATCCTGCTCGCACTGCCGGTCTTGCTCGGTGGTTGCTTCGAACGACCGGTGGCATCCGTCGAAAACCCGATCAAGCCGGTCCAGGTCGTGCGCGTCACCCTGGCTCCGGGCAGCGAAACCCGTGCCTATGCCGGCGTGGTTCGCCCACGCCGCGAAGCCGATATCGGGTTCAAGGTGGGCGGCCGGCTCATCGAACGGCTGGTCGACAGCGGCGCCATGGTCCAAGCGGGAACGGTGCTCGCCCGCCTCGATCCGGCCGATCTGGCGCTCAGCCTGCGCAGCGCCGAAGCAGATCTCGCCGGCGCTGAGGCCGTGGCCACCCAGGCTGTGGCCGATGCCGCACGCAGTAAAACCCTCGCCAGCCAAGGTTGGCAATCCGCCGCCGTCGATGACGTGAAGCAGGCCAATGCCCGCTCCACGACCCAACGCGTTGAAACCGCCCGCGCGGCGTTGGCCCTCGCCCGCAATCGCGTCGAAGATACGGTGTTGCGGGCGCCGGAAGCCGGTGTGGTCACAGCAATCACCGCCGATCCCGGCACCATGATGGCGCCCGGCGCCCCGGTTTTACGGATCGCCAGCCTCGATGCGATTGAAATTGAGGTGCAACTGCCCGAAACCGCACTCGCCGCACTCGACCGCGATCAGGCTGAGGGAAGCTTCTGGGCCCGCAGCGACACAAGAATTGGCGCAAAATTACGGGAAGTTTCCGCGGCCGCCGATCCGAAACTGCGCAGCTACACCGCCCGCTTCACCTTAATCGACCGCCCGGCCTGGCTCGCGCTGGGAATGACCGCGACCTTGCGGCTCACCCGCGCCGATGCCGCCAGCCTCGCATTGCTGCCGCGCGGCGCGATAACCGATCGTGGCCAGGGCGCAATGGTCTGGGTTGTCGATGACGCCGGCAAACTCGAAGCCCGGTCGGTCAAAGTCGCCAGTCTGCGCCAGGATCGCGCATTAGTGTCCGGCCTCAAGGCCGGCGAACTGGTGGTGGGCATGGGGGTGCAGAAGCTTGATCCCGCTACAAAAGTGCGGATCGCCGATATTCGCCCGTTGGCGGAATAGCGCCATGCCAAGTTTCAATCTGTCTGCCTGGGCCGTCGGTCATCGCGCCCTTGTCGGCTTCCTGATTGCGTTGATTTTTGCCACTGGGGCCCTGTCCTACACACGGCTTGGCCGCGGTGAAGACCCGACATTCACGGTCAAACTGATGGTGGTCAGCGCGGCATGGCCAGGCGCCAGCGCCGCCGAAACCCAGGCACAGCTCGCCGACCCGATCGAACGCAAGCTGCAGGACATGCCGTATCTCGACCATATCGATACGTTCAGCCGCCCCGGTGCGGCGGCCCTGCTGGTGATCCTGCGCGATGATACCCCGCCTGCGCAGGTTCCTGCCTTGTTCTACCAGGTGCGCAAGAAGCTCGACGATCTTCGCCCCAGCCTGCCCCAAGGCGCCCAGGGCCCGTTCGTCAACGATGAATATACCGACGTTTATGGCGCCATCTTCGCCATCACCGGAGACGAGGTCGGCAACGCCGAACTGGTTCGGCAAGCCGAGCGCATCCGCGACCGCCTGCGCAAGCTGCCAGGGGCCGAAAAGGTCAACGTGCTCGGTGAAATCCCGCGCTCCGTGTTCGTCGAATTCGACCATGCCCGGCTTGGCAGCATGGGCGTAACCGTCGCCGATATTTCGGCGTCCCTGGCCCGACAGAACGCCATTGCCCCCTCGGGCTTGGTCGAAACATCGACCACGCGGGTGCCAATCCGTTTCGATGGCGCGCTCACCGGTGCCGCAGCCCTTGCCGAAGTTCCAGTGACCAGCGGCGGACGCAGCCTCCGGCTTGGCGATGTCGCCACCATCACCGAAGGCTATGCCGAGCCGCCATCCTATTCGATCCGGCATAATGGCGCGCCCGCCGTAGTCGTTGCCGTCTCAACCCGCAAAGGCGTGAACACGTTGAGTTTCGGCGACGCGCTGCGGACCGAAATCGCCAAGATCCACGCCGACCTGCCCGTGGGGCTTACGATGCAGCAGATTGCCAATCAGGCGGAAATCGTCGGCGAATCGGTCGGCGAGTTCGTCCTGAAATTCGCCGTCGCGCTTGCGGTCGTGCTGGTGGTTTCGTTCGTGTCGCTGGGCTGGCGCGCCGGAATGGTCGTGGCACTTGCGGTGCCGCTGACCTTGGCGATGGTTTTCAGCGTTATGCTCATCGCTGGCATTGATCTGCAGCGGATTTCCCTGGGCGCGCTGATCCTGTCGCTGGGCCTGCTGGTCGATGACGCGATCATCGCCATTGAAAGTATGATGGTGAAGCTCGAACAAGGCGTGAGCCGGGAAGTGGCGGCCGCCCATGCCTGGAATTCCACCGCGTTTCCCATGCTCACTGGCACGCTGGTAACTGCCGCGGGGTTCATGCCAGTGGGTCTGGCGGCCTCAACCACCGGCGAATACGCTGGCGGGATCTATTGGGTTGTCGGCATCGCGTTGCTGGCAAGCTGGATCGTCGCGGTTGTCTTCACCCCTTTGCTGGGCATGTGGCTGCTCCCCGACCCCAAGCCCGGTGCGGCCCATCACGACCCGTATGACAGCCCGATCTACCGCAGCTTGCGCCGGGTGGTTGCCTGGTCGGTCCGCTATCGGCGGCTGGTAACCATCGGCACCGCGCTGTTGTTCATGGGCTCCATCGGCGCGATGTCGCAAGTGCGCCAGCAATTCTTCCCCAACTCCAACCGCCACGAAATCATCATCGACCTCAGCCTGCGCCAGGGCGGCAGCCATACCGCAACCGAAGCCGCAATACGCCAACTTGAAGCAGCGATCGCCGCCGATCCTGACCTGAAGCGCGATATCGCCTGGTCCACCGCCTATCTCGGCGGCGGCGCACCGCGCTTCTTCCTCGCTTTCAATCCGGCACTGCCCAATGACGCGCTGGCGACCATGGTGCTGACCACGACCGACCTTGAAGCCCGCGAGAGGGTGCGGACCAGGCTGCTCGCGATGGCCGCAGTCGATGTCGTGCCTGAAGCCCGTCTGCATGTTTCGCGGCTGGAACTCGGCCCACCGGTTGGCTTTCCGGTATCGTTTCGTGTCGTTGGCCAGGATATCGCCGCCGTCCGACTGGCCGCCGATCAGGTGCTCGCGACGCTGCGCGACACGCCCGGCGTCCGCAATGCGCAACTGACCTCGGGCGAACGCGCGCCATCGGTGCGGCTGGTGCTCGATCAGGCGCGGGTGCGTGCCCTTGGCTTGTCGCCCATCGATATCGCCCAAGGATTGCAAACCTTGCTGGCGGGCAGTAGCGCCACCCAATTGCGTGTTGGCACCAAACAGATTGACGTCGTGCTGCGTGCCGCCGGCACCGAACGGCTCGATCTCGACCGCCTCGCCGATCTGGTGCTGCCAACCTCGGCCGGCTGGATCGCCGTCGGCCAGATCGGCCAGCTCGTCGCCCAAACCGAGGAGCCGATCTTGTGGCGCCGAGACCGCGAGCCATTCCTGACCGTTGCCGCCGACATCCAGGATGGGATGCAGGCGCCCGACATCACCGGCCTCGCCGAGCCACGCATCAAGGCCTTGGCATTGCCGGCCGGCGTCCGGGTCGATACGGGAGGTGCAGCCGAAGAAGCCGCCAAAGCCAATGGCGCGTTGGCGGCGGTGTTCCCTCTGATGATCGGCACCATGCTGCTGATCATGATGATCCAACTGCATAGCCTGGGCCAAACCCTGATGGTGCTGGCCACCGCCCCCCTGGGCATCATCGGCGCCGTTGCCGGCCTGCTGCTGACCGACGCGGCATTCGGCTTCGTTGCCCTGCTTGGGGTGATCGCGCTTGCCGGGATGATCATGCGTAACACCATCATCCTGGTCGATCAGATCGCCCAGGATTTGCGCACCGGGTTAAGCGGCGAGGACGCCATCATCGGCAGCACCGTCCGCCGCGCCCGCCCGGTCGTGCTCACTGCCCTGGCCGCCGCCTTCGCCTTCGTGCCACTCTCGCTCAACGTATTCTGGGGGCCGATGGCAATCGCGATGATCGGCGGCCTGGCCGTGGCGACTGCGCTGACCCTGGTATTTCTGCCAGCGCTTTATGCCTGGACATCCTTGCCAGGGAAGGCCCGCAAGCCAAACCCGCAGATCTATCCGGCGGGTACACCCGCGAGCAGCAGCCCCTCGGCATAATGGACACGATCCTCGGGCCGCTCGATTGAGCTCTCGGCGAGGAACGCCGCGACAGTGAAGTCAGGCTCCAGCACCATGAGACGCTCACGCACCGTTTCTATTTCCACTGTGGCGTGCAAATGGCCGAGGGCGGAAAGATAGGGCTTATAGGCAGCCGAAAACGACGGGTTCATCTGGCTGACTTCGCGCCCTGCCTCGACCGCATCTTCGTGCCGGCGCTGCAATAGGAGGATCAGGATCCGGATCGTATCGTAGAAAAACGCATGCGGGTCGAAAGGCGACAGCTTCTTGTAGCGCACGAAGCGCCGATCCGCCTCGTCAAGTTCGCCGAGATAGGCGTAGGCAACGCCCGACAGCGCCCAGGCCATCGCCAAATTGGGGTTGAGGTTCAGCGCGCGCTCATGCAACGCCAGCGCTTCGCGCAGTCGGTGATTGATGAATGACCGCACATGACCGGCGATGGAAAGCGCACGTCCATCATGCGGATCAAGGATGATGGCGCGTTCAGCAAGCTTGCTGGCCTCCTGCATCGCGGCCTGCGGATTATCCGCCCAGCGCTGCCCAACCAGGAACATGTGCCAATAGGCGAACCAGGCATGCGCAGGCGCATAATCCGGCTCCTGCGCCACCGCATCGGCCAACATGCCACCAGCCTGCATGAATTGCACCCGGTCAAGCCGCCCGATCAGCGGAATGGCGCGCAACACCATGTCATAGCCGGTGGCGTCCAAGGGTGGCCGTTGGGTGACGCGTTGCGCTTCAATCAGCAAAATCTCGGGATCGATCTGCGCCACCACCTCGGCGGCGATATCGTCCTGCATGGTCAGCAAATCATGCACATCACGATCGAACCGGCGTGACCACACAACCTGATTGCCAACCCGCAGATCGAGCAGCCGCAGGGCCACACGCAGCCGCTCGCCGACCTTTTGGATCGTGCCATCAAGCAGGAAATCAATCCCGAAGGCTCGCCTGATCGCTGTCTCATCACGGGTCTGGGTCGCATAGCGCGCGAGCGAGGACGATGAAATCAGGAACATCCAGCGGAAGCGTGCCAGCGCCGAGGTGATTTCCTCGGCAAGTCCGGCCGACAGATGTGCTTCGGTCTCGCTGGTGCCAATCATGCTGAGCGGCAGCACCCCAACCCGCGCGCCGCCCCGTGTGGCGGGGCGACCAGTATCGCCGCGCGCATCGGCACGCGGGCTGGTGCGGGATTCTTTCGGCTCAGTGGCCCTTTGGGTCGTGGCCGGCGGGGTTGGGAGCGCAGGCCGGGCCGGGCCGGAGGACGCACGAATTTCCACCAACAGACGCTGGGTTTCTTCCGACGGCTGCGCATCGAGCTGATCCGCCAGCACCGCCCTGCAGCGCTCAAAGGCCTGGATCGCCATACCGCGTTCGCCACGAACGGTATAGGCCCGCATCAGCGCCCGCCAGGCGCCTTCATGGGCGCGGTCGATGGCGAGCAATTGCTGGGCAGCCGGGATCACCGTCTCGGGGTCAGATTTATCGCGCAACAAGGTCTCGGCCAGGTTGCGGGCACGGTCACGCAGTCGCTCCCGCTCAGCCGCCAACCAGGCATCGAAACTCGGATCAACCCCGTCGAGGTCCTCCAGCAATTCACCATCCAGCAGCGACAACGCCGCCGGCTTGTTGGGCGAGGCGCGAAGAACTTCCTCGACATCAACCCACACCGTGCCGGAGCGCAGCGCGAGGTGATCACGATTGACTGACAGGATCTGGGTGCCGATCGGGTCGAGAGCATCGAGCAGACGATGGATTTCCTGGCGCAAGGACGCTCGCGCCTGTTCCTCCGGCCGCCGGCTCCACAGCAATTCGGCAAGCTTGCCACGCAAAACCGGGCGCGGCGCCGACAGCGCCAGGATCGCCAGCAACGCGCGGGTCTTACGACCATTGGGTAAAATATTTTCGCTGGTCAGCGTCCAGGCTTCCATCTGCCCGATCAGCCGCAGCCGAACCAGAACAGGGTCAGCGGCTGAGCTTATCCCCGCCGACATAGCGATTCGATCTTGTGCACCTGGAACCATACACCAGTATGACCAGTAAACCCGCTGTTAACGCAACCCCCAGTTGCCGCATTTTGGGAATTACTAGCCAATCATAAAAATGTAATTCAATGTATTCGTCTATTTTTAGACTCAAGCATGCGATTTTCGAGATTTTCGGAGTGTCGCGGCAGTTTCAAGGCACCGGCTGGAAGCCCGCCCGAAAACTCACCCGGTCTCCGCTCGTGACTTCGATACCCAAACTTGGCAACGCCCCCTGAGCGTCGCGGCGAAGGCGACCGGAACCTGAGCCCGGCCTACCTTCACCTTTAAAAAGGAATATCTACCTTGTTCGCTACGCTGCCGCTTCAGCAAATATCTGACTGATATCGCCCTTCCACGCGCCATGGTAGCGCGCCAACCAATGTTCCGCCTGGGTTGGGCTGCCGGCGACAATCGGTTCAAGCGGTGCGAGATGGCGGGTTTCATCCTGGCCCTCGGCATCACGCCGGCCGCGGGCACGCAGCCCGTCACGGGCAATCGCGACCACATCGGCGGCCAGATCGCGCAGCACGCCCTTACCCCATGGCGCGTTCAGGCCATGGCGCGGCACCGCCCCGCGCAGGGCCATATAATCCTCCCAAGGCGCGCGGCGCACCAGCGCATCGGCGGCGGCGAGGGCGGAACTGTCATAAAGCAGCCCCACCCAAAGGGCGGATTGCGCCACCATCATCTCCGGCGTCCCGGCATCGGCGCCGCGCATTTCGATGAAGCGCTTGACCCGCACATCGGTGAAGGCGGTGGTCATGTGGTCGGCAAAATCGCCCACCGTTGCTTCGCCAGCTTCCGCGTTGCCGAGCTTGCCCGCCATGAAATCACGGAACGACCGGCCGGCGACATCGATGTAGCGGTTATCACGACTGACGAAATACATCGGCACGTCGAGCAGCCATTCGACATAGCGCTCGAAGCCGAAATCTTCCTTGAAGAACACCGGCGGAATACCCGACCGATGATTATCGGTATCGGTCCAGACATGGGCGCGATAGGACAGAAAGCCACTCGGTTTGCCCTCATAGAAGGGCGAATTGGCAAACAGCGCCGTCGCCAGTGGCTGCAAGGCGAGCGAGACCCGTAGTTTCCGCGCCATGTCGGCTTCGTCGGCATAATCGAGATTGACCTGCACCGTGCAGGTCCGCGTCATCATGTCCAACCCCATGCTGCCGACCAGCGGCATATAGCGCTTCATGATTGCGTATCGTCCCTTGGGCATCCACGGCATCGCGTCACGGGTATTGATCGGATGAAACCCGAGCGGGGCAAAGCCGATATTGAGCGGATCGGCGACTTTGTGGACCTCGGCGAAATGCTCCTGAAACTCGGCCTGCGTTGCATGCAGATCAGGCATCAGCCCACCCGACAGCTCCAACTGTCCGGCCGGCTCCAATGAGATTGAGGCACTGCCACGCCCGGTCAGCCCGATCGGGTTGCCCCGGTCAAGAATCGGGGTCCAGCCATTGGGTGCCATCCCTTCCAGGATCGCGCGGATACCCGCAGGCTCATAGGCTGGCGCGCTGAAATCAGGCCGAAAGCCGAATTTTTCGTGCTCGGTTCCGATCGTCCAACGCTCGGCAGGCTTGCCACCGACAGCGATGTAATCGGCCAGTTGACGCACCGAGGTAATCGGCGTCGCGTCAGCGTCTCCGGGATTTGACATGGAGGTTTCCGTTCAGTTCGAGCATGGCGGACAAGGTTTAGAGACTGTCTTAGCCGCCATTGCGCGCTTGCAAAAGCGCAAGCCCAACAATCGCAGCCGTTTCCGCCCGCAAGATACGTGGACCGAGGGAGGCAGACATAACAAAGGGATGCCGACGCATTAATTCAAGTTCATCTGGCGCGAAGCCGCCCTCGGGTCCGATCAGCAGGCCGCCCGGACCGCTGGACGGGTTGATCGCGGGGGCCGCGAGCCGTTCGATGGCCGCGATCAACCGGCGTTCTGCCGGCCAATTGGCCAGGAACACGGCCAGACGCTGGGGTTCGGCGATTTCGGGCACGCTGAGCCGTTCGGATTGTTCAGCAGCCTCAATGGCAATGGCCTGCCAGCGCTCGGCATTGATACGCTGGCTGACGCCGCGCGCAGTCAACACCGGGATCAGCCTGGTGGCGCCGAGTTCTGTTGCTTTTTCAACCACGAGTTCCGTCGCCTCGCGCTTCAACGGCGCGAACGCGAGCCAGACATCAGGCTCCTGTTCCTGGGCGCGCAGCTGGATGTCCGGCGTACAGATCGCCGCATTGCGGGTAATTTCGGTCAACCGGGCCAGCATTTCGCCGTCGCGCCCGTTGAACAGTCGCACCCCATCCCCCACCCCACGCCGCATCACGCGGGCGAGGTAGTGGGTTTGCGCCGGCTTCAGGCTAATCGGCGCGCCGACCGCGAGATCGTCGGAGACAAATAGCCGCGGCAGATGATCGGGGTTTGACGTATGCATGGCAGGGCGCACACTAGCAGACATGACGCCTTATACCGATATCTCAACCTCCGGCTGGGTTGGCCGACTGCCGGCTGGTGCTGTGCCCTACGCATTGCTGGCGCGGCTCGACCGACCGATCGGCGGCTGGCTGCTGTTCATGCCCGGCCTATGGTCGATCCTGCTGGCCGGGGGCAGCCCGTGGCTGGTGCTACTGTTCCTGGCCGGCAGCTTCGTGATGCGTGGCGCGGGGTGCGTGGTCAACGATATGTGGGACCGCGACATGGATCGCTTGGTTACCCGCACCGCCGGCCGACCGCTGGCGTCTGGGGCGCTGCGCATGCGGCATGCCGCGGCGTTCCTGGCCGTGCTGCTGACCCTCGGCCTCGGAATTCTTCTCCAATTGAACGATTTGGCACGGATCCTCGGGGTGGCGTCGTTGGTGCTGGTGGTGACCTACCCGCTGGCCAAGCGGGTCACCTGGTGGCCGCAACTGATGCTGGGCTTCACCTTCGGTTGGGGTGCGCCGATGGGTTATGCGGCGGCAACCGGGCGGGTCGATGGTGCCGCGATGGCGTTGTATGTCGCCGCCATCGTCTGGATTCTGGGCTACGACACGATCTACGCTCATCAGGACCGCGAAGACGATGCGCTGGTCGGGGTCAGATCGACGGCGCGGTTGTTTGCCCGCCAGACCAAGCCGTTTCTGATTATCTGCTATATGGCCACTATCGGTCTGCTGGCGCTGGCGGGCGGGTTGGCGGGACTTGCCCCCTGGTTCTACGCCGGCCTGATACCGCCCGCCGCCTTGCTGGCCTGGCAAATCATCCGCATCAACATCAACGATCCCGGCCTCTGCCTGGGACTGTTCAAACTTAACCGCGAAACCGGCGCGGCGATCGGCCTCGCCATCCTGCTCGGTCATCTGTGACCGAGGCATTCCTGCGCGCCCATACCGCCATCGACCGTGCACCTTTAGTGCCCGAAATCGCGCTGCACCTGGCAACCGAAATCACCCCGATCTGGCAAGCGACCGAGGATTGGCTGGCCCAACGCAACATCGCCCCACCATTCTGGGCCTTCGCCTGGCCGGGCAGCCAGGCCTTGGCGCGCTACGTGCTGGACAATCGCGTCCAAATTGCCGGCAAGCGGGTATTGGATTTCGCCGCCGGCGGCGGGTTGGCCGCCATCGCCTGCGCCATGGCTGACGCCGCGTCGGTCACCGCGGCCGAAATCGATCCAATGGCATCCGCCGCCATCACCCTCAATGCCGACCTCAACGCCGTGGCCGTCACGGTGGTGATCGGCGATGTGGTCGGACAGGACTGCGCCTGGGACCTGATCCTGTGCGGCGACGTCTGCTACGAAGCCCCGATGACCGCCCATATCCTGCCGTGGCTGCGCCGCATGGCCCGCAGCGCCGAGGTGTGGATCGCCGATCCGGGTCGTGCCTATCTGCCCAAAACCGGCATGGTCGGCTTCGCCCATTACGTGGTCCCGACCAGCACCGAGCTTGAGGATCGCACCACCAGAGACGTCATGCTCTCCCGCCTGCAACCGTTGTGACCGGGCTGGCCTTTCTGAAGCATGTGCTGTTCTGCGCCGCTCTGGCGTTGGTGTCTGCGATCGTCGTGCGCGCGATGATCGGTGTCCGGCTGATGGACCGGCCCGATCCGCGCAAACTCCACACCACGCCGGTCCCGAAAGGCGGTGGCGTTGGCATTGTCGCAGCGTTTCTGCTTGGGATCGCTCTGCTCTACGGCTTTGCAAGCTTTGCCCGCATCGGAGAGCCATATTTTCGGGGGGTCATCATCGCTGCAACGGCGATCGCGCTGGTGTCGTTCCTGGATGACATTTTCAATTGGCGGTTCACCGCTAAGCTCGCCACCCAGATATCGGCCGCAGCCCTCGCGGTTGGCAGCGGGCTCTATGTAACGATGCTGCATGTGCCATGGCTTGGCGATGTTGATCTCGGGTTATGGGGCCCGCTTGCGACCATGCTGTGGCTGGTTTTTGTCACCAATGCGATGAACTTCATGGATGGCATGGACGGCCTCGCGGCCGGCACATCGCTGGTGGCAAGTCTGTTTCTGGCGGCGATCGCGGCGAGCCTGGGCGGTTGGTTCGTCTATTTCGCCGGCCTGCTGCTCGCCGCCGGGCTGCTCGGCTTTCTGCCGTTCAATTTCCCCCGTGCCCGTATCTTCATGGGCGATGTCGGCAGCCAGTTCTGCGGCTTCATACTCGCCGTGCTGGGCGTCGCCGCCGCGAGGTTCGAGGCGGTTGAGATGAGCTTCCTGATCGTGCCGATGTTGCTGGCTGGGGTATCGTGGGATGTCGCGTTCACGCTGGTGCGGCGGGCTCTGGCGGGCGAAAATCTGGCGCACGCCCATCGTGGCCATCTATACCAGCTCGCCCAACGCTGTGGCGCCGATGCGCAGTCAGTGGCGATGCTGCATTGGGGCTTCGCCGGGTGGGGCGGGATGATGGCCATCGGATTTATCGCCGCCCCCAGCCCGATCAAGCCATTTTTCCCGCTTGCCCTGTTGTTGCCGCAGGTTTGTTGGACCATCTACGTGCTAAGCCGCGCCCGCCATACCTCAATCGGGGTGTGGTAGGCGCACCACCCTTGCCGGAGCCTGGACCATGAACTTTCGCGCCCTGCTGATCACCGCCCTTTGCCTGTCGCCGATCGCGGCCACTGCCCAACCCGCCGCCCCACCGGCGCCCGACAGCAAGGCATCGGTTCCTGCCAAACCGGCCAACGACCCAACCTTCCGGCTGATCAACACCAGCGACAAGACCATCACCCAGGTCTTCGCAACCCCGGCCGGCCGCGACAATTGGGGCAAGAACCGCCTCGACAAGGACACGCTGCTCGCGCAAGGCGGTCACCTGTTCAAACTGCCGCGCGACGGCAATTGCATCTATGATCTCAAGGTCGTGTTCATCGATGGCGGCTTCCGCGAAAAGAAGGGCACGAATTTGTGCAAGCTGACAGATTTGCCGGTGAAATAGGGGACCTTCCCTCCGCCGAAAGCGGCGCTATAACGGTTGCATGAACGTTCAAGCAATATCCCGATGACAGCGGCCGCATCCGGCCTGCGCGGTCGCAACTACGCCCGGAACTACTGGCCCTTCCTGCTGCCGGCAGGGGTAGTGGTGCTGGCGGTGATCATCTTCCCGTGGCTGTTCACGCTCTACATGTCGGTGCACGAGTTCAAGGTCGGTGGCGACTTCACTTTCATCGGCCTGGATAATTATCTGCGCCTCACCACCGATGACCGCTTCCTGTGGTCGGTGGTGCGGACGCTCTATTTCACCGCGCTGTCAGTGGTGTTGCCGGTGGCGCTCGGCGTCGCGGCGGCGATCACCTTCCACAAGAAATTCCCGATGCGCGGCATCGCCCGCACCATTTTCATCCTGCCGATGATGGCAACCCCGGTTGCCGTTGCGTTGGTGTGGACCATGACGTTTCACCCCCAGCTCGGCGTGCTCAACTACCTGCTGACCAGCGTCGGCATCCCGCCCAGCCAATGGACCTACGACTCGGTGTCGGTCATCCCGACCCTGGTGATGGTCGAGACCTGGCAGTGGACGCCTTTGGTCATGCTGATCGTGCTCGGCGGCCTCGCCAGCCTGCCGATCGATCCGTACGAGGCCGCAACCCTTGACGGTGCCAGCGGCTGGGACATGTTCCGCCATATTACGGTCCCGCTGGTCTGGCCGCATATTATTGTGGCGACCGTCATCCGCACCATCGATGCGCTGAAGGCTTTCGATCTGATCTTCGTGATCTCCGGCGGCGGCCCCGGAACATCGTCTGAAACAATGAACCTGTTCCTCTACCTACAGGCGTTTTCCTTTTATAACATGGGCTATGCGGCGGCGGTGACGGTGGTGTTCTTCATCATCATCCTGCTCGTCAGCCTGCTTCTGTTTAGCGCGAGGCAGCAAAAGCAATGGCAATAAGAAAAGGCAAACTGCTCGGCAACATCGGCTTCGGCCTGGCTGTCGTCGCCCTGATTTCCCCCGCGATCCTGTTCTTCCTGTGGATGCTGTCGCTGTCGTTGAAAAACGAGGTCGACAACATGGCCTTCCCGCCAGTGTTCATCCCCAACCCACCCGTGTTGGACAATTTCATTCAGGTCTTCGAGAAGAACGACTTCCTGACCTACACGTTGAACTCGATCTTCGTATCGTTCGGTGCCACGGGCCTTGCTTTGCTGCTCGGCGTGCCGGCCGGCTTCGGCATCGCCAAGGCCCAGGCAGCGAAAGCTGCGGCAGTGATCATGATCGCCCGTGTCACCCCCGGCCTGTCCTATCTGATCCCGCTATTCCTGATCTTTCAGTGGCTTGAAATGACCGGCACGCTATGGCCGCTCTTGATCACTCATCTGGTGATCACTGTGCCGATCGTGGTTTGGGTGATGATCGGTTTTTTTGAGGGCCTGCCGCAGGAACTCGAAGAAGCAGCCCTGGTCGACGGCGCGACGATCTGGCAGGCCTTCCTGTATGTCGCCCTGCCCTTGGCACGCCCTGGGATTGTGGTTGCGATGATCCTCGCCTTTATCTTCAGCTGGAATAACTTCATCTTCGGCGTGGTGCTCGCCGGGCGCGAAACCCGGACCTTGCCGGTCGCGGTCTACAACGTGATCAGCTTCGAGCAGATCAGTTGGGGCCCACTGGCTGCCGCCGCTTTGCTGGTCACAGCGCCGGTGCTGCTGCTGACCCTGCTGATGCAAAAGGAAATCGTCCACGGCCTGACCGCAGGCGGCGTGAAGGGCGGCTAATGGCTTTGTACCTCGTCACTGGCGGCGCCGGCTTTATCGGGTCGCATTTGGCGGACCTGCTACTGGCCGCCGGCCACGAGGTGCGGGTGCTGGATGATTTTTCGACCGGCAAGGTCGAGAACCTCGATCCGCGTTGCGCAATTCTGCGCGGCGACGCCGCCGACCCGGCGATTGTCGAGGAAGCCTTCACCGGCATCGCGGGCTGCTTCCATCTGGCGGCCGTCGCCTCCGTCCAGCGCGGCAACGAAGCCTGGTTTGAAACCCATCGCGCCAATCAATCGGCAACCGTTGCCGTGCTCGAAGCCGCCAGCAAAGCCGGACAAATCCCGGTCGTCTATGCCTCATCGGCCGCGATCTACGGCAATATCGGCGATCTGATCGCAACCGAGAGCCTGCGCCCCGCCCCGCAAACCGCCTATGGCGTGGACAAATACGGCTCCGAACTCCATGCCAGCATCGGTTTTGCCGTCCATGGCGTGCCAAGCATCGGCATGCGCTTTTTCAACGTCTACGGCCCGCGCCAGGATCCGAGATCACCCTATAGCGGGGTAATCTCGATCTTCGCCGGCAGGCTCGCCGCCGGACAGGGACTGACCGTGCACGGCGATGGCGGCCAGACTCGCGACTTTGTCTATGTCGCCGACGTCGTGCGCCATCTCCGCGCTGCGATGGGCGTGCTGCAGAAACGTCCCGTGGCCGAATTGGTCAATGTCTGCACCGGGCGCGCCACCAGCGTGCTTGATCTCGCCAATTTACTGTCCGCCCTGCGAGGCAATGTGGGCGCGGTCAGCCACGGTCCAGCCCGGCTTGGCGATATCCGCCAGTCGCTTGGCGACCCGACCAAGGCCATTGCGCTGCTCGGCGTTGCCGCGGAAATGAATTTGCGTGACGGATTGGCGCTTACCCTTCAAAGTCTTCACCAGCCTTAAGCCAAGGAGATCTCAATGCGTCGCCGTACCCTGCTGCAATCCGCTGCCGCGATGACGCTTGCGACCCCCGCGATCGCCCAGCCCAAAAGCCTGCTGCGCTTCGTGCCGCATGCCGATCTGGCGTCCCTCGATCCGGTGTGGACCACCGCCGACATCACCCGCAACTATTCTCTGGCGGTTTTCGACACCCTGTTTGGCATCGACGACACGTTCAACATCCACCCGCAGATGTTGGCCGGCTTCACCACCAGTGCCGATGGACTGCTGTGGGAACTGACCTTGCGTGATGGGCTGCTTTTCCATGATGGCAGCAAGGTGGTGGCCCGTGATTGCGTCGCCAGCATCAATCGCTTTGCGTCGCGCGATGCGATCGGCACTGCGCTTGCCGCACGCGTCGCCGAGATCAGCGCCCCGTCCGACCGGATGATCCGCATCCGGCTGAAATCTCGCTTCAGCCTGCTGCCCAATGCGCTTGCAGCCTATGCCTCGGCGATCATGCCGGAACGGCTCGCCCAGACCGATGCGATGAAGGCGATCCCGGAAGCCATCGGCAGCGGCCCGTTCCGCTTCAAGGCAGATGAACGCATCCCCGGCGCCAAAGTGGTGTTCGAGAAATTCGCCGGCTATGTGCCACGCAGCGACGGCGTGCCGAGCTTCAGCGCCGGACCGAAAATCGTCCATTTTGACCGGATGGAATGGACGGTCATGCCGGATGCCGGCACCGCGATGTCGGCACTGCTGAACAATGAAATCGACTGGTGGGAAAATCCGTCGATTGATCTGGTGCCCGGCCTGCGTAAAGACAAACGCCTGACCGTCGAAGTCCATGATGTTACCGGCGGCGTCGCCTGCCTGCGCTTCAACCATTTGCTGCCGCCATTCGACAATCCTGCCATCCGCCGGGTGGTGCAGAAAGCGATCAACCAGCGCGACGTGATGACCGCAGTCGCCGGTGCCGAGCCGAGCCTGATCAAAGTTCCAGTCGGGTTGTTCGTGCCGGGCACGCAATATGCGTCCGATGCCGGCCTCGCCGCCAACACCAGCGGCTGGGGCGATATCGCCGCGCTGAAAAAGGATCTCGCCGCCGCCGGCTACAAGGGTGAAAAGATCGTCGTGCTCGGTGCGACCACCGTCCCGCGCATCTGGGCCGCGGCCCAGGTTGGCGCCGATGTGTTGACCAGGCTTGGCTTCAACGTCGATTTCCAGGCGCTCGAATGGGGCACCGTGGTGCAGCGCCGGGCGAGCAAGGCGCCGATCGACAAGGGCGGCTGGAACGTCTTCTTCACCTATCTCGGCGGCACCGGCAATATTTCACCAGCGACCATGTCAGCCGCGCGCGGCGACGGCGAAAAGGCCTGGTTCGGCTGGCCGACCAGCGCCAAGATGGAAGCGCTGCGCGACGCCTGGTTCGATGCGCCCGATCTCGCAGCGCAGCAGAAGCTGACTGCCGAGATGCAGTTGGAAATGTGGGATTTCGTGCCCTACGTGCCGATGGGCATGCACGATCAACCGATCGCACATTTCAGCTATTTGAAGGATATCAGGGACGGGTATCCGCAGTTTTACGGGGTACGGCGAGTATAGCGGCGCAGCCATCCCAGCCCCAGCTGTCTTCGACATAGCCCGTTGGCATAGCGGCATGGCGTCCTCAATCACTCAAATTTTCGAGGGCCGAACGACGCATCTTCGTTCCCGCCGAACTCTGCGTCGCGATGGACATGCACCGACATCAGCACCCCCATGCCGATCATCACCATGATCATCGCCGACCCGCCATGGGAAACAAGCGGCAACGGTACCCCGCCGACCGGGATCGCGCCCATCACCATCGCCAGATTGACGAAAACGTACATGAAGAAATTCATGCTGATACCCAGCGCCACCAATCGGCCGAACTGATGTCGGCAGCGTAGTGCGATCAGCATGCCGCCGACGATGATCAGGCAAAGCAGCGCCATCAGCGCGTAGCTGCCGACAAGCCCGAATTCCTCCGCCCACATGGTGAAAATAAAATCGGTCTGCTTTTCCGGCAGGAAGTTCAGATGCCCCTGGGTGCCGCCCAGAAACCCCTTGCCCCAAACCCCACCCGACCCAAGGGCGATCTTGGACTGGATAATGTTGTACCCTGCACCGAGCGGATCACTTTCCGGGTTAAGGAAAATATCGATCCGCGCCCGCTGGTAATCATGCAGATGTGAGTACGCCACAGGCGCCACCGCGCCCACCGCCCCAACCACAATCAGCACTTTCCACCAGCGCACCCCGGCGCCGATAAATACCGTCAGCCCCACCACAGCCGTAATCACTGCGGTCCCGAGATTGGGCTGTTTCAGAATAAGCCCGACAGGCAGCAGCACTGCCAATGATGGCGGGATCAGGAACAGCGGATTGCCCATCCGCTCCCAACTCGCCTTGTGGAACCACGCCGCGAGCGCCAGGATCAGGACGAGCTTCATCAGCTCACTCGGTTGCCACTGCATACCGCCAAGTTCGATCCAGCGCTGCGCCCCTTTGCCGATATGGCCCACCCGCAGCACCATCACCAGCAGCCCGATTCCCACCGCATAGGACAGCCAGGACAGCCGGGCGATGAAGCGGATATCAATCATCGCGATCGAAATCATCAGCACCAGCCCGAAGCCAAACCGCAGAATATGGCGGGTCGCGTAAGGCTCAGCAGACCCACCTGCCGCCGAATACAGCGCCAGATAGCCCACGCTCGCCAAGCCGCACAGCAGCGCGATAAAACTCCAGGAAACCTTGAACAATTTCCCAGTCAGACCGAAATTGGCATCGCGCAGCAGCCGGCGTTCAAATACGCTCATGATCGGGCCTGCGCACGGGCCGGCTTTTGCCCGCCTGGATCGCGCAACAACGTGTCGATCATGATTTCGCGGGCAATCGGCGCCGCTGCCTGCGCACCTGCATTGCCGTGTTCAACCACCAGGGCCATCGCATAGCGCGGCGCATCATGCGGGGCATAGGCGATGAACAGCGCATGCGGGCGAAACTCCCAGGCGAGGTTTTCCGATTTGTAACCTTTTTCACGCTGTTCGCGGGTTACATTGCGCACCTGCACGGACCCGGTCTTGCCCGCCATCTGGGCCGTGGCGAAATTCGGCGACGCCAGCGGGCCAAGTTTGGCCAGCGGTGCGCTGCCTGCCTGTTCATTGACCACCGACCACATCCCATCGCGCACCAGCGCCAATCCGCGTTCCGCCACGCCAAGGCTTTCCGTCACCACCGCCGGCCCCGCAGTCAGCCGAGGCACTACCATCCGGCCGCTGGCAATTCGGGCGGCCATGGTCGCGAGCGCCAATGGTGTGGTCTGCACCCGCCCCTGGCCAATGCCGCACACGATGGTATCACCAATGTTCCACGCCTCGCCACGCCCGGCAGCCCAGGCGCGGGTCGGCATCAGCCCTTTGCGGGCACCGGGCAGGTCGGATCCGAGATCAACCCCAATACCAAACCGGTTGGACATTGCCGCCAGTCGATCGATGCCCATTCGCCGGGCCGCTTCAAAAAAATAAATATCGCAGCTGACCTTGATGGCCAGGCGCATATCGACGTTGCCGTGCCCGCCCTTGCTCCAGCAATGATAGCGGCGATCCCCATAGTCGAGGTAGCCGGGACAATTGACCGTCTCGCCGACCGACATCACCTTCGCATCGAGCGCCGCCAGCGCCACCACGCATTTATAGGTCGATCCAGGCGAATAAAGCCCGGCCACTGCCTTGTTGATCAACGGTGCGCGCCGGTTAGATGTCCATTCCACCCATTGCGCCTGCGACACCCCGGAGTTGAACACTGATGGGTCGAAGGACGGGTTTGACGCCATCGCCAGCACGTCGCCATTACGGATGTCGAGCACCACGGCCGAGGCACTTTCCTCACCGAGGCGGCCCAGAACCGCGCGCTGCAGCTCAGCATCGATGGTCAGGCTCACGTCCTGACCCTGAATGCCCTCGTGGCGATCGAGCTCGCGGATCACCCGTCCGCGGGCATTGACCTCCAGCTGAACCGCTCCTGCGCGCCCACGCAAAACCGCGTCATGGCGCCGCTCCATCCCGGCACGGCCGACCCGCATGCCGGGCAGCGCCAGGACAGCATCATCGCTGGCATCCTGTTCAGCAGGCGGTGCGACATAGCCAACGATATGGGCCAGGCTGGACCCGAACAGGTATTCCCGCGTGGTGCCCACGTCGACCAGCACGCCCGGTAAGTCCGGAGCATGCACCTCAACCCGCGCCATTTCCTGCCAGGTAAGGAACTCCCGCAGAATGATGGGGATGAAGCGGCGATGGCGGCGCAACTCCCGTTCCACCCGTACGCGATCATTATCGGCGAACGGCACAATGGCGGCGAAGCGGTCGAGGGTAGCGGCGACGTCGCCAGATTGCTCGGCAACCAGCAAAGCACGCCAGTTCAACCGATTACCCGCCACCACTACGCCGTTGCGATCCAGCAATCGCCCGCGTGGCGGGGCCAGCAGCCGGGCCGAGATGCGGTTGGAGTCCGCAAGCGTCGCATAGCGATCGCCCTCGACCACCTGAACCTGATAGAGCTTGGCCGCCAGCACCCCGAGTGCCGCGATTTGCACCCCACCGATCATCAGGGCCCGGCGGGTAAATACCCCGGTACGTTGAACTTCGCGCTTCATGCCCGGTCAGGTTCAGCCAGCGTGCGATGCGCGCGCGCCAGCGGCACTGCCAGCAGCGGATAAAGCCCAACTGCCAGAATGGCGGCCAGGATCGCGGGCGCCACGGGCAGCACTCGTAAGGTCAATAACGCGGTCAGCCCCCATTGCAGCGCCACCGCCCCGAGCGCGAGCAGCGCAAAGGCAAGCCAGGCGAGCATAAAGCCTGCCCGTCCCAGCACCCGGCGCCCTGCCAGGGTTAAGCCGTGCAACACCAATAGGATCACCACTCCCACACCCAACGGTGCGTAGCTCAACAGATCGAGCAGCAGGCCGAGCACGAACACCGCTGGCGGCGGCATCGAAGCCGGCCGCACCATCGTCCAGAAAAACACCGACGCCAGCGCGATCGCCAGTTGGGTTTGCGGCTGACCACCAATCCCAAGCGGGGCCGCAGCCACGACGAGCAACAAACCTGTCACCACAGTCGGAAAGCTGCGCCGTGCCGCGATATCGAGCTTACGCCCAATGCTCGGGCGCGGCCGAATGCCCGGCAGACGATCGGACATCTAGCGCCGACGTTCAGTCTGGCGGGCCAGGCTCAGTTCCGGGGGAGCGAGATCATGCAGACCGTATTCGAACAAACGCACCACCTCGAGCCGGTCGAGCCGCGCATCCGGTTCGATTTCCGGCACATGGTTGGCATTGTAACGCACCACCCCGATCGGCAATCCGGCCGGGAAAGCGTTCGCCTCCGCGCTCGTCACCACCCGTTCGCCTTCGACCGGCACCACGCCCTCGGGCCAATACGTCAGTCGTGGGCGGGGGCCGTTGGTGCCCGCCAGGATCGCCCGGCCACGGCTGGTTTCCAAGGTCACTGGCACCCGGGAATTGAGATCGGTAATCAGCAGGACCCGGGCGCTGCGGCTGCCAATTTCGGTCACCCTGCCAACCAGGCCACGTTCGTCGAGCGCAATCTGGCCTTTGGTTGCGTGGTGCTTGGGCCCAAGCGACAGCAACACCGCGCGCGCATAAACCCCTCCGGCATCGGCAACCACCCGGGCAGTCACAAAGCTCGGCGTCGGTTCCGGCACCCAGCGCAGATTAGCCTTCAAGGTCGCGTTCTCGGCATCCAGTGCCAGACCCACTGCTTGCCAGCGGCGCAGCACGTCGTTTTCGGCCCGCAACCTGGCGTTATCCTGGTAAATCGTTGCCAGATTCTGGATGCCGTCAATCGCGCGATGCACCCCGGCCAAAGGCTCCGCCACCAATCCCCATATGGGTGCCAGCGAGTCGGCCAGCGCCATGCGCATTCTGGTCGCGATCATATTATCGGCTTTGCCCAGCAGCATCAGCCCAAACGCAACCGCGATCAGCACTGGCAAAGTGAGCTTGGACAAAGCCTGACGCAGCGGGATGGACAGCCGGATCACAATTGCCTCATGCGGGATGCCCCAGTCTACATCGGTGCGGCCGACATAAAAAGGGTCCAGCAGGCGATACCCCGCCCACTGGACCCATGTTTCAGCAAAACCGCAGACGGTTAGGCGGCGATCGCCCGGTCAGCCGACGCCCGGGCAGCCGATGCCTGGGCAGAGGCCGTCCCGATCGCGATCCGGCGTGGCTTCAGCTGTTCCGGCACCACCCGCTTCAACGCCACATGCAGCAAGCCGTTGGTAATGTCAGCACCATCGACGACGATATGGTCGGCAAGCACAAAGCGCCTTTCAAAGGCGCGCCCAGCAATGCCGCGATACAATACCTCCGCCTGCTGAGCTTCGTCGGCAAGCTTGCCGGCAACGATCAGCGCGTTGTCCTTCACCGTTATTTCGATGTGTTCCGGCCCAAAGCCGGCAACCGCCATCGTGAGGCGATAAGCATCTTCGCCAAGCCGTTCGATGTTGTAAGGGGGATATCCGGTATCGGCGGCACCATTGGCGGTATCGGCCAGACGGGCCAAGCGATCAAAGCCGATCGCAGTACGGAATAAGGGCGACAGATTGAGTACGTTCACAGAGAACCTCCTGCTATAGCAAGGTTTTAACCCAGGACCGCCCGAATGGGCCGGCCCTATTTGGCAGTCGAAACCCCGATGGGCATTCCGACACTGCGAACATAAGAAAGCCCGCCCCCGGTTCAAGGGGACGGGCTTTCCGTAGTCACAAAATTTGAGGCTGCTCAGGCTTTCTTGATGCCGAGGCCCGCAAATTTCTTGTTGAACTTCGCAACCTGGCCGCCAGTATCCATGATACGCTGCACACCGGTCCAGGCCGGATGGGATTTCGGATCGATGTCAAGGCGGATGGTGTCGCCAGCCTTGCCATAGGTCGAACGGGTCTTGAATTCAGTCCCATCGGTCATGATGATATTGAGTTCGTGGTATTGTGGGTGGATGCCGGGCTTCATGGTGCAGGTCCTTAGCTACGGTCCCGCCGATACCGACCGGCAGAACGAAGCGCGCCGTATAGCCGCGAGACGAGCAAGGTGCAAGGAATGTCCGGGTTGCGTGGAGGGTTAATCATTCTAGGGGTCTTGCTGGCAGCCAATGCCGCTGCCCAGGAAGCGCCATTGCTGCTGCCAACCCGCGATGTCGCGGTCGGCTACAAGCTGATCGGGCGCGGCGGGCCCAAGAACCTGATCATCCGCCAACGTGCGCAAAGCCGGGTGATGCGGATCGAAACCATCGGCCAACCTGGCTATGTTCTGGTTGATCGACAAACCCAGCGCGCATCACTGGTCATGGATGCGCAAGGTGTGCTTGCCGACATGGCGGCCAATCGGGTCCCCCAGGAAGGCCAGTTGCCGGACGACAAAGCCAGCTTCAAAAAACGGGGCGTCGCAAGCTTCGCCGGCCTTCAGTGCACCAACTGGGACTATGTGACCGCACGCGGCAACGGCCAAGTATGCATCACCGATGACGGTGTCATGCTGCGGATCGAGGCGCTTTCGGGCAACGGGCTTGAAGCCACCACCGTCGCCTTCGCGCCCCAGCAAGCCGCCTGGTTCGCGCCGCCAGGCGGGATGAGCAGAACGGGCAGTGTGAACGCACCGCCGTCTGCCGCTGCAGCACCTCCTCACAACGCCGCATCAGCGCCGCTGGCATCTATTCCTGGGGTACCCGGCTACGTACCGCCCCCAACCGCCACACCCACGACCCTGCCTGCCGGCATCACCCTGCCACCCGGCGTGCAATTGCCACCGGGCCTAAAAATTCCCCCCGATTTCAAGCTGCCGCCAAATTTCAAACTGCCGCCCGGGGTACAATTGCCCGCCGGGGTGACGCTGCCGAGTTCGAACTGACCGCAGTTTTTATCTCCGCGCGTGCGCCCACTCGGTAATCGCGTCGACAAGAGCCGCCGGCTGTTCGGGGAACAGCGCATGACTGGCGTCCTGGATCACCCGGATTGTCACGCGCCCGGCACCGAGATCATCACTGAAATCGTTTTCCGTGCCTTTCGGTCGCCAAGGGTCGCAGGCTGCTTGAATGTCCAGCACTGGCGCCCGCCCGGCCGTCCACCATTCCGACCGCGGGGCGGCAGACGTCGCAGCACGCTGCGCAGCGGTCATGGCAGTATGCCAGCCGGCAAGCCACGACGACGGATCGTGCCCCGGCGCAAAGAACGCGAATTGCAGCGCGGCCAGACGGTCGGCATCAGGCAGCGCGATATTGGCAGCCCGCGCCAATGCGGCGCCCAGCTCAGGTGCCGATGTCCGGGCCGACGCCGCCGCCAGCACCACGCCGCGCACCAAATTCGGGAAATCCGCAGCCACCGTGCGCGCCACCCAATTGCCATACGCGTGGCCGCATACGATGGCTGGGCCGGCATTGGCGTGGCGGATCACCTCGGCGACATCGCGGGCAAAATCATGCTGGGTAATGCCGGTCAACGGCCCAGTGCTCCCCAGCATCCCGCGCGGCTGCGGCCGCAGCACCATGAAACCGTTTGCAGCCAGACGTTCGGCAACATCGTCAAAGTCTTCCGAATCACGCGACGACGACGGCAGCAGCACCAGTGGCACGCCATGCCCGTCCCGGAGTGTATCGAGACGAACGTCACCATAGGCAACCAGATAGCGCGCGCGCATTCCCTACATCCCCGCAAACAACGACGTGGACAAATAGCGTTCGGCAAAAGACGGCGCGATCGCCACGATCAGCTTGCCAGCATGGGCCGGATCGACCGCCAGCGCCAAGGCCGCATGCAGCGCCGCACCCGACGATATACCGATCGGCAAACCCTCCGTCCGCGCACAGCGCCGGGCGGTGGCGATCGCGTCGCGTTCACTGACCCGCATCACCATGTCCATCAACGACATGTCCAACACCGATGGCTGAAACCCCGGCCCGATGCCCTGCAGACCATGCGGACCTGGCTCGTCGCCTGACAGCACCGCGCTCTCTGACGGCTCGATCAGACATATTCGCAGGCCGGCGCGGCGCGGCTTCAGGGCCCGGGCAATCCCGGTCAGCGTCCCGCCAGTCCCAGCGCCACCCACCACGATATCAACCAGCCCCGCGGTATCCGCCCAAATCTCCTCCGCAGTGGTGGCCTCGTGAATGTCTGGATTTGCGGGATTATCGAACTGGCGCGGCATCCACGCGCCTGGTGTCGCCGTAACCACTGCCTCGGCCTTGGCAATGGCACCGGCCATACCCAATCGTGCCGGGGTCAATTGCACCTCCGCTCCCATTAGCCGCAACATTTTCCGTCGCTCGATCGACGCACCTTCCGGCATACACACGATCAATCGGTAGCCGCGCGCGGCGGCCACAAACCCCAACGCGATACCGGTATTGCCCGAGGTCGGCTCGACAAGCACCGATCGCCCTGGCGCGATCAACCCTGATGTCTCGGCGGTGCGGATCATCGCCAGGCCAATGCGATCCTTGACCGAACCGAGCGGGTTGAAGAATTCGAGTTTGAGGGTTACCCGCGCCAGCAACCGGTCTTCCGTCTGGATACGCGGCAACCCGACCAACGGGGTCGCACCGACGGTATCGAGCACGCTATCGAAAATTCGGCCACGCGCGGTGCCTATCAGATCGGGCGGAATAGCGACTCGGGGCAATGGCTTGGACATGCAATACCTGTATCACAGCGCGGGATCGTGGTTTAGTCCGCTGCAATTCATCTGAGATCGAGTCCGTGCATGTTGATCCGTCGCGACCGCGCCATGACCGCCATCACCATCATGCTGGATATCGCCTTCCACGCAGCGGGGCGCGAAACAGTGAGCGCCGGAGACCTCGCAGAGCGGCTAGCCCTTGCGCGACGGGGAATGGAGCCGTTGCTGCAAACCCTGTCGCGCGCGGGACTGCTCGATAGCGTGCGCGGTCCGCGCGGCGGCTATCGCCTGGGGCGGCCGAGGCGGGAAATCCGCCTCAGCGAAATCGTCGCGATCGCCAACGCCGATGACACCCCCGCCGTGGATGGCCCAGGCGGACGACTGCAAACCGCGGTGGTGGATCAGCTGTGGAGCGAGTTGGAGGATGCCGCGCGCGTGGCACTTGGCACGCAGACACTCGATGACCTTATCCGCCGCGCCGTAGCCGCGGGATTGAAACGGCCATCGAGCGAACCCATCAGCTTCGCAATTTAGAGTCTTGTTTTCACAATAATCTTTATACGTAAAATCAGAGCCGATTGAACGAATGATGATCTAACGCGGGTCAGGACAGACATCCGGGCAAAATCTAAACGGCGAGAAACAGCGCCGCCAACCAAACCGCGGTCGCCGAGGCGCATGCCCACATCACCTCAACACTGGTGATCATGGGTTGTTCTTCGGCGCCGGGCTCCGCCTCGGGCCGTTCGCACACCACCAGGCCCGGCAGCATGTCACCAAACGGGGCGGATGACAGGGCCGCATTACCAAAGAACCGAAGCGTATTTTGCGTCGACATGTGGAGAATATCCTAATTCACGTTTTATATATGGTATTTTTTCCTCCATGCGCAAGCTTAAAGTGAATTTGCCATTCCGAGAGAATCCCGATGCCCCGCAAGTTGCCGTGCCACCCGCCCCCCCAGCGCATTATCGGGCGCGGAGCGGTTGAAGGAGTCCTTTAGCAGGCTGCGTGGCGATCTGGCGGCAGAGCTCGCGAGCCCTGGCAGTCAGGTTACCGACGATGATCGTAATATACTGACATTGCGTGAAATATTGGAACAGTATGACCGCGACACCGACACCGCACGCAAGCAGATCGGCGAGGAAAAGGACGATAGTTTCAGGCTGCGGGTGCAGATGCCTGGCGGCATCCTGACAACTTCCCAGTATCTCGCGCTCGACGAGCTTGCTAACCAATACGGCGCCGGCACGCTGCGGATGACCGCACGGCAGCGCCTATAATTTCACGAAATTATCAAGGGAAATTTTCAACCCACAGTGGCGGTGATTTTTGCAGCTGGATTGGTGCCGAGGGACTTCTGGCGTTGACCTAGGGGAGGAAAACGACAAAGGTTTTAAGGAAGGAAGGTCTTCTTTGTTTGAAAATAAAGAAGCAAAAAAACCTCCGACTTTATTGCCGTTGGCGTGGGACCTCACCCCAGTCCCACACCAGCGGCAACAGGGTCGGAGAAAGTTTTTTTGGTTCTTTTTGTTTACAAAAAGAACTGCTTTCTTAAATCCTTTTCCAGGAACTCCGTTATGCCAGACTTCAAACTCGCCATCCTCCCGGTCACCCAGTTCGAGCAGAACTGCTCACTCCTCTGGGAAGAAGACAGCAAGCGCGCCATGGTCGTCGACCCCGGCGGCGACGCTGACGAAATCTTCGCCAACATCGAAAAACTCGGCCTGAAGGTCGAACTCATCCTGCTCACCCACGGCCATCTCGACCATGTCGGGGGCGCGATGACGTTAAAGGAAATGCTCGGCGGCGCGGTGCCGATCCACGGGCCGGATATCCGCGACAAGTTCCTGATGGATGAAGTGGCAAGCTCAGCCGAGCGCATGGGCATGACCGGGATGGCAAACTGCACCCCGGATCTGTGGCTCGAGGAAGGCGATACCGTCGATCTCGGCATGTTCCATTTCGATATCTACCACTGCCCCGGCCATTCGCCCGGCAGCCTGGTTTATGTCGACAAGAATTTGCGCTTTGCCTTTGTCGGGGATGTGCTGTTCTGCCGCTCGGTCGGCCGCAGTGATTTCGAATATGGCGATGGCAACCTGCTGGTACGCTCGATCCGCCGCAAACTGCTGCCGCTGGGTGATGATATCGGTTTCATTTGCGGCCATGGCCCGGCATCGAGCTTCGGCGAGGAACGCAAACAAAATCCGTTCCTGCAATTCGCTCCATGATCCTGATCGGACAGTACGACAGCCCATTCGTGCGCCGCGTCGCAATTGCGTTGCGGCTGTACAAAATGGCGTTCGAGCACCGTCCGTGGTCGACCTTCGGTGATGGCGACAAGATCGCGCCGTTCAACCCGCTGCGCCGGGTGCCAACCCTGGTACTCTTTGATGGCGAAGTGCTGATCGACAGCAGCGCTATTCTGGATTTCCTCGATGAGGAAGTTGGCCCGTCCCGCGCCATGCTGCCGGCATACGGCCCGGCCCGGCGCACGGCGTTGAAGATCTGCGCGCTGTCGACCGGCCTGGCCGATAAGGCGGTAGCACTGGTCTATGAGCGGGTGCTGCACGCGCAAACCTCCGAGATGTGGCTCACGCGCTGCCGAGGTCAGGTCGAGGCGGTGCTTGATGCGCTCGAAGTGTCACGCGCGGCCAGCAACGCGCCGTTCTGGTTTGGCGACATGATTTCCCATGCCGACATCGCCTTCGCCTGCGCCTGGCGCTTTGCCACCGAAGCCCATCCCGGGGTGGTGGTGCCTGCGCGCTGGCCGGCGCTGGCCAAGGCTGCCGCGCATTGCGAGGCATTGCCGGCGTTCGACGAGATCAAGCAGGTGTTCATCCCGCCGCGTTAGATCGTCATGCGTTCAATCGGCTTCGATTGGATGAATGACGATTGTTGTAAAAACAACATTTTATCAGACTATTGACCGATTGAACTTCACCGGGTCGCCCTCCAGGCGGGGTCAGTTATCCCGCAGCCGGAGGTCACGCAAGCGCAACATCCCATCCGGCACCATGGTCAACCCGTCGAGCCGTGCCGATGTCCCGGCAATCAACCGACCGTTCCACAGGTAAATATAAGGCCGATCGTCGAGATAAATTTTGGCAGCAGCGTCATAGGCGATCTTGCGCTTCGCAAACTCCGTCGCCCCACGACCGTCATTCAACAAGCGATCAACCTCCGGATTGCAGTAGCGCCCGCCGTTCAACGCCATGCCACAGGCGTTGAAATTATAGAGATTGGCATCAATGTCAGTACGCCCACTCCATAAGATGATCAGCGATTCAAAATCGCCATCGGTCCATTGCTTGAGCAGCGTGGCAACCTCAACCACTGTGAGTTCAATGTCGATCCCCGCCTCACGCGCCATGGCCTGGATCACCTCCGCCGCCTGACGGAATTCGGTGGTGTTGGGGACAGACATCTGCATCTTCACCTGCTCCAGCCCGGCCTGTTTCAGCAAGGCTTTGGCCCGCGCGAGATCCCGCGGCGGCACCGGCACGTTGGCACTGTAAAACGGGCTTTCGGGCTGGACGGACTGGTTGCCGGGAATATAGGCGCCGTTGAACGCAACCTGATTGAGGATCTGCCGATCGATCGCCGCATCAAGCGCTTCGCGCACCAACTTGTCACGGCCAAGCCTACCCTCAGCGCGGCGGCCATTGCCAACATTGATCGCAATGTAGCCTGACACCAGGCCCGGGCTCATATGCAGCTTGACCCGTTTATCGGCGGCCATCGCCGCGACATCGGTCGGGTTCACCGCCTCAATGATTTCCAGGCTGCCGGCCCGCAGATTGGCGGCGCGAATGGTGGTGTCAGTAATCGGCTGATAGATCACCTTGTCGAAATGGAACCGGGCGGCGTCCCAATGCTCCTTGAACCGTTCAAGCTCGATGCGGTCCTGCGCAATCCGGCGCACGAACTTGAAGGGACCGGCGCACCCAGGGGCGGCGGCGAAAGCCTCCCCGGTTTGGGCGGCGGCACGCGCCGACATCATCATCCCGGCGCGGTCGGACAACACCGCGACCAGCGGGGCGAATACCGAATTCATCGTGATGCGCACTTCAAGCGGGCCTAGCGTGTCAATCGCGGCAACCGGCCCGAGCTCGGCCTTCCGGGTCGAGCCGGGCATCCGCAAATGGCGTTCAAGACTAGCCTGCACTGCAGCCGCATCCATCGCGGCACCGTCATGGAACGTCACCCCCGGGCGGAGACTGAGCGTGAGGGCACGTCCGTCCTCGCTCCATTTCCAGGCGGTGGCGAGTTGGGGCACAAAATTCAACTTCGCGTCGATATCCACCAGCTTGTCGCACATCGCGGTAAATACCTGCCGTCCCGCGACACTGCGCGACAAGGTCGGGTCAAGGATATCGGGGTCACTGCCAATCCCGATGCGGAGCGTTTGCGCCGGCGCCGCCGCGCCAAGCATCGACAAACCCAGACCCAACGCGACCACCATTGTCCAACGTGTGCTCATTTCGGCTCTCCAACTACAAAATTATCGGCAGTGTACCGCATGCGATGATGTCCGGTTTCAGCGAAAAGCCTGGGCCGTCCGGCGTGGGCGCATATAGCGCAGCAACACCAACCATCCCATCGCCGCAACCAGCAATCCCACCCCGAGCAACGGCCGATGCACAATCCAGGCAACCGCAATGGTCAGCAAGGTGATCGGCACCGACAGGGTCAGCGCGACAATAAAGCCGCCCACCCCGACAACGCTTTCCAGGATTGGCAGCACCGCCGCCAGCATCGTCAGCGGTCGCGTCATGCAAACCAGCCCGATCAATACGAGCACAAACCCGACGCCACGCAGACTCCAGGTCAGCACGCTTTCGGATTTCGCCTCGTCGCGAAACAGCTGGGCCGCGCTGACATCGCCGGCTTCGAGCAGCGCAATCGTGTAGCCTGTCGCGTCACGATACGGCGCCAGCGTGCCACCTGCTACCGCTGCCGCAACCGACACGGTTTGCGCCGGCACACTCGCGAAGCCCACCCGAATATCACCAACCGCCGGATCGGCTGGGTTCTGGCCACGATAAAACCCCTCACCCACCAGCTGATAGCCGGATGGCGGGGCGGTTCGCGGTTGCAGACCGACGAAACTCGACAGTTGCTCAAGCAAAGCCGGCGCAACCTTGTACGCCCCGAGCCGGACATCACCGCCGGTGAAACGCTGTGACGCCAATGGCATCGACGGATTCTGATGGCCGGTTCGTGCGTTAAACTGCGCCGAATTGATCGCGCTTTCCGACCATGCCTTCTTGTAGCTGTAGGTTTTCTCCGTGGTTTTCGAGCCGCCAACATTGGACTGGCTGGTGGTCGAGGTTTCTTCGATCCATTGAAACATCTCCACCCGCCGCGCCAGACGGACCAAACCATCGCCGGAAACGCCAAAAACCGGATCGCGCGCAGCAACGCCTGGTTTCAGCAGGCCGGTGAGATGAACCAGCCTGCCCTCGGCGGCGGGATCAAGATTTGTCGCCGATACCTCGATAATGGCCGCCGCCCCCCGGCCCAGCGCGCGGATCGCCTCAACCGCGCGGCCTTCGTTCCAGTAGAGCAGGACCACCGCGGCCGGCACCAGGATCAACCCGATCAGGGCAGCAATGAAGCCGCCCATGATCCTGTCCCACCAGCTTTGGGTCGAGGTTTCGGAGAAATTGTCGGTCTGATTGCCGCCGCCGTCATAAGAGTCCGACATATTGCCCCCAGCCACATCCAAACAAAACGCTATCGCCGTTCCTCGCCCATGTCACGTACATCCCAGGAACTCGGACCACGAGGCGCCGCTCAGGTGGGCGGCCTGCCCTGACGCTCGATCGGATGGGCATCGGCAGACCCGACAAGCGGTTGAAGCAACATCCGGTCGATCCGCAACTGGCCCGGATCACGAAAGCGCTCCAAACCGATGGTCATGCCGGCCTGGCCGCCCGTTGGCTCAGCGCAATACGTGCCGAACAGCCGGTCCCACCATGGCAGGTTGAAGCCAAAATTGCTGTTGGTTTCGCGCGGCACCACGGAATGATGAACGCGATGCATATCCGGCGTCACCACAATCCAGCGCAGCATCCTGTCGAGCCAGGCCGGCAGCCCGACATTGCCGTGATTGAACATCGCCGTCGCGTTCAGCGCGACCTCGAAAACCAGCACCGCAATCGGCGGCGCGCCAAGAGCTGCGACCACGGCGAGCTTCAGACCCATTGAGAGCAGGATTTCAATCGGATGGAACCGTGCGCCGGTGGTCACGTCAAAATCGACATCGGCATGGTGCATGCGGTGCAACCGCCACAGCGCCGGCACCGCATGAAACACCGCATGCTGGAAATAGACCGCCACGTCGAGCACCAGCACAGCCGCAACGATCCGCATCCAGCCAGGAAGCGCCACCAGGTTGAGCACGCCCCAACCATTATGCTCGCCGAGCGCCGCGACTCCGATCGCGGTAACCGGAATGGCGAGCCGCAGCACCACCGTGTTGAGGACGACGATGCCCAGATTGCTCGGCCACCGCAGCCAGCGCGATACGCTGCGGGGGCGACGCGGCGCCAGCGCCTCCCAACCCGCCATAACCACCAGGATGCCGAGGAAGGCACCCAGCCTTATGGCGGGCTCATGGCCGAGGATGAAGTCCGACATCCTCGCCCCGACAACGCGCTAGCCGCGCCGCACGTTCCACGGATAGGACGCCGATCCATCCAAAATCCCACTGATATCGCTGCGTCGCGCGGTATAAACCCCATATTGACCGAGCGGCAGGAACGGCGGATCGGCAAACAAGGTGCGTTGCATACGGTCGAAAAGCGGCCGCTGGGAAACTCCTGGCCTGCTCGAGAGCCATTCCTGCGATGCCGTTTCGATGTCAGCCTTTTCATACCACCCGGTCCAGCCTTTACCACCCTGGCCACGAATGTACATGTTGAGGGCGGGATTTAGCATCGACGGCATCGAGCCAGAGGTATGGTAAAGGCTCCACCCGCCTTTCTCGACCGCTTCGCGACTGGTCGTGCGCTGGATCATCGTGCCCCAATCCATCGGCTGGAAATCGACGTTCATCCCGATGCGCTTGAGCAAATCCGCGCTCACCTGGCCGAACGCGCCAAGCTGCGGATAGTCCATCGGTGCAATCACCACGGTGCGCTCGCCATTATAGCCGGATGCCGCAACCGCCGCCTTGGCCGCCGCTTCCGATAGGGCTGGCATATCCGCCTGGCCCAGTTCGGTCACATCGGCCACACCGCACGGCATCATCGCCTTGCATTCGCGCCACGTCTTCGGATCATCGCCAAAGGCCGCGCGCATATAGTCGCTCTGATGCACCGCTGCCAGCACCGCGCGCCGCAGCTTGATGTTGTTGAACGGCGGCTGGAGGTGGTTGAAGCGGGCGATGCCATACCAGTTATAGGGGTCTTTCCCTTGCAACGCGACACCACGCGCCTTGCCCATCAGGTCCATCAAGTCGGACGGCACGATTTCGAGCCAATCCATCTCGCCGGTTTGCATCGCGGCGACTGCGGTCGCGGGGTCGGGCATGGTGTACCAGGTCACCCGCTCAAAATGCGCGATCTTACCGCCTGAGGTGCGTTCGGCTGGCTCCTGGCGGGGCACATAGCGATCAAACTTCGCATAGGCCGCGCGGCTGCCCGCATTGAATTCATCGGCAAGGAAGCGGTATGGACCGCTGCCGATCATTTCCTTCACCTGGGTGTAGGGGTCGGTCAGCGCATGGCGTTCCGGCATGATGAAGCAGGGCAGCGCACCGACCCGCGACAGCCCGATCAACAAATGCGGGAACTTCCGCTTCAGCTTGATCCGGATGGTGCGGTCATCGGGCGCATCGACCGACTCGGTGGCATCGGCCAGCAACTGTCCGAACGCGTCACGCCGCGACCACCGCTTGATTGAAGCGGCCGCGTCGCGCGCCAGCACCGGCGCCCCATCGTGGAACCACAGGCCTTCGCGCAGCTTGAACTGCCAGGTCAGTTCATCATCGGACAGCGTATGGCCTTCGACCATTTGCGGACGCGGTGACAAATCCTGCGCCACGCCATAAAGCGTGTCATAAACGCCAAATGCATGGTTGGTGGTGACCAGCGATGCCGTCCAGATCGGATCGAGCACAGTCAGCCCGACTGCGGTGATGAAGCGCAATTCTTTCGGGTCGCGCTTTTGCGCGCTGGCGGATTTCGCCATACCCATCGCGGCGGCACCGGCGATCAGCCCACGGCGTTTGACCTTTGGCCCCGCATTACCGGATGTCTGCATCATTTTATCCTCCCATGTCGGCGGCAGTTCGTGCCGCATTTCGGGTAATAGAATGGCGGCATCTACCAAAAGTGCAAGTCCATCCTCGGGATTTTCAGCCGCATTAAACGCGCTTTACATTCCACGGGTAGGACCCGGAGCCCTCCAATATGCCGGTGATATCGCGGCCGCGCCCGGTGAAAAACGCAATATCACGCCACGGGTTTTAGCGGCGCTCGTACCAACCGCGGGAGCGCCGCACAATCGCTACCACCGACAGCATCACCGGCACCTCGACCAGCACGCCCACCACGGTCGCCAATGCCGCACCAGACTGAAACCCGAACAATGCGATCGCCGTCGCCACCGCCAGTTCGAAGAAATTGCTCGCCCCAATTAACGCCGACGGTCCAGCGACGCACCAGGCGACGCCAAGCTTGCGATTGAGCCAATAGGCAAGCCCGGCGTTGAAATAGACCTGAATGATAATCGGCACCGCAAGCAGCGCGATCACCATCGGCTGGGCAATGATCTGCTCGCCTTGCAAGCCAAACAGCAATACCAGCGTGAGCAGCAACGCCGCCAACGATAGCGGCCCAAGCTGGCGCAACCGGGCCTCAAGCGCGCCACGTGCCAGCAAACCGCGCCGCCAAAGCTGGGCGATGATAACCGGCACGACGATATACAGCACCACCGACAGAAACAGCGTGTCCCATGGCACCACAATCGACGACAGGCCGAGCAGCAATGCCACCAGCGGCGCAAACGCCACCACCATGATCGTGTCGTTGAGCGCCACTTGCGACAAGGTAAAATGCGGCTCGCCGTCAACCAGGTTGGACCATACGAACACCATCGCGGTGCAGGGCGCGGCGGCCAGCAGGATCAATCCGGCGATATAGGCATCGATTTGCCCGGACGGCAGGAGCGGACGGAACAGATAGCCGATGAATAACCAGCCCAGCAGCGCCATCGAAAATGGCTTGACCAGCCAGTTGATCCCAACCGTGGTCGCGATGCCACGCCAATGGACCCCAACCTGCCGCAATGCCGCCGGGTCGATTTTCAGCAGCATTGGGATGACCATCAGCCAGACCAGGATCGCCACAGGCAAGTTGATATCGGCGACCGTGGCGCGCCCGAGTGCGTGAAACACCCCCGGTACGACCTGGCCCAGCCCGATGCCAACAACAATGCACAACCCCACCCAAAGGGTCAGGTAACGCTCGAAAAGATTCATAACACTCCCCCTGACGGTTTCCCGAAATCCTTACTCAAGAACACCCGGCGGGTCACACGGGACCTCGCCAAGCACCTTCCAACCGAAATGCTGATAAAAGCCCGGCGCCTGAAAACGAATGGTATAAAGCACCCCCAAACGGCACCCGCGCCGGCGCGCTTCATCCTCAACCATTGCCAATAGTGGCATCAGCTGCAGGATCGGCAACCTCGGACACCCACAAAACCGGCTCGCTCATCGCACGCCCCCAACCTGACGAACGAACGCCGACACCTCGACTGCGAAATCATCCGGGTTTTCCATTGCAGCAAAATGTCCGCCACGTTCGAACTCGGTCCACCGCACGACGTCGTAGCTTTTCTCAACCAGGCTGCGCGGCGGAAACTTGAACAACTCGGCCGGATAGACCGCAATCCCGGTCGGCACCGTGACCCGCTCGCCCTGCGCCAGCGCCATACCTTCCTCCATCGCCCCGCGGTAAAACCACGTGGCAGTGTTGAAGCTCCGGGTCAGCAGGTAAACCATGATGTTATCGAGCAATGCGTCCATGCTGTGGGCATTCTCGATCCGGTCGCTGCCGTCCGGGCCACGCCGGTCCGACCATCGATGGAATTTTTCGACGATCCAGGCCGCCACACCAACCGGACTATCCATCATTGCATAGGAAAGTGTCTGCGGCTTCGTCATCTGCAAGCGCAAATAAGCGCCTTCGCGTTCACGGATGTCGAGCGATTGGGCAGCCCACGCAGTTTCGGCATCGCCCTCGGGGCGCACCGGCGCGCGTACACCGAACATGTTCAGATGGGCGGCCACGCAGCCGCCGCCCTGTGCCACGCCATGCCGGGCCGCAAGCCAGCCCGTCACCACCGCGCCCCAGTCACCGCCTTGCGCGATATAGCGTTGATAACCCAGCACATCCCGCATCAGCCGGTCCCAAAGCTGCGCCGTTCGCCGCGGACCGACCGGTGCCTTCGGCTTGCCGGAAAACCCGTAACCCGGCAATGACGGAATGATCAGATCGCAATCTTCGGACAATGCCGGGATCGCGTCGAGGAACTCCAACACAGACCCCGGCCAGCCATGGGTTAGCAGCAAGGCTGGAGCACCGGCACGCTTGCACCGCACGTGAATGAAATGGATCGACAGCCCATCAATCTCAGCGGTGAAATGTGCCAGCGTGTTAAGCCGCGCCTCACACCGCCGCCAGTCATAGGCACCCACCCAGTAGGCGCAGAGGTCGCGCAGATAGCCCATGTCTGTGCCATAGGCCCAGCGATCTCCGCCTAGCGCCACCTCAGGCATTTCATGCCACTCATAAGCTGCTACGCGTGCCTTGATCCGGGCAAGCTCGGCGTCGGGAAACTGGATCATCATGGGCTGCATGGGTGGCACCTCGCTGGCAACTGCCGCGCCAGAGTGCACGCCATCAGTTTCGAAGCAAAGGCACCGACTGCATCAACCACCGATGCAACTCGCTTGGCTGCAGCGGTTTGAAGAGCACCGGAATTTGGTGCCGGCTGCAGGCTGCCAATTCCTGACGCCCATACGATCCCGACAAGATGACCGTCGGCAACCGCTCTCCAACACGGCGGGCGACGCTCAACGCAATATCAAGGCCGGTTCGCGGCGGCATACCCGGCACTGAGAGGCCCAGGTCGAAATCGGCGACCACCGCCGCCGCATAGAGATGATCGCCCATCTGCGGCAGCCCGAGCGTTGCATCGAGCGCCAGGGCACGCCAACCCCAGCCAGCAATCCAGGCAACAAGCTCCGCCTGCAAGACGGGGTCGTCCTCGAACACCAGGATTGGTCGGCGCGTCGGTTCCATCATGCTCAACACCACGAACATGCCCCTCCGGCACGGATTAACAATTGCGCTATTTTAATGACTCTACATGGCTTAACAAAAACCAATCCATGCCCGTCCTGGCATATCAGAGCCGATGGATTGACGGGGCCGGCGTAACCGATCACCAGTTTGCCGACTGAAGCCCTCCCAGCCGGAGTTACGTGATGCGCGCAATTGGCCCATTCCTGCTCGATGCGTTCCGATTGGCCCGCCCCTATTTCAACTCGGACGAACGCTGGTCGGCGCGCGGGCTTCTGGTGCTTATCATCGGGCTGCGCCTGGTGCTGGTCGGCATCAACGTTCAACTCAGCTTCTGGAATCGGGCATTTTACAATGCCTTGCAGGACAAGGATTGGGACAGCTTCATCAACCTGCTCGTATTTTATAAGTGGAACGATCAGGGCTTCCTGCCCGGCTTTTGCAGCCTCGCGGCGTGCTTTGTGCTGATTGCGGTCTACCGCACCTGGTTCACCCAGCAGTTGACGATCAAATGGCGACACTGGATGACCCTGCGGCTGCAATCCGCCTGGCTCGGCGATCGCGCCTATTGGCATCTCAGCCTGCGTGCCTCGGCCGCCGGCCCGACAGAAGGCCAGCCCACTGACAACCCAGACCAACGTATCGCCGAGGATGTGAAGGGTTTCATTGAAAGCACCCTGCTGCTGACCCTCGGGTTGATCTCGGCCGTGGTCACACTCGCAAGCTTTGTCGCCATATTGTGGGGACTGTCGGGCATGCTGGAAGTCTGGGGCATCCAGATCCCTGGATACATGGTTTGGATCGCACTGGTCTATTCAATCATCGGCACCTGGCTCGCCCATCTGGTTGGTAAACCGCTGGCCGGGCTGCGTTTCCGTCAGCAAAAGGTTGAGGCCGATTTCCGCTTCGCGCTCGCCAGATTACGCGAAAACGTCGAAGGAATTGCACTCTATCGCGGCGAAGCTCAGGAAGCGACAAGCCTGCGCACCCGCTTTAGCGCCTTAATCGACAACTGGTATCAGATCATGCGCAAGACCAAGCAACTGACGTCGGTTACCGCAGTCTACGACCAAACTGCGGTGGTCTTTCCGCTGGTGATTGCCGCGCCACGGTATTTTTCCGGCCAGATCACGCTTGGTGCACTCACCCAAACCGCCGGCGCCTTTCGTCAGGTTGAGGATTCGCTATCGTTCTTTGTTCATGCTTATCAGGAACTGGCCAATTGGCGCGCAACGGTGGATCGCCTGGTTAGTTTCCAAGCCGCGATTGACGCCGTCAGCCGCGACGGTGCCGGACAGTTAACAACGACACGATCACCGGACCCCGCTTGGCACGCCAGCAACCTCACTCTGACATTGCCCGATGGTCGGACCTTACTGCACAATGCCGATTTAACCCTCACAGCTGGACAATCTGTGCTGATCGCCGGACGGTCCGGCCTCGGCAAATCGACCATCTTCCGGGCCCTCGCCGGCATTTGGCCATACGGTGACGGCACCATCGCCGCCCCAGCAGGCACCCATATGTTCTTGCCGCAAAGGCCCTATATTCCGCTCGGGACATTACGTGCCGCCGCCGCCTACCCGGCGGTTACCACCACAATCCCCGACGACGTCGTTCGCATGACCCTAACCGAGGTCGGACTTGGGCATTTGCTTTCCCGCATCGACGTTGAGGATAGCTGGTCCCAGCGTCTTTCAGGCGGCGAACAACAACGCCTCGCCGTGGCCCGCGCGCTGCTCGCCAAACCCGACTGGTTGTTCCTCGATGAAGCAACATCGAGCCTCGACCCCGAAGCGGAGCTTGAACTTTATGGCTTACTGAAATCCCAACTTCCCAATACGACGATCGTTTCCATCGCCCATCGTCAGGCCCTGGCCCCGTTGCATGACCGCCGCCTGACCTTTAGTCGCGACGCGGCGGGCGTGGGGATTGTAAGCTAGGGGACGCCAGCTTCACCCAACCCCCATCCCAACCCCATCGCGGCGTGGGTCGCCAGCAGCCTGCCAGCGACCGCCGCTGCGAATAATGCACTGGGTCCCGCCATCGAGGCGCTTATTGACCACCCAATGGCCGCGCTCGCCCAGCGGCCGCTCCAGATGACCGAGGCGCGGTTCGATCTCGGTCAGGCCGTTCCAGTTGAGCACATGCGGGGCCGCAACAATCGCCTGCGGGTCACGCATCCCGCCGGCCAGACGCAACAGCGCATTGGCAACGTAGCCGATGATCCGGTAACCGCCGCCAGCACCAAGGGCGGCGACCGGCATGCCTGTCGCGTCGCACACCAACAACGGCGCAATCGTGGTTTTGGCCCGCTTGCCCGGCGCAATCGCATTGGCCGGCGGAACCCCATCGGTCGCGGCTTCGGTCGCAAAATTCGTCATAACGTTATTGAGGTAAAAACCGCCAACCGCGATCCGGGCGCCGAAATTCTGGTTGATCGTGGTGGTCATCGACACGGTCATGCCATGTGCATCCGCAATCGAGAGATGGCTGGTCATGCTGCCACCCAGGGTAAAGCGGCCTTTGGGCAGCCGGTCCATCCGATGCAATGGCGATAGCAGTGACGCACGCTCGTCAAGATAGCTCGGGTCCAGCATATCAGCGGGGTTCATCGGATCGAAACCCGGATCGGCAAACGGCGCCCGTTCGGCGAAGGCGAGGCGGCCAGCTTCGGCCAGGATGTGGGCTTGTTGTTCAGTGATGACCTCGTCCAGCGCAGTAACCCCGAAACGGCCAGCAATGGCGATGATCTGGGCCGCGGCCAAGGCACCATAAGCCGGCAGCGCGCCGCCAAAGACCGTGAGTTTGCCCAACTGGAACTTAAGCGGCATGCGCTCCGCCGCGCGGTAGGTTCCAAGATCGACCGGGGTCATCTTGCCCGCAAACGGATCATCGTGCACTGCCCTGACGACCGCGGCCGCGGTTTCGCCCTGGTAGAATTCCTCAACCCCCTGGGAAGCGATACGGACCATGGTCGCCGCGAGTGCCGGGTTACGCAGAATAGTGCCAGGCAGCAGCGCCAGATCATTGCCGCCGCAATAGAGCGCACGGGCAAATGACTCGTCCCGCATCGCCGGGATTTCCTGCAGGGTGCGCCACAGATAAGGCGATAGGGCAAACCCGTCCGTCGCCGCCTCGATCACCGGGGCAAACAAGGCCGCCCACGGCAAGCGGCCAAAGCGGGCATGCGCATCGGCCAGCGCCCGCAGCGCCCCGGGAACCCCGACTGTCCGCCCGCCGAACAAGGCGCGGTCGCCCGGGATCGGTCGACCATCATAGTCGCGCACCAAACGCGCCGGCGCATGGGCCGGGGCCGATGACAGCCCATCAATGCACACTGTTTCGCCATCCCGATGCACCAGCAGCATCGCCCCACCGCCGAGGCCGGATGCATTGGGCTCCACCAATGTCAGCATCGCCTGTGCGGCAATTGCGGCATCGACCGCACTGCCGCCCTGGCGCAGCATGGCCGCCGCAGCCCAGGACGCCATCGGGTTGGCGGTTGCCGCCACCGCCTGTCCAGCGCCTGCGCGCGTGCGAGACGGATCAAAGTCGAGCCAGGCTTCAGGCGTGCGTGCGAAAGCGTCGCTAAGGGTTGGGCGCATTTTTGACGAAACGGTCCTTGTGCAACCAGGGTCGAGCCCGCCACACTGGCGGCGAAACCCACGGGGGATAGATGCGAATTTTCAGTCTCGGCTTTTGCGCCACGCTTCTGCTGAGCGCAATCGCCGCCGCCCAACCCCACAGGGCAATCGGGTGAATAAGCGAGTGACAAACTGCTGAATTGCTGAATCTGTGTCTGTCCTCTGATGCGCTTTGTGGAGGCCGACGATGGAAAATCTGGAGACAGACGACGGTTCGTTTTTGGAAGCAACCGTCTTTCTAAGCCATT
>CALQTN020000001.1 GCA_943333505.2 Asaia bogorensis | reverse complement strand
TCGCGACGGTGATCCTCGAACAGCGCAGCCCGGAATATGTGCTTGGCCGCATTCGCGCCGGGGTGCTGGAAGCCGGCACCCGCGACATTCTCAACGCTGCCGGCCTCGGTGCGCGCATGGAGGCCGAGGGGCTGGTCCATGACGGCGTCAGCCACCGGCTCGACTGCGATTTCATCGCCGGCTGCGATGGTTATCACGGCCCGAGCCGGCAGGCGGTTCCCTCCGCTGCAATCACCAGCTTCGAACGGGTCTATCCGTTTGGCTGGCTCGGGGTGCTGGTGGATCGCCCGCCGGTCGCGCCGGAACTGATCTATGCCCGCCATGCCCGCGGCTTCGCGCTGTGCTCAATGCGCTCGGCCACCCGCAGCCGCTACTATGTGCAATGCGCCGCCGATGAGGATGTTGGCGCGTGGTCGGATGATCGTTTCTGGGATGAACTGCGCCGCCGGATCGGGACCGAGGCCGCCGATGTGCTGCAAACCGGACCCTCGATCGAAAAATCCGTAGCACCATTGCGCAGTTTCGTGGTCGAGCCATTGCGCTTCGGCCGCCTGTTCCTGGCCGGTGACGCCGCCCATATCGTGCCACCGACCGGGGCCAAAGGTCTCAATCTGGCCGTGTCGGATGTGGCGATCCTGGCGGCCGGCTTGCGCGAATTTTACGATGAGCGGTCGAATGCCGGGATAGACGCCTATTCCGCCCAGGCATTGCGCCGCATCTGGCAGGCCGAGCGGTTTTCGTGGTGGATGACCACCATGCTGCATCAGTTCCCGGACATGACGCCGTTTGAGCAGCGGCTGCAACGGGCGGAATTCGATCTGCTGCGCGATCGCCGTGCAGCGGCGCAGGCGATGGCGGCGATGTATACCGGGGGTGCGGTCGGGTAGCGGCGCCAACACTCAGCTTTTTGACGACAGAAACACCCCGGTGATCGTCAGCCCAAGGGCGACAAAATGCCGGGGGCCCAATGGTTCGCCAAGCACTAGCGCCGAGCTCAGCACCCCGATGACCGGAACCAGCAACATGCCCACCGTCGCCGTGGAGGCCGGCAGGATGCGCAGGGCACCAAACCACGTCAGATAAGCCCCACAGAGCGCGATCACCGTGACATAGCTTGCGCTCGCCCATCCCAACGCGGTGACGTGGCTCACATCCCAACGCTCGAAGACGACCGCAGCGACCAATAGCGGCGCCAAACCGATCGACACCTGCCACGCGACCTGCGGCACTGGCGGCATCACAATCGGGCGGCGCTTGGTCAGCACGGTGCCGAGCGAGAACATCACTGCGGTCCCGGTGATCAACAGAAAGCCAGGAAACTTAAAGGCGAATTCGGCGGCCGACAGGGTCAGCACATCGCCGGCCACCAAGGTGACCACCCCGGAAAATCCCAGCACCAGCCCGACAACGCCCAATGGCCTGGGACGTTCACCGAGTACCGGCCAGGCCAGCAAGGTCGTCCAGACCGGAATGGTATAGGCCACGATTACCGCTTCGGACGCCCGCAACCATAGTAGGGCAAAGGTCGCCAGCCCCATCATCGAGGTCACGTTAAGGATCGAGGTCAGCACCAGCCAGCCGAACTGGCCGCGCGGCACCCGCAAACGATCGCCGCGCACCAGCGCAATGACCAGGAGCAGCGCCACGCCGCCCACACCGGTGATGGCGCGAAACCCGAACGGGTCAAATTCGGCGACCGCCAGTTTCAGCACCGGCCAGTTCAGCCCCCAGGCGAGTGCGGTGAACACCAGTTGCGACCAGCCCCAGGCCAGACTGCCGCCGAATGATCGTTTGGTCATTTTCCGTCAGCGCACAAAAATGTGGATAAAACGGCTGCCACCGGCCTCAATGGTACGCAACCCAAGCAGCGTCCGGCTCGGCGGCACGCCGAGCGCGCCGATGGCCTGGGCGACATCGCGGGCAGCGCGGGTTTGCTCCTGAGTGGGATCGTTGGCGGCGATAGCGGCAACAACCTCGAACTCGGCCTGCGGATTGCGGGCCAGAGTTTGCTCCACCAGGGCCGTGACCGCGGGGCGCCAATCCGGTTCTGACCCGCCTTGCCGAATTGTCAGGGCGGGGCGCTGCTCAAGGCTTGCGAAGCGTTCGAGCGCACGAGGCTCCGGTTTCGTCGGTGGATAGAAGGTCCGCTGATCGACCAGAGTGCAACCGGCGAGCAGCGGCAGAGCAACAATCACGGCGGTGCGGACGATTTCCATGGCTGCAAGCTTGCAGGAACCCAGCGCTTGGGCAAGATGCGCGTCGGTGACAGGAGTGGCGCATGATGCAGACCAATCAAGCGATTGACGGCAAACGGCTATGGGACAGCCTGATGGACATGGCGCGCTTCGGCGCGACGGCCAAAGGCGGGGTGAAGCGCCTGACGCTCACCGATATCGACCGTCAGGGCCGCGACTATTTCCGCGCCAATTGCGAGGCCGCCGGGCTGACCGTGCGGGTTGACGCGATCGGCAACATGTTCGCCCGCCGCCCTGGCCGCGACCCGAACCGCTTGCCGGTGCTGTTCGGCAGCCATCTCGACAGCCAGCCCACCGGCGGCAAGTTCGATGGCGCGCTCGGCGTGATCGCGGGTCTGGAGGTGATGCGGTCGCTTAACGATCTCGGCATCACCACCGAAGCACCGGTCGAACTGATCAACTGGACGGACGAAGAAGGCAGCCGCTTCGGCCATTCGCTGATGGGCTCCGGCGTTTGGGCCGGGATCTACACCCAGGACAAGGCTTATGCGCTGACCGACCTCGACGGCATGACGGTGGGCGAGGCGCTGAAGGACATCGGCTACGCGGGACCGGAAGCAGCCAAACCCTTCCCGGCAGATGCGTATTTCGAGCTTCATATCGAACAGGGCCCGATCCTCGAAGCCGAGGGCAAACAAATCGGCGTCGTCACCGGCGCGCAGGCGCAGGTCTGGTACGATGCGGTGGTGACCGGTCAGGATTCGCACGCCGGCACCACGCCGCCGAGCACGCGGCGCGATGCGCTGGTGGCAACCGCGCGCATCATCGATCTGGTTGACCGCAAGATGCGCGCCCGCGGCACTGACGGGCGCGGCACTGTCGGGCGGCTCAACGTGCTGCCCAATAGCTGCAATGTGATCCCGGGCGAGGTGCGGTTTTCCGTCGAATTCCGCCATCCGTCCGATGCCGAGATCAAAATTCTCGCCGACGAATTCCCCTCCGAAGCCGCAGCGATCGCCGAACTGAGCGGCTGCCAGCTCGAATTGACCGAATTGTTCAAAATCCCGGCCCAGCCTTTCGATGCGTCCTGCGTCGATCTGGTGCGTCAGGCCAGCGCCCGGCTCGGCTATTCCAGCCGCGAAATCGTGTCCGGCGCCGGGCATGATGCGGTCTATGTCGCCCGCCACGTGCCAACCGCGATGATCTTCACCCCGTGCAAGGACGGTCTGAGCCACAACGAAGCCGAATCGATTGAACCCGAGGAAGCGGCCGCCGGCTGTCAGGTGCTGTTCGAGGCCGTGGTCGCCCGCGCCAACCGAACGCTATAGGCGAAACGCGCTCGGCAGGAGTTCGGCGACCGTCATGGTGCCGACGCCCTCGATATGCACCGGCGTATCGGGGGGGGCGAATTCGGCGATCACCTGCCGACAGGCACCGCAGGGCATGCGCGACGCGGCGGGAGCATCGTCGGCGGCGTCAACGCAGACGAGCGCGATGGCCTGGATGCGTCGTGCGCCCGCCGCAATGGCGGCGAAGATCGCATTGCGCTCAGCGCAGATCGTCAGGCCATAACTGGCATTCTCGACGTTGCAGCCGGAGAAGACGCGTCCATCGGCGAGCACCGCCGCGCCAACATGGAAATTTGAATAGGGGCAGTAGGCACGGGCCGCAGCATCGCGTGCAGCAATGGCCAAGGTGGACGGGTTAACCGGCATGCGTGCGACTCCCTCAATTGCCAGCAATCGGCGCCGGGTTCGGCGCTTGTGTCAACAATGTTGCGCGACGAATGTCAGCACCTCATCGATATCCATTGGCTTTTCAACAATTTTCGCGATGTTGAGCTGGGCCGCACGCTGGGCTATCGCAGGCGTTACCAGTCCGGTCATTAACAGTATCGGGATCTGATTTTGCGCTTGGCGCAATTGCGACACCAATTCCAATCCTGTCATTCGGGGCATGATTTGATCGACAATCAGACAGGTGTGCTTCAGTTCTGTCTGGTTAATGAGGATATGTGGAGAGCTGTACCCAGTAATATTATAGCCATTACTTCCAATTAAGCACATAATTATATTCAATATTTCTGGGCTATCATCCACAATGGCAACGCTGCCTTTGCCGATGATAGAATTATTGCGACTTCCATTCGCAATGCCGGTTGCCATAGCAGGGCGGTGTTCTGACATGGACTTGAAGCTGTGCCGGTCGAGTTTCATGATTTGACTCGTCGTTATTTTAAATGACATTTATGCCCGTGCCGGGCGATCTGGGGCGCTGCCGCGGCGTGAAGCGAGTTTAACCATGGATCGGGTCAGTTCGCCTTGACATTGATCAATGTTTCGGCGGTGTGTTTAGGTCGGATTGACCGGCCCTGTGCGAGATGTCGCAAGCGGGTTAGAAGGCGCCGATGCGCATGGTGGTATAACCGACATGATTTGTTTGCCGTGAAATGACCGACCGTCTGACCGTCACTTACAGCATCCGTGCCGACGCGGCCACGATCGCCGCGCGCGCCTTGTCTGTTGCTGTGGAACAAAGTGTCGAAATGCCGATTGAGGCGATTACCGACGCCGCTGTCCTGCGCGACATCGTCGGGCAAGTGCAGGACATCACCGATCGCGGCGACGGTCGTTTCAACGTGCGGATCGGCCTTGCGCTTGAAACCATCGGCACCGATGCCGGGCAGTTGTTCAACATGCTGTTCGGCAACGTGTCGCTTCAGGACGACATCACCCTGGTCGATGTGGCGATCCCCCCCGCCCTGGCGCGGATTTTCGTCGGCCCGAATATCGGAATGGATGCGTTGCGCGACCGTGTCGGCGCTGTCGGGCGGGCCTTCACCTGTTCGGCGATCAAGCCACAGGGATTGCCGATCAAGGACCTCGCCGATCTTGCCGCGCGCTTTGCCGAGGGCGGGCTCGATTTCATCAAGGACGATCATGGCATGGCTGAGCAATCCTATGGTCGCTTCGCCGACCGGGTGCCTGCGATTGCGGCAGCCATTCGCGCCACCGGCTCTGCGACGCGCTATGTGCCCTCATTATCGGGCGACCTCGATGCGATGCGGGCGCAAATGCGCGTTGCAACCGATTGCGGGCTTGATGCCGTGATCGTGGCGCCGATGCTGGCCGGCTTCAGTACTCTGCAAACCCTGGTGCACGAATTTCGTGGCTTCGCCTTCTTCGCCCACCCGACCCTGGGTGGTGCGGCGCGGATCGCCCCCGATCTGTTGATCGGCAAGCTGTTCCGCCTGCTCGGCGCCGATGCGGTGATCTTTCCCAACCATGGTGGCCGCTTCGGCTATTCGCCGGCGACCTGCCAGCGTCTTGCCGCCAATGCCACCGCGCCTGACCCGATCCTGCGCCGTTCCATTCCGGTCCCTGCCGGCGGCATGACGCTCGCCCGCGTCGGTGAAATGCTTGACTTCTATGGGCGGGAGGTAATGGTGCTGATTGGCGGCAATCTGCTGCTGGCCCGCGAACGTCTGGCCGCAGCGTCGGCCGAGTTCGCCCAAGCCGTCGCCCAACACTCCTATCGGTAACGCCAAATGAACCCAAAAATTCGCCCATCTAGCCCGGATTTTCGCTGGGACGGGGTTGGTGTGCACCCCTACAAGGAAGACCAGCTTGATGCCGCCGGCGTCCCGATCTTCCGCGCCATCACCCGGCAAACCCTGTTCAACGAACCTGCTTTGGGCTGCGAACTGCGCTATTTCGAAATGGCCGCCGGGGGGTATTCAACCCTCGAACGCCACGAGCACAGCCATGCGGTGATGATTTTCCGAGGGCATGGCAAATGTCTGCTCGGCGGCGAGGTTCGCGATGTCGGCCCGCATGATCTGATCACCATCCCGGCCTGGACCTGGCACCAGTTTCGCGCCGAGGCGGACGGGCCGTTGGGCTTTTTGTGCATGGTCAACGCCGCGCGCGACAAGCCGCAACTGCCGAACGCTGACGAACTCGCGGCCATGCAGGCCGATCCGGCGTTGGCGGAATTTCTAGCCCCCTTGCCGAACCCGCCCGGAACCCCTTAAAAACCGGCATCCCTTGCAGATCGAGAACGCACCATGGCCCAATCACCGTCAACCAACCCCGCGCCGCTGAGCGACGAAGCCTTTCTGGCCGATCGCATGCAGTTTTGGTCGGGTTTTTGCAACTTCGTCACCGTCAGCAGCGTGTTCCTCGTCGTGCTGCTCGCTGCGATGGCGTTCTTTCTGGTTTAGAGCGTGATGACCGTAGGTGGAATCACACGAATGTCTGGCCACGCGACCAAACAAAGAGATAGAGCGTGATGACCGCGCCGATCAGCGGTCATCACGCTCTAAGGCGTCGGTTTCGCACCTGGTGGCGCCTTTAACACCCCGCTCGGGTTTGGATCACCGGTTTTCGAAGCGTTGAGATCTTCGGTAACCACTGGTCCGGCTTCGGGCGCTGCGGCACTCGTGGTTTGCAGGAGCGTCTTCATCTTCTGCCGCAGCTGGTATTCCAGCTCGACATTCATATCCGCCATCGCCGCGTTGACCAGCCGGTACAGCACGATCCTGGTCGCCGTTGCCCCGTCATCGGGCAGTGGTGCCACGCGCGACACATCCGCCGGCACCTCGGCAAGCTTGGCATTGGCGTCATCGAACAAATCGATCCTGACGGCGAAATGTGCCGTAACCTTGCCGCTGGCCTGCACCAATGACGCATCGGTGATGGAGAATGCAGCCCGTCCCTTGGTGCCACCGCTGATCAGCCGCTCCACCGCCATGGCGCGCAATGCATCCCGTGGCTGAACTGGCGACCGTGCCTCGACATGGCGCTGCGTGCCGCGCGGCGCCCAGCTGTCGTTGATGTCAATGTCGCGGACATTCAGCTTGATCTTCGGCAGATAATCATAGGACGGCGCTTCGTAGGCCGGCTCCGGCGGCGCGGTTTCGCAGGCCACCAGGGTCAGTAATGGCAAAAGCAGCAGCAGGGCGCGCAGGGTCATGTTGGCTCTCAATGGTCTGTCCGCTGGCCGCGAACATCGCCGCGGTCGAAGCGGAAATCGTAGTTGCAGAATTCGCAGGTCATCACGATCGCGCCCTCGGTGTCCATGTGGTCGAGGTCGTCAGTGCTGAAGGTCTCCAGCACCCCGGTCAGGCGTTGGCGCGAACACCGGCAGCCATAGGCCAGCGCGCGCGGCAGATCGGCGGCGACCCCTTCGGTGTGGAACAGACGGAACAGCAGCGTGTCCGATGCCACGGTATCATCGAGCAGTTCACCATCAGTGAGCGTTTCGGCAAGGATATTTGCGGTGCGCCAGGCTTCTTCCTGCTCGGAAGCGGTCAGGCCCGGATCAACCCCGCCGCCGCCGGCGATTTTTTCCAGGATCAGTGCACTCGCCCGCCAGCCCGCCGGGGTGCGCGCGCAGGCGAGGCGGATGGTGCAGGCGATTTGTTCTGATGTCGCGAAATAATGCAGCGCCATGTCGGACAGGCTGGTGCCGGTAATCGAAACGATGCCCTGGTGGCGTTCAGTGTGCACACCCTGGTCAACCGTGAAGGCGAGATAGCCATCGCCGATCAGGTCCCGCGCGGATGGCGCAGCTTCACGCGCCAGCAAGTCCGCCATGCGGTCCGGATTGGCCTGGGCGTAGCCGCGCAATTCGCCATTATCGGTGCAATCGGCCAGCAGCATGCGGATCGGTCCATCGCCCTTGGCTTGCAGGCTGAACGAGCCTTTGAATTTCAACGCCGATGCCAGCGCCGCCACCAATGCCAGCGCCTGCCCGGTCAGGCTGGTGACAGCATCTTGATTGTCGTGCCGGCTCAACAGCGCGTCGGCGAGTTTGCCGAGCCGGATCAACCGGCCGCGCACCGGGCGGTCAGGTAGATAGAACGGCAGGATGCCGCGCGGCACCACCAGATCGGGGACGTCGGGTCGATCGGCATCAAGAAACGCGGGGGAGGCATTCGCAACAGGATCACGCATCGACGTAACATAGGCAGAGCGCGCGCCGTCGGCTAGCTTGCCGCTATGCAGGGGCGCCAAGACTTTATCATCCGCGACATGCGGCAAGCTGATGCGGCGGCGGTTGCCGCCCTGATCCGCGCGGCCTTTGCGGCGCAATCGGTGGCGACCGATCCGCCGCCCTCGGCGGTTAAGGAAACCGGGGAAAGCGTCACCGCCGAGCTTACGACCGGCGGTGGTGCCTGCGCGGTGGTCGGCGATCACGTTGTCGGAGCGCTGCTATGGCATCGCGAACCCGCCGGGCTTTACGTCGGCCGTTTGTCGGTCGCCCTGGATGCCCGTGGCAAGGGTGCGGCCCCGGCGTTGATTGCTGCCGCCGAAGATGCCTGTCGGGCCATGGGCCTCGATCGGCTCTTGCTGTCGACCCGCCTGGTGCTGACCGATAATCGCCGCCTGTTTGCCCGTTGCGGCTTCGTCGAAACCCGCGAATATGCCCATCCGGGCTATGCCTATCCCACTGCGGTGGACATGGAAAAGCCGGTCTCGTGACGCTGCGTGGCAACGCCGCCGGCGTGGCGCTGGCGATCGGTCTGTCGCGCATCGCGTTCGGCTTCCAGCTGCAAACGATTTCGACCCTCGGGCCGGACCTCGCCAAGTTTTACGGACTCGACTACGCCATGCTCGGCACTTTGGTCGGCGTCTATATGGCGGCGGGTGTGGCGGTGGCGCTGCCGGCCGGCTTTGCCGCACGACGCTTTGGTGACTATCCGATTGCATTGACCGGTTTCAGCCTGATGGTGCTGGGGAGCCTGGTAGCCTCGCTCGGCTCGGTCGAGGCGATCATGGTCGGGCGCCTGATGTCGGGCAGCGGCGTCGTCGCGCTCACCGTGCTGCAAGGTAAGATCATCGCCGACCGTTTCATCGGCCACAGCTTCACCCATATCATGGGTGCGATTGTCGGTAGTTTCCCGATCGGGCTCGGGTTGGCGCAGGTCATTCTGCCGGGTATCGCGAGCAGCTTCGGGGTACAAGCGGCTTTCATCGCCGGTGCGATTGCCGCAGCATTGCCGTTCCTGTTGTTTCTGTTGTGCTGGCGTGACGCGCCCGCCGCCCCGGCCCGCAGCGCCGCCTGGCCGTCGCGCCATGAAATCTGGCTGGTCGCGATCGCCGGGCTGATCTGGACTGCCTACAACGCCGGCTATCACAACTACCTCGCGTTCTTGCCGAGTTTGATGGCCGGGCGCGGCCATTCCCTCGGCCTGACCGGGGCGGTGATGTCGTTGGCGACCTGGGGCAATCTGCCGGCGATCCTGCTCGGCGGTATTGTCGCCACCCGTTTCGGCGGCGGAAAAGTGTTTCTGGTTGGAACTCTGGTGACGTTTATCGGCGTCGTCGGCCCAACCTTCGCCGATTGGCCGCTGCTATGGGCGGCCTTGTTCGGCACTATCGGGTCGCTGCATGGCGGTTTGATTATCGAAATGGGCACGCTCGCCGCCAAGCCGCAAAACCGCGCTGTCGCGATGGGGATATTTTACACGACCTATTACGCCGGCGCCTCGGTCATCCCATCGATTTGCGGACGAGCCGCCGATTGGGTCGGCGACCCGAGCGGTGCGCTGGTCTGCGCCGGGTTGCTGTCGCTGCTGGCAATCCCGTTATGGGCTTGGCAGAAGCGGTTGGCCGGTTAGATCATCATTCGTTCAATCGGCTTCGATTGGACAGATAAAGATGATCGTGAAAACGAGACTCAAGAGCGTGTCTGCTGATTGAGCTTCGACGGATCACGCTCTAGCGTCCCGCCCCCAGCAATGCCCAAACCAGCACGCCCTTCTGCGCGTGCAACCGGTTTTCCGCCCCGTCGAATACCACCGATTGCGGCCCGTCGATCACCTCATCGGTGACCTCCTCGCCACGATGCGCCGGCAGGCAGTGCATGAAGATCGCGTCTTTTGCCGCTTTCGCCATCAGCGCCGAATTGACCTGATAGGGCGACAGCAGATTATGCCGGTTGGTGTTGGGGTCGTCGGACATGCTGATCCAGGTGTCGGTGACCACGCAGCGCGCGCCATCGACCGCCTCGGCCGGATCGGAGGTCAGTTCGATCTTGGCGCCTTGCGCGCGCGCCCAGGCCACCATTTCCGGGTCCGGCTGCAATTCCGGCGGAGTCGCCAGGCGCAGGGTGAAGTCAAACCGCGCCGCTGTTTCGATCCAGCTGCGCGCGACATTATTGCCATCGCCCGACCACGCCACAATTTGGCCGGCAATCGGGCCGCGATGTTCCTCGAACGTCATCACATCGGCCATCAACTGCACCGAATGCGACGTATCGGTCAGCCCGTTGATCACCGGAATGCTCGCCGCATTGGCCATTTCCATCAGCCTTGCATGACCGAAGGTGCGCAGCACAATGGCATCGACGTAGCGCGACATCACCCGGGCGGTATCGGCAATCGTCTCGCCGCGCCCCAGTTGCATTTCGGTACCAGAGAGCGTGATCACCTCGCCGCCGAGCTGCCGCATCCCGACCTCGAAGCTTACCCGCGTGCGGGTGCTCGGCTTTTCGAAGATCAGCGCCAAGGTCTTGCCGGTGAGCGGCTTCAGCGCATCGCGCCCGGCCGCTTTCAGGTTGCCGGCAATATCCAGCATGTGCCGCAGCACGGCCGGTTCGTGGTCCTTGATGTCAATGAAGTGACGGGGAGGCGGTGCCTCCCCGTCGGTCTTCCGCGCCGGAGCGCCGCTCACGGTCGCAGGCTCACTGGGCTGCGGCTTTGGTGGCGCCCGGCACGCAGGCCGCGGCACCGCGGCGCATCATCGCCAGCGCTTCGGTGATGTCACTATCGGTCACCACCAGCGGCGGCACGATACGCACCACGTTTTCGCCCGCTGTCACGGTCATCAGGCCCTGCGCGGTAAACGCTGCCTGCACTTCGCCGGCCGGCACAACGCATTTGAGACCGAGGATCAGCCCCTTGCCACGCGCGCCTTCGAACACGGATGGGAAATCCACCGCGATCTGCTTCAGCCCCGCCATCAGCGCGTCGCCCTTGCGCACAACATCATCGAGGAAGCCTGGCGCCAGGATCACGTCCAACACCGCGTTGCCCGCGGTGCAGGCCAGCGGATTGCCGCCATAGGTGGTGCCATGGGTGCCGGGGACGAGGTATTTGCCAACCGCTTCCTTGGCCAGCACCGCGCCGAGTGGGAAGCCGCCGCCAATGCCTTTGGCCGCCGAGAGCACGTCCGGTTCAATGCCCGCCCATTCATGCGCGAACAGCTTGCCGGTGCGCCCCATGCCGCACTGGATTTCATCGAGACCGAGGAAAATGCCGAATTCGTCGCAGGTCGCGCGCAAATCCTTCATGAACTGGATATCGGCCGAGCGGATGCCGCCTTCGCCTTGCACCGGTTCGATCATGATCCCGGCGGTCTGGCCGTCGATCGCGTCGCGCACCGCGTTGAGGTTGTTCAACGGCACATGCACGAAGCCTTCGACCGGCGGGCCGAACCCTTCGAGGTAATGATGGTTGCCGGTGGCAGCCAGGGTCGCGAGGGTGCGGCCATGGAACGCGCCTTCGAAGCAGATTATCTTGTAGCGTTCCGGATGCCCGTTGGCGAACATCGCGCGGCGCATCATCTTGATCATGCCTTCGTTGGCTTCGGCGCCCGAATTGCAGAAGAACACCGTGTCGGCAAAAGTCGCGTCCACCAGACGCTGCGCCAGCATTTCCGCCTGCGGAATGCGGTACAGGTTCGAGACGTGCATCACCTTGTGGGCTTGTGCCGCGATCGCGTCGGCGAGGCCCTTGTGGCCATGTCCGATCGACGCGGTGGCGATGCCGGCGCCGAAATCGAGGAATCGTCGCCCGTCAGTCGTCCACAGCCAGGCGCCTTCGCCCCGCTCGAAAGCAAGGGGTGCACGGTTGTAGTTCGGCAACAGAGCGGAGATCATTGTTGGATCGTCCTCGATGGGGGCCGGTCAGGGACCGGTTTCCGGGCTTCTACCGCAGTCGCGCCCATGCGCGTACGGTTTCGGAAGGGCGGGAGAATGTGCCGGGCCGGGGCGCTAAGTCAAATATTGCACGGCACGGATCTGGGATTTACGTGCATAACGGCTTTGCAGAGATGAGTATGTTCAGCAATGGTCGACAAACCACCGCCACCAACCCCTACCGCAACGGTGCTGCACGATGCAGCCCTGCGCCATCTTGCGCGCTATGCGACGACCCAGGCCGGGCTGCTGCGCGTGCTCGACCGACGGATCATGCGCTGGGCGCGCCTGGTTGCGCCGGATGATGAGGCTGTTGGGGCGGCAAAAGCTGCGGCACGCGCCGAGATCATCCGTCTCGCCAACGCCGGCTTGCTGAATGACGCGGCTTTTGCCGCCACAAGGGCGCAAAGCCTGAGCCGCGCCGGCAAATCCCGCCGCGGTATTGCCGCCCATCTCGCGGTGCGCGGGGTGGCGGCTTCTGTGGCGCAAGATGCGCTGCCTGACGACCCGGACGCTGAACTCGCCGCCGCAATCGCCCTCGCCCGCCGCCGCCGGGTCGGGCCGTTTGGGGCGGGGCCGCTCGATCCGGTGCAAAAGCTGCGCGCACTCGGCAGTTTTGCCCGGGCAGGGTTCAGCCAAGACATGGCGCTGCGGGCGCTTGCGATGGATCGGGGGGAGGCGGAGGCATTGTTGCATCGGGTTCGGGCGGGCTAAATATCCCTTTGCATGTTGCGCATCGGGATCAGAATTCGACCAAAAATGCGCCTGAAAATCTTGTCTATCCTTGCCAACGCTGAGGCGATTTGCATCCTCTTGATCAGAGGAACGGTGGTGCAATCAAAAAAAGGCGGCGCCAACCAACCGGTCAGCACCGCCCAAAAGGTGCGCGCAAGGCCCGAGGAGAAAGGGCGGCGCGGTCAGGGAGGAAGTCCGAAGCCAGAAACGCTGCTTCAATGCCTATATTGGACGCCGAAATGCGACTGAAAGGTTCACAACTGTGCGAGACTGCCGCTAAATGCGCAATTCACCCATCACGTTTTCGCTAGGACCGCTGAAATGACCGCGCCGCCCCCCCGTGTCGGCCCGTTGGTCGGGTTGAAGATCGTCGAACTCGGCCACTACATCGCCGGCCCCTTCTGCACCCGGGTGCTGGCCGACCTCGGCGCCGAGGTCATCAAGATCGAACCGCCCGCCGGTGACCCGATCCGTGGCTGGGGCGCAAAAGTGAACGGCCACCCGGTGTGGTTCAGCATCCACGGCCGCAACAAGCTGTCGGTGGTGTTGGACCTCAAGCGTGACCGCGACGCCGCCTTGCGGCTGATCGACCGGGCCGATGTGCTGGTGGAGAATTTCCGCCCCGGCCAGATCGAGAAACTCGGCCTTGGCCCCGATGTGCTGCACGCCCGCAATCCGCGCCTGGTGATCGCCCGGGTCTCCGGCTACGGCCAGGACGGTCCCTATCGCGACAAGCCCGCTTTCGGTGCGATCGGCGAGGCAATGGGCGGCATTCGCCATCTGACTGCGCATCCGGCGGGTTCCAGCGAATTGCCGCCGCCACGCTGCGGGATTTCGATCGGCGACGATCTCGCCGGGCTATATGCCGCCATCGGACTGCTATCGGCGGTTTATGAGCGCGATGTGACCGGCACCGGGCGCGGACGCATCGTCGATGTCAATTTGGTCGACAGCATTCTGTCGCTGATGGAAGGCATGCTGCCGGAATACGCCATCGACGGCCGCATCCGCCAACCTGCCGGCGCCGGTATCCCGACCGCGGCGCCCACCAACACCTATCCCTGCGCTGATGGCAGATGGCTGTGCGTGGCGGGCAATTCCGACCTGATTTTCCGCCGCCTGATGGCTGTGATCGGCCAACCGGCACTCGCCGACGACCCGCGCTACCTGACCAACGCCGATCGCTGCGCCAACGTTGCGGCCCTCGATGCCACCATCGCCGCCTGGACCATGACATTGCCGGCGAAAACCGCAGAGGACCTGCTGGAGGCCGCCGACGTGCCGGCGACCCGGCTCTATGACATCGCCGACGCCGCCGCCGACCCGCATTTTCTCGCCCGCAAGGCCGTGATGGAGGTGTCCGATCCGCTGATCGGTCGCACCCTCCATGTCGGACCGGCGATCCGGATGGATGGCGATCCACCGGAGGCCGCAATTGGCTGGACCGGGCCGGCGCTTGGGGCGCATCAGGCTTATGTGATGGAAACGTTGTTGGCGGGGTAAAGCCAACGAGTCCTGTCACCTGAACGGAAAATCTGCTACACTGCGCGAACCATGCTGACCCGTGCACTCCCGTTTGTGCTGCTGTTACTGCTCGCCGCCTGTGGCAGCAGCACGCCGACCGCTTCTTACGGCGTCGGGAGTTCGACCCGCCAGGCTGGAATCAATTGCGCGCCGTTCGCGCGTGAGCTCTCGGGCGTGGCGCTCTACGGCGATGCGTATGGCTGGTGGGATGCGGCGCCTCCACGGTATCGGCGCGGCGCCACCCCGGAAATTGGCGCGGTGCTGGTGTTTAAAAAGCAGGACCGTCTGCCATCCGGCCATGTCGGCGTGGTCTCGGCTGTGCTGTCACCCCGGCAAATCCATCTTATTCAAGCCAATTGGGAACCAAGCACGGTCGATCAGGACCAGCTTGTGGTCGATGTCTCGGAAAGGAACGACTGGTCGCAGATCCGCGTCTGGTATCCGCCGACCAAGCAGATGGGCAGCCACACCTATCGCGCCTATGGCTTCATTGCCCCGCCGCAGAAAGTCACCCGCGCTGAGCTGGTGCGTGCGACACCTGCGGCCACAAGGTTCGCCATGGACACCAAAGGCCGCCCGGCGCCAAGGGCGCGGCTTTACGCCGCGGCTAACTGACGGCGGGCAATTGCCGCCGTCACGGTGTTTTCCAACAGGCAGGCAATTGTCATCGGGCCAACGCCACCCGGCACCGGGGTAATAGCGGCGGCAAGCGGCAGCGCCTCGGCATAGGCGACATCGCCGACCAGGCGCCCGTCACCGAGGCGGTTGATGCCAACATCGATCACGATCGCCCCGGGCTTGATCCAATCGCCCCGGATCATCTCCGCCCGGCCGATCGCTGCCACCACCAGATCGGCGCGCTGGCATTCCCCCGCCAGATCACGGGTGCGGGAATGGGCAATGGTCACGGTCGCGTTGGCATTGGTCAGCAACGCCGCCATCGGCTTGCCGACCAGCACCGACCGCCCGAGTACAATGGCACGCATGCCGGCCAGATCGGTGCCGGCCAGCAAATGCATCACCCCACGCGGGGTGCAAGGCTGCAAGCTCGCGCGCCCGGCAAGCAACAGCCCGGCGCTCACCGGGGTCAACCCATCGACATCCTTGGCGGGATCGATCGCGTCGAGCACCGCGTCAACCCGGATCTGCGCCGGCAGTGGCATTTGCACCAAAATGCCGTCGATCTCCGGATCGGCGTTCAGTGCCGAGACCTGGGCGAGCAAAGCCGCCTCGGACGTATCCGCCGGCAGATAAATCGTCCGCGCCGTGATCCCGGCCCCGGCCGCCGCACGGTCCTTGCTGCGGACATAAACCTTGCTCGCCGGATCGTCGCCAACCAGCACCACGGCGAGGCCAGGGCGGAAATCGAGCGTCGCCACCTGTGCGGCAATACGGGCGCGCAATGCAGCCGCTTCGGCCTTACCATCGATGATGCGAGCGGTCACAGGGCAGCGAGCCTTTCAAGCAATTGCGGCGACGGTGCCGCGATAACCAGGGTCTTTTCCCGGCTGGTGGCGCCGATCAGCACGCTGACATCTGATGCCGAAATATCCAACGCGTCAGCCAGGGTGGCGCAGGCGGCCCGGTTGGCACGGCCATCCTCGGCGGCCTCGGTGACGCCAATCCGCAGACGGTCGCCGGCAATCCCTTGCAAGCCAGGCCGGCGCGATTTCGGCTGCACCTTGACCGCGACGCTGACCCGGTCGGCGCCGAGGCGCCAGAATGCCATCAGAGCAGCAGGCCGGAGATATTGCCGGATATGATCGCGGCATAAACCCGTTGCAGGATTTGTTGCAGCACATAAATCCCGAAAATCAGCACCAGCGTGCTGATATCGATGCTGCCAAAGCTTGGTACCACGTTCCTGATGCGCCGCAGCGCCGGCTCGGTGATGCGATAGAGAAAATCGCCGATCGACCAGACAAACTTGTTCCGCGTATCGAGCACGCCGAACTGGGCGAGCATGTTGAAGAGTGCGGCCAGGATGACCGCCCACTGATACAACCATAGGATTTCGTTGGCGATATTGAATAAAATTGTGACCACGTGCGGCGACCCTTGCTCCGGCGCCGCAACCTAGCTGTGTGGCATTCGCCCTGCAACCCGATGTTGGGTTACACTGCATCCATACCAGTCGCTGGAGCTTGGCACTGCACTGACCAAGCCGATGAAGCGCGGCACGGTCAGCCCGGATATGCCGATGAAGCGCGGTATATCGCTTGACTTGCCTGTCCGCCGAAAGCATTGTCCGCGCCCACCGACCTGGGGACGCGCCAGGGCGGTTTTAGCCGGGGATGGGGCCATAGCTCAGCTGGGAGAGCGCCTCGTTCGCAATGAGGAGGTCAGCGGTTCGATCCCGCTTGGCTCCACCATCCCCCTCCCCGATACTTGGTTTGTTACAAAATTCTACAAGTCAGGATGGATGGTTGTGCTGCTATAGTCCCGACTGTGGGGGGCCATGAGCAAGCCTGATGATACTTCCGTGCGTCGGCAGCCTGTCGAATGGCGCAAAGGTGTCGCTGCGGCTTCAGTTGCCCGGCGGGTCTATGCCGACCGCGCTGCCTCGATCTTGTTGCCGGCGATCCGCGAGGCGCAGGCTGGCGGCGCCACCAGCCTGCGCGCGATCGCTGATGCAATGAACGGACGTGGCATCCGCACAGTGCGCGGCACCGATTGGACCCCTATGGCAGTCAGGCGCGTACTCTTGCGGGCGCAGGACTGATCAGTCCGCCGCTAGTTTTTCCTGCTGTTCGGCCTGCATCGCCCACATCCGCGCATAAACCCCGTCTTGCGCCAGCAACTCGGCATGGGTGCCGCGTTCCGCCACTTCGCCTTGGTCCAACACAATGATCTGATCGGCATCGACCACGGTCGAAAGTCGGTGGGCAATGGTGATGGTGGTGCGGTTGGCCGATACCGCGCGCAAGGCGGATTGGATTTCCTGTTCGGTGCCGGTGTCGAGTGCGCTCGTAGCCTCATCCAAAATCAGGATGCGCGGGTCTTTCAGGATGGTGCGTGCAATGGCAACACGCTGCTTTTCGCCACCTGACAGTTTTAGACCGCGTTCGCCGACCCGCGTGTTGTAGCCATCTGGCAGACGCAGCACGAAATCATGCACCTGTGCCAACCGCGCCGCGTGCTCGATCTGGTCCTGGCTGGCGCCAGTTCGGCCATAGGCGATGTTGTAGCCGATCGTGTCGTTGAACAGCACGGTATCCTGCGGCACCACCCCAATAGCTGCGCGCAGGCTATCCTGGGTCACATCACGGATGTCCTGGCCATCGATGCGGATCGCCCCGCTGGTGACATCGTAAAAGCGGAACAGCAGCCGGTTGATGGTTGATTTTCCTGCCCCGGTCGGCCCGACAATCGCCAGCGACCGGCCGGCCGGTACCCGGAAGCTCAGGCCTTTCAGAATGGTGCGTTCTGGTTGGTAGCCAAAGCGGACGTCGTCGAACACCACTTCGCCGGCCGCGACTTCCAGCACCGGCGCGCCCGGCTTGTCGGCGACTTCCTGGCTCAATGCCAACAGGCGGAACATCTGTTCCATGTCGGTCAGGCCCTGCTTGATCTCCCGATACACGGTGCCGAGCATGTTTAGCGGCTGATAAAGCTGCATGAGATAGGTATTGACCAGCACGAAGCGGCCAACCGTCATGGTGCCCGCTTCAACCCCCTGGGCCGCCATCATCATCACCACGGCAAGGCCGAACGCGATGATCGAGGCCTGGCCGAGATTGAGCAGGTTAAGCGTCACCTGGCTTTTCACTGCGGCGCGTTCATAGCGCGCCCAGGCCTGGTCGAAGCGATGGGCTTCGTGCTGGGCGTTGCCGAAATACTTCACGGTTTCGAAGTTCAGCAAACTGTCCACGGCCTTGGACTGCGCGTCGCTGTCGGTTTCGTTCATCGTCCGGCGGATGCGCACCCGCCAGTTGGTGAAAATGAAGGTGAAGAACAGATAAAGCCCGACCGCCACCAGGGTAACCGCCGAGAACTCCCAGCCGAAGATGTTCCACAGGATGATGGTGACCATCACCACTTCAAGCAGGGTCGGCACCACGCTGAACACCATCATCCGCAGCACCGCTTCAACGCCGGTGGTGCCGCGCTCAATCGCGCGTGACAGGCCGCCAGTGGCGCGGTCGAGGTGGAAGCGCAGCGACAATTTATGCATGTGCTGGAAGGTTTGCAACGCAATCCGGCGCACGGTGCGCTGCTGCACGGCGGCGAAAATCGCGTCGCGCATTTCACCGAAGCCCGACGCCGTCACCCGCAACAGCCCGTATCCGATGATCAACGCCGCCGGCACCGCGATGATCGGGTTCACGCCCTTTGGCAGCAACGCATCGACCGCTGCGGCATAAACCAGCGGCACGCAAACATTGGCGACTTTCGATGTCACCAGGAACAACCCGGCGAGCGATGCGCGCACGCGGGCGCCGATATCGTCCTTCGGCCACAGGAATGGCAGCAGGGCCGCGAGGGTTTGCAGCGTGGTGTGCTGCGCGCCAGGAAGGGTCAACGGCTTTGCGCCTGTCGTGCGTCTCATGCGGGTGAATGTGGCACGTTGCCGGCTGATTTTAAATGGCCCGGTTGGCGGGGCGGCCATTCCAGGCTAGGGCAACGCGATGGACAACTCCCTGTTACGCCATCTTACTGCCTGCAATAATGCCGAGTTGCCGGGATCGCGGATTGCGTTCCGGCATGGCGAGCAGATCGTGGGGTGGCTGACCCCGGTCGTCGCTGCGGCGCTTGAGCGTCTCGCCGGTGTGCAGCGCGATGCCCAGGGGCTGGCCCTGCCGAACCCGGCCGACCTGCCCGATCTTGGCCGCCAGATGGCCGGATTGGGCTTCGGCCGGGTACGCGGTGAAATGTTTGACGTCCGCGCAAACCCAGATGGGCCGGTGCTCTCCACCATCGATCGCGGCGCACTGCCCAGCTTCGGCATTGCGGCCGCAGGCGTGCATCTTGATGGGCTGGTCCGACGCGCGGATGGCTTGCATCTGTGGGTCGCCCGGCGCGCCGCCGACAAGGCGCTCGACCCCAACAAGCTCGACCATATCGTCGCCGGCGGCGTTCCGGCCGGCTACACGCCTTGGGATTGTCTGGTCAAGGAAGCCATGGAAGAAGCCGCGATGCCTGCCGCATTGCTGGCCAATGCCCGGCTATGCACCAGGATCAGCTATGCGATGGAGCGTCCGGAGGGCCTGCGGCGTGACATTTTACACTGCTACGAGGTTGAATTACCCGACGATTTCATTCCCACGCCCACCGATGGGGAAGTTGCGGGCTTCGAGTTGTGGCCGATCTCACGCGCATTGCACGCGGTGCGCACCACCGACGCGTTCAAATTCAATGTCAGTGTCGTGCTGATCGCACTGTTTATCCGGCACGGGCTGGTGACGGGCGACGAAGCCGCCCGCCTCAGCGCGGCTTTAGCGCATGATGACCGCTGACAGGCGCGGTCATCATGTTCTAAGTCTTTGTTTGGTCGCGTGATTCAGACCTTCGTGTGATTCCACCTACGGTCATCACGCTCCAGGCTGATCAATCTTCCGGGGGCGCCGCCGCAATCGGGATTTCCCGGCTATCGACCGCCATCGGCTGCTCGCCATAGCCCGGCAACGTCTGTGCTTCGCCGTCTTCCGGGTCCGGATCGCCGTCCTGCTGATAGCGGCGCGTCTGGTTGTTGTTGACCTGTCCACCCTGGCCCTGCTGGGCGGCGAGGTTCATGGCGCCCAGGATGCGGAAATAATGTTCCGCATATTGGAAATAGCTTTCCGCCATCACCCGATCGCCCGACCCGGTCGCGTCCCGCCCGAGTTGCAGGTATTTATCGAATAATTGCTGGGCAGTACCGCGCACCCGCATATCAGGGCCGGAGCTGTCGAAGGTGTGGTTGCGGTTCAGCGGGATGTTGCCGCCCTGCTGCCTGGGCGGGCCACCGCTGCCACCACCACCACCGCCGCTCCGATTATTGCCTTGGAAGTTATTGCGGCCGCGCGGGCGTTTCATGTTCATCAAGCTGCCAAAGTTCTTTCCTGTTTGCGGACGCAGGCTTGGCGAATGGGCGGTCCCATCTTCGCCCGACAAGGGCGCCATTCCGATCCGTCGGCTTCTGCCCAGTATCCTGGTCGAGCCTCGCCCGATTTCGCGGGCCGGCATCGAAACCGAAGGATTGTGGATACGCGCTATGCGCGGAGTCGCTCCAGGCGTCGCCACGCTAGCCGCGATCAACTTGCCTGCCAACTGAAATCTTGCATGGTCAGGCGCGGCGCAGCACCGCCGCGCGTGCAATGCCGCCAAAATCATCGCGCGTGGTCGTGGCGAAGCCGCAGCCGACGGCAAGCTCAGCCACCGCCTCGGCCTGGCCCTGACCGAGTTCCAGCACCGCCACTCCGTCCGGGGCGAGTAATGCCGGGAGCCTGGGAATGATCTGTCGATAGGCGTCGAGCCCGTCAGTGCCGCCATCCAGCGCCGAGGCCGGCTCATATCCCGCGACATCCGGCATCAAGCCGGCAATGTCGGTGGTGGTGATATAAGGCGGGTTGGAGAAAATCAGGTCGAAGCTGCCCAGGATCGCCCCGCCCCAGTCGCCGCACAGAAACGCTGCCCGGTCGGCAAGTCCGTTGGCTGCCGCATTGCGGGCCGCGAGGTGCGTGGCATCGGCCACCCTGTCGATCCCGATCCCGAAGGCTGCAGGAAATTCGACCAGTGCGGCCAGCAGCAAACAGCCAGTGCCGGTGCCAAGATCGAGGATGCGCCGCACGCGTGCCCGATCCGGCATCGCTGCCATGGCCGCGTCGATCAGGGTTTCCGAATCGGGCCGCGGGATAAGCGTCACCGGCGAGACTTCGAGTTCCAGGGTCCAGAACCCTTGGGTTCCCAGCAGGAATGCCATTGGCTCGTGGGCCACCCGCCTTGCCAGCAATTCTGCAAAGCGGGCCGGATCGGGCGCGTGGGCGCGCAACAGCCGCGCTTCGCGCACCGGGTTGTCGATCCCGGCGGCACGCAGCGCGGTCGCGGCGTCCAGATCAGTCGCCAGCCGGTTCGGGCACATACAGCGCCGATCCCTTTGCCTTGAACGCCTTTTTCATCGTCTCCATTCCCGCCATCCGCTCGCTATCTTTACGGATATCATGGCTGATCTTCATCGAGCAGAATTTTGGCCCGCACATCGAGCAGAAATGCGCGACCTTGTGGGCTTCCTTCGGCATCGTCTCGTCATGGTACTGCCGCGCGGTGTCGGGGTCGAGGCCGAGGTTGAACTGATCCTCCCAACGGAATTCGAACCTTGCACGGCTGATGGCGTCATCACGCAGTTTCGCCAGCGGATGCCCCTTGGCGAGATCGGCGGCATGGGCGGCGATGCGGTAGGTGATCACGCCAACCTTCACGTCATCGCGGTTGGGCAGGCCGAGATGTTCTTTCGGCGTCACATAGCAAAGCATCGCGGTGCCGAACCAGCCGATCATCGCAGCCCCGATCGCCGAGGTGATGTGGTCGTAACCCGGCGCGATATCGGTGGTCAGTGGCCCAAGCGTGTAGAACGGCGCTTCGCCGCATTCGCGCAACTGCTTGTCCATGTTGATCTTGATCTTGTGCATCGGCACATGGCCCGGCCCTTCGATCATCACCTGGCAGCCCTTGGCCCAGGCGATTTTCGTCAGCTCGCCGAGCGTTTCCAGTTCGGCAAACTGCGCGGCATCATTGGCGTCCGCATTCGAGCCCGGCCGCAGTCCGTCGCCCAAGGAGAACGACACGTCGTATTTGCGCATGATGTCGCAGATTTCGCCGAAATGCTCATACAGGAAGCTTTCCCGGTGATGCGCCAGGCACCAGCGCGCCATGATCGAGCCACCGCGGGAGACAATCCCGGTGGTGCGCTTGGCGGTCAGCGGCACGTAAGCCAGCCGGACGCCGGCATGGATGGTGAAGTAATCGACGCCCTGCTCGGCCTGCTCGATCAGCGTGTCCTTGAACACTTCCCAGGTCAGCTTGTCCGGATCGCCGCCAACCTTCTCCAACGCCTGATAAATCGGCACCGTTCCGATCGGCACTGGCGCGTTGCGCATGATCCAGCTGCGGATGTTGTGGATGTTGCGCCCGGTGGACAGATCCATGACGGTGTCGCCGCCCCAGCGGATCGCCCAGACCAGTTTTTCAACTTCTTCGGCCGCCGAGGACGTTACCGCCGAGTTGCCGATATTGGCGTTGATCTTGACCAGGAAGTTGCGGCCGATGATCACCGGTTCCAGTTCCGGGTGGTTGATATTGGCCGGGATGATGGCGCGGCCCGAGGCAATTTCAGAGCGAACAAATTCCGGGGTGATGAAGGCCGGGATCGATGCACCGAAATCCTCGCCATCGGCGCGGCGGTCTTCGGCGCCTTCGGCCATTTCCGCGCGGCCGAGATTTTCGCGATGGGCGACGTAGATCATTTCCTCGGTGATGATGCCGGCGCGGGCGAATTCCAGCTGAGTGACCAGCGTGCCGTCCCGCGCCGCCAGCACCTGGCGTTCAGCCGGGCAGGGAGCCACCAGCTTATCGACCGGGACGAAGCCGTTATCTTCCGGCTTCACTTCACGCGGGGCGATGACATCGAGGCCGCGCTTGGCCAGCCAGGCCGAGCGGATCGGGTTCAGACCCGCCATCAGATCAATCGTCGTCGTCGCGTCGGTATAGGGGCCAGAGGTATCGTAAACCCGGAACGGCGGTTCATTCGCAGTCGGGTGCAGCGCGATTTCGCGGAACGGGACCTCGATATCCGGGTGCCCGGCAGGCGAGGAATAAATTTTCCGCGAGCCGATAATCGGCCCGGTGGTTACGGCGGCGGGTTTTGCTTGCACGTTCATGGCACGTCCTCCTCGCGATGGGGGCCGGACGACAGAACGGGGATGTGCGATGGTGCGTTCCCGTCCCTACGCCGGAATAACCCGGATCAGGTTCGTAGGGTCACCGCGCGATATGCGGACTCTCAGCCCTTTGCAGGGCTCCCCTCGGATGCCTGGGACAGTGCGGGGGATGTTGGGTTCTGTCAAATTGGGCGCGCCGCCTGACCTTCCCGCCATGCCGCGGATCGCAAGCCAACGCGCCGAGGCAAGTTATTATCGGGTCCCGACCCTGGTTTCGCCGCGCGGAAAGGCCGGGCCAGCCGATACCGGCCAAAACAAATACGTCGCCGCGATCAACCCGGGCGCGAGCGCGCGGAGCCACATGACCCCCACAAGGTCTGGCTGGCGGGCAATCAGACTATCGGTGCCGAGCCCGATCGCAACCAGGCCCACCACCGCCGTCACAGCCACCAACGGACGTATCAGGCTGCCATGGCGCTCGAAGCGACCTGATAGCACACAAATCAGCGCGATCAGGACGTAGCCGCCCGTGTTGAGCGGCGATGTCAGGCGCTTGAAGGCCTCGCCCCGCAGGCGCGGCAAATCCTGCCGGCCGGCCAATGTCGGGCCAGGATTGAGCAATTCGCGCAGCCCAAGTTCACCGGTGTCACGCACCCGTTGCTCGATATCGCCTTTGGGCAACGACAGATCAAATATGTTCTCGCTGAACGAGAGCACGTTCAGCCGCCCGGTCTGGCGATCGATTTCCTGCCTGGTGCCAGCCTGCAGGATGACTTGTGGCCCACTGGCGCCAATCACCAGGCGCCCGGTTTCGGCGAACACGGTGTAGGGGTGCTGCTTGTCTCGGCTGTCGTCGACCATGATGCCCCGCAGCGTGCCGTCAGGCTCCCGCGCCCGGGCGTAGACCATCATTTGCGGATTGATCTGATTGAACACGCCTTCCTGCAGCACGAAGGCATCAAGCTGATTGCGGATCTGGAAAAGATATTCGCGAAACATCGTGGCCGTTAGGGGAACCACCCACAGGCTCAACCCGTAGCCAAGCAGCACCGTCACGCCAGCCACCCCCAGCGCCGGGCGGGCGAGGGCGAATTGCGACATGCCGGCCGCCCGCATCACCGTAAGTTCCCGATCGTCGGACAGACGGAGATAAATCCGCAACGTCACCGCGAAACAGGCGATCGGCAGGATCACTGCGACAAATTCCGGAATTTTCATCGCGCTCAGCTTGAGAAAGGCGATCATCGACTGACCGTGGCTCACCACCACCTCAACGTACCGCAACGACGAGACCAGCCACACCAGCGCGGTCAGCCCAATGGCCACCGCGATCATCCCGATCAGCAATTGGCGAAACAAATAGCGATCGATGCGGCTGGGTATCATGGGCGGTTGGGCATCATGGTCGTTTTCCAAGCTCGATACAGCGCGTGTAGCAGGCCAGGAGCCGGTCGGTCACCACATCGCGGGTGAAATCGGACTCATATGCCGCACGGCCACCGGCGACGAGCTGGGTGCGCAACGCCGGATCGGCAACCACGCGGCGCAAGCATCCCGCAAGGCTCGCGGCATCCTCGATGGGGCAGAGCAGGCCGCTTTGCCCATCGATGACATATTGCCTGGCACCATCGGCACGGGTTGCGACCAGCGACCGGTCCATCGCCCAGGCTTCGGCGATGACGGTGCCAAACGGCTCGTAGCGGCTGGGCAGCACGACAACATCACACGCCTCAATCAACGCGCGGCGATCATTGCGCCAGCCAAGGAAGCGCACCCGGTCAGCCACCCCGAGCCGGCCTGCCAGGGTTTCATAGGCTACTTTTTCCGGTCCATCGCCGGCGAGCCACAGCCAGGCGCCGGGCGTTTCGGCCAGGGCGTGAAGCATGGTGTCGATGCCCTTGACCCGGTGCATGCGCGACAGCACGAGCAACAGGGGGACATTGTCGGGCGTGTTCAGGCTCGCCCGGGTAACCGGCGCGGCGGCGGGCATGGTGCCGAACGTGTTGACGGTGAAGACCCGATCGGCTGGGCGGCCCTGGGCCACGATATAGCGGCTGATATCAGGCGTGACAGCGACGCAGCTATCGGCGTTGCGGAAGTATTTGAGGTCGTAATAATCCCCGAACCAGCCGATCACCGGGCAGGGCATTGCGCGGGGAATAAAACTGCCGGCGCGCTGCATCCAGGCATGAACGAGATCGACCCCGAGCTCGGTCGCCAGGGTCCGAATACGGCGAGGGGCCAGTTTCAGTCGATCGAGCCGGGTGAAGGAAAACGGCCGCGCATCAACGCCGGCCGCCTGGTAGCGCGCCATCACCGCGGGCCAGGGCCGGGTCAGGACGGTTTGCGCCACGCCGCGCGCGTGCAGTGCCAGAATGGCGTCCTGGGCAAAGGTTTCGGCGCCACCGATCTCGGCGCCGGCGATGATTTGGAGGAGTTTCATCGTAGCCCTGATAGGCGCGCCAGTATGTTCCGTCGAGCGCCCGATCAGGCCGCCGGCGGTGCCGCACCCTTGACCTGGGTGCGGTGCATGACCCGGCGCGTATTTGCATCGAACGGATCGCGCCGGTGCATGGTGCAGCGATTATCCCACAGCACCAGATCGCCGACCTGCCAGACATGGGGCCAGACCAAGGACTGCGCGGTTGCATGCGCCCAGATTTCATCGAGCAGCGCGTCTGATTCCACGAGGCTCAAGCCCTCGATCCACGCCATCCGGCGCCGGCCGAGATAGAGCATCTTGCGGCCACTATCGGGGTGGGTGCAGACCAGCGGGTGCATCATCCCCGGCGCCTGGCGCGGATCATCGGTCGGCGTCACGCCCTGGCGGACAAAGCCGCCGCTATTATAGGTGCCGTCATGCTTGACCCGTAGGCCAAGCGCGCGGGCTTTCAGCGCCGGTGGCAGGCTTTCGAAGGCGGCATACATGTCGCAGAACGACGTATTGCCCCCGACCGGCGGCACTTCCAGCGAATAGAGCATGCTGGCCTTGGGCGGTGCCGGCAGGTAGGACATATCGGTGTGCCAGACCGCTTCGCCGGCGCCGAGACTGCCGATCGCTACGCCGTTTTCGATCACATTCGACACGACATAGATTTCCGGAAAACCGTCGGTCGAGGTGCGGCCAGCCTCCTGCACCTAGCTTGCATCCTGCAATTTCCGGCGCCACAACCAAGCCCAACCGCGAGGTAGCTTCCCTGATCTCCGTCATTCTCTACGGCCGCAACGACAGCTACGGCTACAACCTGCACAAGCGGGCGGCGTTGAGCTTGAACACGATCGCCGCATTGCTGACCGATCCCGACGATGAAATCCTGTTCGTGGACTACAACACCCCGGATGATTTCCCGACATTCCCCGAAGCGATTGCCGACACGCTGACCGACTGCGCGCGGGCGAAGCTTCGTGTGCTGCGGGTGCGGCCGGCGCAGCACGCGCGGTTTTGCGGCCGGACCCACCTGGTCGCGCTCGAACCGATCGCGCGCAATGTCGCAGTGCGCCGCGCCAACCCAGCCAATCGATGGGTATTATCGACCAACACCGATATGATTTTCGTGCCGCATGACGGCGCCAGCCTGACCGAGATCATCCGGCCCCTGCAAGACGGGTACTACCACCTGCCGCGTTTTGAGATCCCGGAAACTTTGTGGGAATCACTTGATCGCGGCGACCCGACCGGGACCATGGCGACTGTGGCGGCGTGGGGGAGGGATTTTCACCTCAACGAGATTGTTGCCGCCGATAATGACTTTTTCGGCTTCGACGGTCCGGGCGATTTTCAACTGATTCTGCGCGAAGATCTGCTGGCGATGCATGGGTTCGACGAACGCATGCTGCTGGGCTGGCACGTGGACGCCAATATCGCGCGCAGACTGGCATTGATCCGTGGGCGAACCGGGGCGCTCGACACTCGTCTCGGCGGTTATCATTGCGATCACACGCGCCAGGTGACCGCCGCGCATAAGCCTGGCAGCGTTGCCAATGACTGGCGGGGGTTCGTCGATGACGTTCGCGACGCGGTTGCACCGGGACAGCCCAATTGGGGGCTGGCTGATGCGGTCATCGAGGAAATCCGGCTTGACAAGGGTGCCGCGATCTATGTTGGCGCGCTGCGGCAGGCGATTGGGGCGCCGATGGCAGCGCCGAGCCATTTGTTGCATGGGCGCGCCAGCCGCGACCGCGTCGACTATGACGCACGCCATGTCGTGCCATTTCTGATCGATGCCTTGGTGGCCTATCCGCGCGACCTTCAATTGGGCTGGTTCGGGGCGCGGCGCGAGTTGCTGGGGCGCTTCGCAGTGGCCTGGGCGGCACTTGGGTTTTCAACCCCGATTTGGGTGGCCCGCAATGCGGACTGGCTGGGTCCGGATTTGCCCGATAATGCAATATGGGCCGACATCGCAGCGATTGGCACCGGGGCCGGGGCGTTCGTGTTCGATTTCGGCATGCCGTTGGATCGGGCGCCAGACTCGCGGGTACCGTTGGATCAGGAACCGGTTTTGCGCTTCGTCGCCGACGGGTTGCGCGCGATGGCGGCGGCCGAAGATGCGCATCTGGCCCAACCAATGGCGGCTCAGCGCCGCTTCATTGGGGTGAACGCCGTGCTGAACCAATGGGAAAGCCTGATCGGCAGCGTGGTTGGGGCGGCCTCGGCGCCCTTGGCGACACGATTGCGCCAGGGTTTGCGCAATCCGCCGGTTGGCTTGCCCGCTGATATTCTGGCGCGGCTCAAGCCGGGGAATGCCAGTCGGCGGAGCGAGGATGGCATCGAGATCATTCCGGGCCGGCGCGGTCAGGTGCTGCATGGCCCGCCAATGCTGTTGGCGCCGGGGGCGTATCGGTTGCGGCTGGCATGGCGCGGTTGGTTGCCGGGCGTGTTGCAGGCGACGGTTTATGCCTGGCCGACGCGGCTGATGCGGCGCTATCCGATGTTGGCGGGCGATATTGTGCTCGACTTCGATATCCCGGTTGGCAGCGGTGTGCCGCAAAGCCTGGAATTGCGGCTGACCAGCATCGGGGCGGCCGCGGGGGTTATTACCTCGGCGTGGCTCCAACCCCGCAAGTTTTAGGAATCGGGATGGACATCGCGATCATCGGTCTTGGGAAACTTGGCGCGCCGCTTGCCGCCGTGCTGGCGAGCCGCGGGCATCGGGTGATCGGGGTGGACCTTGATCCCCGCGCCGTTGCTGCGATCAATGAAGGGCGCGCGCCGGTTGCCGAACCGGGGTTGCAGGGCTGCATCGATGCGGCGGGGGACCGGTTGCGGGCGACGTGTGACTTTGCCGAGGCGATTGCGGCAAGTGCATTGTCATATGTGATCGTGCCGACCCCGAGCGGCGCGGACGGTCGCTTCGAAAATCATTTCGTGCTCGACGCGGTGCGGCGGATCGGGGCGGCCTTGGCGGGGACAGACGGGTATCACGTGGTCAATATTGCCAGCACGATGATGCCGGGCTCGACCGGCGGCGAAATCCGGGCGGCGTTGGAAACGGCGAGCGGGCGTCGGGTCGGGGTTGATGTCGGGCTGTGCTATAGCCCGGAATTCATCGCACTCGGCAGTGTGGTGCATGATCTGCTGCACCCAGACATGGTGCTGATCGGCCAGTCCGATGCGCGCGCCGGCGATGCGGTGGAGGCAGTTTATCGCGGCATTCTGGCAACGGTGCCGTCGGTGCGGCGAATGGGCTGGGTGGACGCGGAGATCACCAAGATCGCGGTCAATACCTTTGTTACCACCAAGATCAGCTACGCCAACATGCTCAGCGAAATTTGCGAGCGCCTGCCGGGAGCGGATGTGGATGTGGTGACAGCGGCGCTGGGGATGGATAGCCGGATCGGTCCGAAATATCTGCGCGCGGCGCTGGGTTATGGCGGGCCGTGCTTTCCCCGCGACAATGTGGCGCTGGCCACGCTGGCGAGCGGGCTTGGGGTGCGCGCGGATGTGGCCGAGGCGACCGATGCGGTCAATCGGCGGCAGGTTGGGCGGGTGGTGGCGCTGGTTCGGCGGTTGGCCGGCGAGAGGGCGGCGACGATTGCGGTGCTCGGGATGGCGTATAAGCCGGATACGCCGGTGGTGGAGGAAAGCCAGGGAATGATGATTGCCCGTGCGTTGGCGGCGGCTGGGCATCGGGTGTTGATTGCGGACCCGGAGGCTTTGGACGCGGCAGGCGCGGAGTTGGGGGATGCGGTGACAGCCTTTGGCAGCGCGGCGGCGGCGGTGATGGCGGCCGAATTGGTGGTGATCGCGACGCCGGCGCGGGCGTTTCGGGATTTGCCGGTTGCGGCGTTTCGGGGGGGGAAGATCGTGGTGGATTGCTGGCGGATTTTGGCGGTGGAAGTCGCCGACGTTGCCGATTTGGTTTATCTGGGGCAGGGCGCTTAGATCATCATTCGCCCAGTCGGCTTCGAATGGGCGGATAAAGATGATCGTGAAAACAAGACTCTAGGGCGAGACACGGCTCGTCCGATGATCTAGCCCCGGCTGATCCGACGCAGAAACCAGCTATAAGGTGCCAGCATTGCCAAGGTCACCGCTGCACCAAACCAGATCGGCGCCCGGGCATCATCGGTCAGATCGTGCAATCCGCCGGCGATCCACGGCGCAATCGTCAGCCCCAGGTAAGACGCGGCGCTGTACCAGCCAAACACCAACGCCCGCGCGGCCGGGGGAGTGGCCGCGCCAACCTGGGCGGTGATGGCGCCTGGTATCAGCGCGAACGCAAGCCCGAGCGCCCCAAGCGCCAAGGCATGACCGCCGGTTAGCGGAATGGCCAGGAAGCCCGCCGTGGTCAGCAGGATGCCGACCACCACTGCGGCCTTGCGCCCAATCAGCCGGTCGGCGATCAGTCCGCCGAACGGCGTTGCGGCGGCGAAGCACCATGAACTCAAGCTTGCCTGGCTGGCGGCGGCGGCGGGATCATGTCCGGTTTCGATCAGGTAGGTTTGCAGAAACCCCGCCATAACCGCTGTTGCGGCGTTGAGCGCTGACCAACTGAGCGCCGCAGCGAGGATCATTTGCCACCCGACCGACGATCTTGCTCCCACGATCGCCATCGGTGCCGGCTTGGCGTGGCCGACCAGCCCGATCAGTCCGATCGCCACCAGTGCCGGCGCGCCCGACAGCAGGAACAGCGTGGCGACATCGGTATTGACCGCCAGCGGGCCGAGAACCACCAGGCTGAGCGCAAAGCCGGTCGGCCAGGACACGATCACCACACTCGTCGCGGTTGACAGCATCGGCCCGGCAAAGCGATCGGCAGTCATTTTCAAGACCAGCATCAGCATCGCCACGCCGCCAATGCCCGATATCATCCGCCCGGCCAGCAAACCGGGCAGGCCGCTCGCCACCGCGCATGCCGCAGTGCCGGCCGCCATCAAGGCCATCCCGCCCAGCAATACCTTACGGTCGCCGATCCGACTGGCCAGCAATCCAGCCGCCACGGTGACAAAAATGCCCGGCAACATGAACGCACCCATCAGCATGCCAATTTCGGCATGGCTCAGGCCAAGCTGAGCTGTGAGTGCGGTGCCGAAGGCCGCCGGCGCGGCAAGCTGAAAACTGCCAGTAGCGCGGATCAGCAGCAGCGCCAGCAGCGGCACCAGCCAGGTCGAGATTTTTTGCATCGTCGGCTATCCCGCTCGCCCGGCATCCACGAGGGTCGCCGCGATATCGCCATCGGCGGGAATGCCGATCACGTGATGGCTATGCCAAAGCGCATAAAACAGTAGGCTCCAGGCCGGTTGCGATTTGGCGGCAGCCTCGGCGAAGCTTGCCCGCACCAGACTTGCCGGCAGGCAGGCGGCAATCCCGGGCTGAGCCGCGACCAGGGTGCCGAGTTCATCGCTCCTGGCCTGCATCCAGGCGCCAACCGGCGGCTTGAAGCCTTTCTTGCGGGCATAGGCACCCGCTTCCGGGAACGCCTTTGCCAGCCAGTCACGCAACACGACCTTGCCAAAGCGCCATCCGATTTTTTGGGCGTCCGGCAAACGAAAGGCGAAATTGGCGACGACCGGGTCGAGAAACGGGGTGCGTCCTTCCACCCCATGCGCCATCAGGCAACGATCGAGCTTGGTGAGCAGATCATTGGGCAACCATTCGGCAATATCGATGGCTTGTGCGGCCTGCACCGGACTGCGGTCTGCGGCCGCGCCGGCTTCGAGCGCGTCTATCCCGTCGCGCCATCCGGCAAGGGCGGCCGGATCGCCAAACACGCCCGAACTCCGCGGCTTGCGGCTGATCCAGGACAGCGGTGGGCGGCGCTTGCGGTAGCGGCTGTAGCCGCCGAACAATTCATCCGCGCCCTCGCCGCACAACGTCACCTTCAAACCCTGGGCGCGGGCGGCACGGCCGAGCATCCAGGTTGGCAGCACGGCCGCGTCGGCGGTCGGGTCATCAATGGCGGCCGCGATCCGGGGCGCGAGGCTCCAGAAATCCGCCGGGCCCATTTCCACGCGATGGCAATCGGCCCCCATCGCGGCGGCAAGGCGTGCGGCCTCGGCGGTTTCATCGACCCCGATCCCATCGGCCCAGCCACAGGTGATGGCATGGACCTTTTGGCCGGTGGCGCGCCGCATCAAGGCCAGCACGCTGGCGCTGTCGATGCCGCCCGACAGGAACAGGCCAAAGGGCACGTCGGACCGCAGATGAATCGAAACACTATCCAGCAGCGCGGTTTCCAGTTGGCCTGTCGTGCCGGGCCGCGTCGGCCCTCCGGCCGGCAGGGCGGCGTGCTGGCGGCGGGCCACGATCACGCCATCCTCGATCACCAGGGTTTCGCCGGGCAGCACGCGGTTGATGCCCGGAAAAATCGTCGCAGCCCCGGTCGAGAATTTGAGTTGCAGCAGTTCGTTGCGGGCGGCCGGATTGATGTCGGCGCGCACAAAGCCTGCCGCGATCAGCGCCTGTGGCTCGGAGGCAAAAGCAAACGCGGTGTCTGTCGCGCAATAGTAGAGCGGCTTGATGCCGAACGGGTCGCGCGCCAGCACCAGCCGCCGCGCCGCCCGGTCGTGGATGGCAATCGCAAACATGCCGCGCAGGCGTTCAGCGAAGCCAATCCCTTCGGCTTCAAAGAGAAACAGCGGCACCTCGCAATCCGATCGGGTGACGAAGGGCGTATCGGTCATCGCGGCGCGTAGGTCGAGATTGTTGTAGATCTCGCCATTGGCAACCAACGCGGTGCCGTTTGGGGTAAACATCGGCTGGTCCCCGGTCGCGAGGTCGATGATCGCGAGCCTAGTTTGCAGCAGGGCGACGTTGTCGCGCACCACCTGGCCATGCCCGTCCGGTCCGCGATGGGCGAGGGCGGCGAGCAGGCGCGCGATCGCGCCGCCCTGCGGCGGCCGGCCGTTCCGCGTCATGATCCCTGCTATGCCGCACATGGCTCGAAACTCCGAATAACCCGGGCGCGCTGTACGTGCCAGGCCGCGCTCTACACCCCACACGCAAAACGTCCAAGGACGTGCTAGCCAAGGTGTATGCGTATCTTGTTTGTAACATCGAGTCGTATCGGCGATGCGGTCCTGTCAACCGGATTGCTCGACCATTTGATGCGGCGCTATCCCGAGGCGCGGTTTACTGTCGCCTGCGGGCCGGTGGCGGCGGGTTTGTTCGCGCATATGCCGCAACTCGAGCGGCTGATCGTGTTCGACAAGCGCCGCTATGGACGGCACTGGCTCGGGCTGTGGGCAAAAACGGTTCTGACCGGCTGGGATCTGGTGGTTGATATCCGTGCCTCCGCTCTCGCCTGGCTGGTTCCGACCCGGCGGCGCGCGATCATGCGTAAGTCGCCGGGGCACAAGACCGATCAGATTGCCGCCATCCTGCCAGTTGCCCCACCGCCGCTGCCGGTGACCTGGACCAGTGCCGCCGATCGCGCCCGTGCCGCGCAGTTGCTGCCAGGCGATGGGCCGTGGATCGGTCTTGGACCGACGGCGAACTGGAGCGGAAAAATCTGGCCAGCGGAGAATTTCGTGGCCCTGTTCAAGGTTTTGCGCGACGAATTGCTGCCTGGTGCCCGACCGGTGATCTTTGCCGGACCGGGTGCGCATGAACGCGTGGGCGCCCAGGCGGTGCTGGATCGGCTGCCGGATGCGGTTGATTTATGCGGCACGCTGACCTTGTCTGAAGCGGCCGCCTGCCTAGGGCGAGTGCGAATTTTTATCGGCAATGATTCCGGCCTGATGCATATCTCGGCTGCAACCGGCGTACCGACGCTTGGCCTGTTCGGCCCGACCTCGGTCACCGAATACGCGCCCGCCGGGCGATTTGCGGCTTCTGCCGTAGGGACGACCGCGGATATGGCGTCGCTGTCAGTGGCGGACGCGGCGGCGGCGGCGGCGCGGCTGTTGGCGGTCGTCACACTCTAGAGTCTTGTTCTCACGATCATCTTTATCCGTCCAATCGAAGCCGATTGAACGAATGATGATCCAATTCTCTGATAATGGAATGCCGCCCGGCGCTTTCAGTGCAGACGTGGCGCCCGGAACAACGAGGTGCGGTCGGTCGAGGTGATGCGCACAGCCATTTCGCTGCCATCGCGCGACACCCGCAGCAGCACTGGCGCCCCCGCTGGACCGCTGGCCCACAGCTTGCGCCACAACCCGGCGAGGTCGCCGACTTCCTCGTCGCCGACGGCGATAATGCGATCACCCTGCTGGATGCCGGCCTTGGCGGCCGGACCACGCTCGGATACCCCGCCGACCACCACGCCGCCGTCGTTTTCCAGCGCGTACAGCCCCAGCCACGGGCGCGCCGGTCGCGGCAGGCGACCATGCGCGAGCAGATCATCGAGCACCGGGCGCAGATAGGCGATCGGCACCACCATGTTCATGTCCATCCGCCGCTTGCCATCGCCTTGCTGCAATATCAACGAGCCAATGCCGAGTAGCTTGCCGTCGCGCCCGATCAGCGCCGAACCGGACCAGAACGGATGGGCGGGGGCGGTGAAAATTGCGTTGTCGAGCAAGTATTCCCAGTAGCCGGCAAATTCCTGGCGCCCGAGCACCCGGGTTTCGATCGCATGTTCGCGTCCGCCACCAGCGGCCAAAACCGCTTCGGCGCCGATTTCGAGTGCGTCGGAATCGCCCATTTCCATGACCGGCACATCAAGCCGGCCCAGCGCCTGCACCAGACCAAAGCCGCTATTCTGGTCGAACGCCAGCGCATGGCCCTGTACCGCCCTGCCATCATGGGTGATCAGCCACACGGTTTCGGCTTCGGTGATCAGATAGCCGATGGTCAGCACCAGCCCGTCGGCGCGGATCACGACGCCATTGCCCACCCGTTCGGTGCCGAGTGTGTTGGCAGTGAACGCATCGGCAGGCACGTTTGCCCGCAGGCCAACCACCGCACGCAACGCCCCTTCGAGGTCGTAGGCGTAGTCGGTTGGGTCGGGTTGCAGGTTACTCGGGATTTCCCAGTCGTTTTTCGCCATATCGCCTATCGATGTCTTGCTTGTGATTTCTCCCACTATATCGGGTGTGATGGCGATCAGGGCAACAGGGCGGAATTTGCGATCTCCTGCGACGGTCCGCCCTGCTTCGCTCAGGTGGCGGAAGCTGGGTCAATCCAGCCGATATTGCCGTCGCTGCGGCGATAGACCACGTTCAATTCACCGCTCGCGGTGTTGCGAAACATCAGCACCGGAACATCGGCGAGATCCATTCGCATCACCGCATCCCCGACTGACAGGATCAATATTTCGGCGGCGACTTCGGCGACCACGGTCGCGTAAGTGGCGTGATCGAGCACCGTGCTACCATCGGCACCGTCGGCCTCAGCGACATCGCCATCGTCTTCCTGGCGCAGCGTGTACTGGCGCGCTGCCTGGGGACGGGCGCGATTGGCCTGGTCGCGGGAATGATCGTTCACCCGGCGTCGATAGCGCCGCAGTCGCTTGGCGATGTGTTCGGCCGCATCGTCGAGCGCGCCATGGGCGTCGGCTGCTTCACCTTCGGATCGCAAAGTCAGGCCACGGCCGGCATGGACGCTGATGTCGCAGGTGAAAAAACTTCGCGCCCGTCCAAACGTGACCTGGGCCTCCTGGGCGTGGGAGAAATATTTCGCTGTGATCGTGGTGAGTTGGTGTTCGACGCGGGTCCGCAATGCGTCCGACAATTCAACCTGTTTACCCGAGACCGTGATCTGCATGGGAAACTCCCCATTTACGCGTTCGGGACCGCCGACCGGCACCCTTATGCCGGTAAGGCCTTCTCCCGTTTGCGCTGCACCGAACTTGGGATATGCAGCGCATCCCGGTATTTGGCCACGGTCCGGCGGGCAATGTCCACGCCTTCCTTCCGCAGGGTGGTTACGATTGCGTCATCTGACAGAATATTAATGGGATCTTCCGCCGCCACCATCGTTTTGATGCGCTGGCGAATTGCTTCTGCGCTGTGGCTTTCCCCGCCCGAATTGCTGGCGACCGCGGTGGTAAAGAAATACTTCAGCTCGAAGATGCCGCGCGGCGTGGCGATGTATTTATTCGAAGTCACCCGGCTCACGGTGCTTTCGTGCAATTCCACCGCTTCAGAAATATCGCGCAATATCAGCGGTCTGAGCTGGCTGACACCGTGGCGGAAGAAGGCATCCTGGCGGCGGACGATCTCGGCGGACACCTTCAGGATGGTGTTGGCGCGTTGCTGCAGCGATTTAACCAGCCATGTCGCGGTATGGAGTTTTTCGGCGAGGAAATTCTTATCATCCTTGCTGCCACCCTTACCGGCGCGGGTCAGCACCTGGGCGGTGAAGCCCTGATTGACCAGCACCCGTGGCATGGTTTCTGGGTTCAGCTCCAGCAACCAGCCGCCTTCCTCGGACGGTGACGGCCGCATCAGCACATCGGGGATGACCGGCGCGGGCGGGGTCGCATCCCAGGTCGCGCCGGGTTTCGGGTCGAGCCGACGGATTTCGGCGATCATGTCGGCGATATCGGCGCCATCGACGCCGCACACCACCATCAACCCTTTCAGGTCGCGCTTGGCCAGCATGTCGAGATTGTCGAGCATAGCCATCATCGCCGGGTCGAGCCGGTTTTTCTCCGCGAGCTGGGCCGCGAGGCATTCGCGCAGATCGCGGGCGAACATACCGGTTGGATCAAACCGCATCATCTTGGTACGCACGGCCTCGACGGCTTCAAGCGAGGTGCCCAATGCCTTCGCCAAGTCCGCGGGTGCGGCAGAAAGTCGCCCGCTCGGATCGAGCAGCGCGATCAGATAGGCGCCGATCAGGCGTTCAGCCGGATCGTTGAACGACAGCCGCAGCTGCTCGCCGAGATGTTCTCGCAGCGTTGTTGCCTTCTCGGCAAAGTCGTCGATGCTGCGATCATCGTCGTCGAATGACTGGTTGCCTCCGGGGGCGCTGACGCCATCGCCAGCGCCCCCGGGATCGTAGGATTCAGCCGCGTCGGCATCGAGTGGGGAATCCTGGCTGCTCGACAGGGTTTCCGCCGACGCCGCATCCGCAGAATCGCGGGTTGCCCCACCCTCATCCCAGGAGGACTCGGCTTGGTTTTCCGATGACGCGGTCGACTCAAGTCGTTGATCGCGGTCCGGGCGTTCGCCGATCGGTGCATCAAAGCCTTCGTCCCGTTCGAGCAGTGGATTGCGCTCGAGCTCCTCCTCGACAAAGGCTGTGACCTCAATATTATTAAATTGCAACAATTGGATTGCCTGGCGCAACAGTGGCGTCATCACCAGCGATTGGGACTGCCGTAGGTCGAGCCGGGGGCCGATCGCCATAAATTCTGGACTCACCGATTGCACGAAAAGTGGTAGAACCCACCTGCGGGAGAGAACAGCGCGCCCGGACAAAAGATGCAAGCAAGAATCGTGCTAAGTGAACCGGCCGATGCGAATTTATCGGCTGAAGCGCTCCCCCAGATAGAAACGGCGCACGTCCTGATCTGCCACAACTTCCTCCGGAGTGCCTTCCATCAGCACCCGGCCTTCATGCATGATGTAGGCACGATCAATGATTTCAAGGGTTTCACGCACATTATGGTCGGTGATCAGCACGCCAATGCCGCGATCCTTCAGATGCGACACCAGATCGCGAATTTCACCCACCGCGATCGGATCAATGCCGGCCAACGGCTCATCCAGCAGTATATAGCTCGGCTGGGACGCCAGGGCCCGGGCAATTTCCACCCGGCGGCGTTCCCCGCCCGACAAGGCTAGCGACGGGGTTCGGCGCAAATGGCGGATGCCGAACTCGCCGAGTAGTTCGTCGAGTATCTGGTCCCGTCGGTCGCGTTCGGGTTCGACCACTTCAAGGGCTGCCATGATGTTCTGTTCGACATTCAGGCCACGAAACACGCTGGCTTCCTGCGGCAGATAACCAATACCGAGCCGGGCGCGCCGATACATTGGCAGCCCGGTAATATCGTGCCCGTCAAGCGTGATTGCGCCAGTATCTGGCCGCACCAGACCGACGATCATGTAGAAGGTTGTGGTCTTGCCGGCGCCGTTGGGGCCGAGCAGGCCCACAGCTTCACCGCGTCGCAAGGTCAATGAAACGTTCCTTACGACCGGTCGTTTACGGTAGGTCTTGCCAACACTGGTGGCTGTGAGGCCGTCAGTTTGGGGCATTGCACTGGAATCGTTCACCGTTTTGGCTTGTCAAGCGGCGCCGGCGCCGCAACCGGAGGTGGTTTGCCAACGCTCGGCGGGATCATGCCCTGCGCCCGGTTGCCCGGCAGGTTGACGGTACGGAAGATGCCGGTCTTCTTGTTAGCAACAGCCGCGTCGACTTTCATCTGCATGCCGTTGCCGGCTGAAAGGCGGACATTGCCCAGCAGCCAGGCGGAATCCAGTGCCGCGATATAAAGTCCGCGATCGGCGCGGCCATTATCGGCCGCAGTGCGAACCTCGACATTACCATAGGCCTCGACGCGTTCGAGTGCTCCCGATGCGGCCAGCGCATCAGTCTGGGGTGTCGCCGCGCGATCCGATTTCGGCGGCGCGGTATAGCCCACCAAAGTGTCGGCGGCGATCCGGCGGCCATCGGCGGTTGTCACCACCGCTGCCCCGCGCGCCACCGCCATGCGCTTCTCGGACCAGTATTCGAGGCTGTCGCGTGCGGTCAGAACCTGCTGCGGGGTGGTCAGCCGCAATGCCGTCCCGGTCATCACCAGCACTGCCTGATCAATGTCGTACACTGCCGCATCGCCAACCGCTTCGTCGGTGGCGGTAACGATCCGGACATGGCCATGCGCTTCAAGGCGGTAAATTTCGTTGCCGCCGGTCGCCGCTTCGCCCGTGTTGCCGACTTTCTTGCGGTAATGCGCCACCAGCTTGTCGGCGAGCACCGTCACATTGCCGCGCACCGCCCGTGCATCACCGGTGACGGTCGCAGTTTTTTCCTGATCGCGAATTTCCCACTCGTCGCGCCAAGTCAGCTCGATCGCGCCGCCCTTGGTCAGATCGATCGGCTGCGCTGCTGCCTGCTGTGCCAGCGCGGCCGTCGCAAAAATCATCATCGCCAAAGCCCGCATCATCGCCCCGCTCCATCCAGCACCAAGCGGCCCGGCCCGGTGAAATGCAGCACCATACCGCGATCGCTGACGCTAAAGCCTTGCGCGTCGAGTGTGCCGAACGGACCGCGGACATGCACTTGTTCGGGCCCGATCATCGCGGCAGCTTTGAGATCAATCGTCACGGCGCTGGTTTGCATTTCAATGCCATCATCCCGGTACAAGCTGACCTCGCCAAACAGGTCCAACTGCCCATCCCGTTGCATATAGACCCCATGATCGGACTTCGCCATCAACCAGGCACCGCCGACCAGTTGAATATCGCCAGCCGGTGCGGTGAGCACGGTTCGGCCCGGCAGTTGTGGCCCGGCCATGATCTGGCGGGCGGAGATCGCGGTGATGGTGAACGGGCTGCCGTTTTCATCGAAGCCGGTATAGCTCGGGTTACGCAGGGTGCCGCCATCCTGCACGACGGTCTGGCGGCGGTAGCTGATGCGGGCGCGGTCAAGATCGCCAGTCAATTCCGGCCACAGGGTCAGCAGTGCCAGCAGGCCCAGTGCCGCGACCGGCAGCGCGCCCTTGGCCAAGCCGATGAGCCAGCGGCGGCGCAACGCCTGCGCGGTGCTGGGCGCGGCGCGACGGACCCGCAGAAAATGGGCGCCACGACGGTCAGGGCCTGGATGACGGTCGGGGCCTGGATAACGGTCAGGGCCTGGATAGGGTGAACCCAATTCCGACATTCAGGCCAATCCAGCGCGCAGCAGGTCGTGGATATGCAGAATGCCGAGCGGGCGGCGCGCCGCATCGACCACGAACAAGGTGGTAAATGGGCTGCTGGCGGTGTTCATCGCATGCAATGCCTCAGCGGCCAGCGCGTCTGGGCCGATGCTGCGTGGGCTGGTGTTCATCACCGCGCCCAAGCTGCGGGTCAGCAGGTCGGGTGCCATGGCCCGGCGTAGATCGCCATCGGTCAGAATGCCGACCAGCGCGCCGTCCGCATCGATAACCCCCAGGCAGCCAAAGCGTTTTTCGGTCATCAGCACCAGCGCGTCGGCCATCGCGGTCGCGGTTGGCGCCAGCGGAATCTCATCGCCGGTATGCATCAGGTCGCGGGTCCGCCGCAGCCGCGCGCCAAGCTTGCCGCCCGGGTGGAAGCGGCGGAAATCGGTGGGACCGAAGCCGCGCCGCGTCAGCAATGCCACCGCCAATGCATCGCCGAGCGCCATTTGCATCGTGGTGCTGGTGGTGGGCGCAAGCCCCATCGGGCAGGCTTCCGCCGCGTCGGGCAGGATCAGCGCCACATCGGCGGCCTGGGCGAGGCTGCTGGTGGCCCCGGCGGTAATGGCGATCAACTTGATGCCGAAGCGGCGCGCATAGCCGATCAAATCCGCGAGCTCGGCGGTTTCCCCCGAGTTGGACAGTGCCAGGATGGCATCGCCCTCGGCAATCATCCCGAGATCGCCATGCGACGCCTCGGCCGGATGCACGTAAAGCGCGGTGGTGCCGGTTGAGGCAAAGGTGGCGGCAATCTTGCGGGCGACATGGCCGGACTTGCCCATCCCCGACACGACCACGCGGCCAGCAATGGCCAGCAACACATCGACTGCCGCGCTGAAGCCGCGATCAAGCGTGCGCGACAGGGCCGAAATCCCGGCAGCTTCGGCGTCCAGCACGGCGCGGGCGGCGGTCAGATCGGCGGATTGGATTGCAGTTAGGTCGGCCATGACGTGGTATTTGGTCCCACAGGTCCGGTAAGGCAACGCCTGTCGCTAGCTGGCACCATAGCCCCCGCCGCCGGGGGTTTCGATCACGAAGCAATCACCTGGTCGCAACTCGGCCTGATCGGTGCCGGTCAGAACGTGGGTCGCGCCGTCCGCGCGTTCCACCCATTGCCGTCCAGCGGACCCATCGGCGCCGCCCGCAAGGCCAAAAGGCGCGATGTTGCGCCGCGAGGACACAATGACCGCCGTCATCGGTTCCAGGAACCGGATCCGCCGCCGCGACCCATTGCCACCATGGAACTTGCCCAACCCGCCCGACCCGCGCCGGATCGAAAATTCTTCCTGCACCACCGGATAGCGCAGTTCGAGGATCTCCGGATCGGTCATCCGCGTGTTGGTCATATGGGTTTGCACCGCATCAGTGCCGTCAAAATCTGGCCCCGCGCCGGTGCCGCCGCAGATGGTTTCATAATATTGTCGCGTGGCATCGCCGAACAGGAAGTTGTTCATCGTCGCCTGGCTGCAGGCGAGCGCGCCCAACGCCCCGAATAACGCATTGCATGTCGCCTGGCTGACCTCGGTGTTGCCGGCCACCACGGCCGCACCCGGTAATGGCGATAGGAAGGTGCCGGGCGGGATAATGATCTTGATCGGCTTGAGGCAGCCATCGTTGAGCGGAATATCGGTGCCGACCAAACACCGGAACACATAAAGCACCGCAGCGCGGGTAACTGCCGGAGGTGCGTTGAAGTTGTTGCCGCGCTGCGCCCCGGTGCCGGTGAAGTCGACCACGGCGCTGCGCTTGGCATGATCGACCTTGACCACCACCCGCAGTGGCGCGCCATCGTCCATGGTGTAGTCGAAGTGGCCATCGCCGATGCGCGATATCACCTGCCGGACGCTTTCTTCGGCGTTGTCCATCACGTGGCGCATATAGGCGCGCACCATGTCCCAGCCATAGCGGCCGACCACGCGCTGTAATTCCTGTACTCCTTTTTCATTGGCCGCGACCTGGGCCTTGATGTCGGCGACGTTCACATCCGGGCTGCGCGCTGGGTATTTGGCCGCCGCCAGCACGGCGCGGAATTCGGCTTCGCGCAGATGTCCATGTTCGACCAGCAGGAAATCGTCGATCACCACGCCCTCTTCTTCCAGCGTGTGCGATGCTGGCGGGGTCGAGCCTGGGGTGATGCCGCCGATATCGGCGTGGTGGCCGCGACTGCCGACGAAGAACAGGATCTCGCTGCCAGCCTCATCGAAAACCGGGGTGATCACCGTCACATCCGGCAGATGGGTGCCACCATTATAGGGGTTGTTGAGCGCCACCACGTCGCCTGGCCGCAAAGTTTTGCCGCGGGCTTGCAACACCGTACGCACGCTCTCGCCCATTGCCCCAAGGTGAACAGGCACATGTGGGGCATTGGCCACCAGCGCACCGCTGCCATCGAAAATCGCGCAGGAAAAATCCAGGCGTTCCTTGATGTTGACGCTTTGCGAGGTGTTCTGCAGCACTGCCCCGGTCTGCTCGGCGACGTTCATGAACAGATTGTTGAACAATTCCAAAAGCACCGGGTCGGCGCGGTCGGTGCCGGATGCAAACAGGGTCGGCCGGGCCGCGGTGCGGCGCAGGATCATGTGGTTCAACGCGGTCACTTCAGCGGTCCAGCCGGGTTCGACGACCGTGGTCGCATTGGCTTCGCGGATCAGCGCCGGGCCTGGGATGCGGTCACCGGCCAAAAGTTCGGTGCGATCGAATACCGGCGTCGGGTGATCGGCGCCGCCACTCCAGATGTGGATTTGATCAACCGGTTGTGGCGTGCCGGACTGGCGGGCGGCAAGCGTGGCCTCGATGATTGTCTCGCCGGGAGCAACCGCTTCGACTGCCACGGTTTCGACCACCAGCGCACGATCGGGGGTGGCAAAGCCGAACCGGGCGCGATGGGCGGCGGTGAAGGCGGCGACAATCTCGGCGTGGTCGGTGAGGTCGATGATCAACGCGGCCTCGGTGCCGGCGTAGCGCAGATGCAGCTTGCGGGTGAGCAGGGGCGTGGCGATCTCGGCACCCTGGCGGCGCAAATCTGCGGTGGCGGCTTCCGCGAGCCGGTCGGCGACATCGCGCAAGGCGGGCAGGGCGGCTTCGCTCAACGGGGTTTCGACCGCCTGTTCGCGCATCACGCTCTGATCGGCGAGACCCATGCCATAGGCCGACAGCACCCCGGCGAACGGGTGGATGAACACGGTCTGCATGCCGAGTTCATCGGCGACCAGGCAAGCGTGCTGGCCGCCCGCGCCGCCGAAGCATTGCAGGGCGAAGGCGCTGATGTCATGGCCCTTTTGCACGCTGACCTGCTTGATCGCGTTGGCCATGTTGGCGACCGCGATGCGCAGGAAGCCTTCTGCGACGTCGCGCTTGTCCTGGGCGTGCCCGGTGACTGCCTCGACCTCACCCGCGAGAATGGCGAATTTCGCCGCGACCACGTCGGCATCGAGGCTCTCATCGCCATTCGGGCCGAAAATTGCCGGGAAATGCGCCGGGACGATCTTGCCCACCAGGATATTGGCGTCGGTCACGGTGAGCGGCCCGCCTCGCCGATAGCCCGCCGGCCCGGGATTGGCACCGGCGCTGTCAGGACCGACCCGCAGCCGCGCGCCGTCGAAATGCAGGATCGAGCCACCACCGGCGGCGACGGTGTTGATCGCCATCATCGGTGCCCGCATCCGCACGCCGGCAACCGCAGTTTCGAAAGCGCGCTCGAACCCGCCATCGTAAAGCGCGACGTCGGTGGATGTGCCGCCCATGTCGAACCCGATGATGCGGTTAAACCCCGCCATCCCGGCGGTGCGGGCGGCGCCGACAATGCCGCCGGCAGGGCCCGACAGGATCGCGTCCTTGCCCTGGAAGTGGCGGGCTTCGGCGAGACCGCCGCTCGACTGCATGAAATAAAGCCTGACGCCATCAAGCTCGGACGCCACCTGATCGACATAGCGGCGCAGGATCGGCGACAGATAAGCGTCAACCACGGTGGTATCGCCGCGCGGCACGATGCGCAGCAGGGGGGATGTCGCGTGGCTTGCGGAAACCTGGGCGAAGCCGGCGTCGCGCGCCAGTTCGGCCAGTCGCTGCTCCATCGCTGGGTATTTCCAGGCATGCATCAGCACGATGGCGACCGCACCGATGCCCTTTTCGCGGGCGGCGACGAAGGCGGCACGGGCGGCGCTTTCGTCCAGGCTTTCCATCTCCCCGCCATCAACGCCCACCCGCCCGGTGATTTCGACGACATCCTCGTAAAGCAGACTGGGCAGCACGACCTTCAGATCGAACAGACGCGGCCGGGCCTGATTGCCGATCCGCAGCATATCGGCGAAGCCCTTGTTGACCACCAGCAGGGTCCGCTCGCCCTTGCGTTCCAGCAAGGCATTGGTGGCAACAGTGGTGCCCATTTTTACGCAATCGATCAGCCCAGGCGGGATCGGCGCATCGGGCGCGACGCCGAGCACCCGCTTGATCCCGGCAATCGCGGCATCGCGATAGCGCTCCGGATTTTCACTGAGCAGCTTATGGGTCGATAACCGTCCATCCGGGTCGCGTGCAACGATGTCGGTGAAGGTGCCGCCGCGATCAATCCAGAACTGCCAGTCAGCCATCATTCACCCCAGGTGGAAAAAATATGCCCTAAGAATGCGAGGCAAGTCTGCCCACGGCAAGCCGCGACGTTTTGGCTTCGCTAACTTCTGCGTGATAGAGACATCCCAGGTAGAATGGCAGGATCGCATAAGCAGTGTGGGGCAAAATCGTCGGTGCGATGGCAGGGTTCGCCATGGGCGGCCCGTTGGGCGCCATGGTCGGGGCAGCGCTTGGCCATGCAGCGGAGAATGGTGGGATCGGCGCTGGCTTCACCAAATTCCAGTTCACCGGCGGCAATCCCCGCATCGGGGCACCACCGCAGCAGCGGGATCAGGTCTTTGCCCTCGGCGTGGTCGTCCTGGCCGCACGGCTCGCCAAATGCGATGGGTCGGTCAATCGCGCCGAAATCGACGCCTTCAAGCGCCATTTCCGCGTGCCGCCCGGGTCGGAGGGTGATGTCGGCCGCCTGTTCGATCAGGCCCGCGACGGTACCGAGCCGTTCCTGCCCTATGCCAGCCGCATGGGACTGGTGTTCGCGGATAACCCTTTTGTCCTGGAAGACGTGCTCTCGGCGCTGTTCTCCATCGCGCGCGCCGATGCGCCGATCAATCGCACCGAAGATGCTTTCCTGCGCGAGGTCCATGTCGCTTTCGCCCTTGGGGAGCCATCTTGGGATCGTGCCCGGGGTGCCTCGGCCGGAAGACGCGCCGATGACGGCGAAGACCCCTATGCGGTGCTCGGCGTCAGCCGCGATCTCCGGCCCGATGAATTGCGCGCCACCTGGAAGCGCCTGATGCGGGAACACCATCCAGATAGTCTCGCCAGCCGCGGCGTGCCGGAAGCTTTCATCCGCAGTGCTGGCGAAAAGGTCGCGCGCATCAATGCCGCCTGGGACCGCATCAAGCGGGAGCGTGGGCTGTGAACTTCGACTTGCGGGACGCGGCAAGCCCCAATCACGATGCGCGTCCGGACGGTACCCCGATCGACACGCTGGTAATCCACTATACCGGTATGACCAGTGCCGCCGATGCGCTCACCCGGCTGCGGGACCCTGCAGCCAAGGTGTCGAGCCACTATATGGTCGATCTGGATGGGGTAGTCTGGCGTCTGGTGCCGGAAATCCGCCGCGCCTGGCACGCCGGACCATCGTTCTGGCGCGGCCACACCCACCTCAATGATCGCTCGATCGGCATTGAAATCGCCAATCCCGGCCATTCGCATGGCTACCCGAATTTCCCGGTCCTGCAAATGGCGGTGGTATGCGATCTCTGCCTCGATATCCTGTCGCGCCATACGATCGCGGCGCGCGATATTGTTGGCCATAGCGATATTTCGCCCGATCGCAAGGACGATCCGGGTGAGAAATTCGATTGGCGCGGCCTCGCCGAGGCGGGGGTTGGCCTGTGGCCGGAGGGAACCCCCGATCTTGGCATTACCGGCATCGTGCGCGATGCCCGCGTGGTGCGCGATGTGCGGGCCACCCTCGCGGTGATCGGATATCGGATCGCCCCGGAAGGTGCGCTCGATCCGGCGCTGTCCCAGGTTTTACGCGCCTTTCAGCGCCATTGGCGGCCGGAAACCGTGAACGGGCAAGCCGATTCCGGCACCATCGCGCGACTGGTCGCGGTCGCCAGGCTGTGCGGTGCCGGTTGACGGGGTGGGCGCGGCACAGGTTGACGGGCTACCCGCCCGGGCGCATGCACTGCGAGCCAGACGGCCGGACGACCGCTGGCGGGGGCAACTCCGCTGGAGGAAAGTCCGGGCTCCACGGGAATACGGTGCCGGCTAACGGCCGGCGAGGGTGACCTCAGGGAAAGTGCCACAGAAAATAAACCGCCGGCGTGGTTTAGGCCCCGCAGGCAAGGGTGAAACGGTGCGGTAAGAGCGCACCGCGCCCCTGGCAACAGGGGCGGCAGGGTAAACCCCACCGGGAGCAAGACCGAATAGGGGTGGCCGGCGAGGCGCTAACGCGTTGACGCAGGGGCGTTTCCGCTCCGTCACCCGGGTTGGTCGCGTCAGGCGCGCAGTGATGCGCGTCGCAGAGGAATGGTCGTCTCGTTTTTGCGTAAGCAAGAGCGGACAGAACCCGGCTTACAGGCCGTCTGGCAATTCGTTAATTTTTTTTGGATAAGCCCGCTAGTCCCCTCCCGGGCTAAGCGGCTGACTCCGCTTGGCTTTCCCCAGGAGTTGGAGCACCGTGTCCTTCGGTGGCGGGAAATAACGGCAAAGTGGGGCAAATTCCCATGGACTCCCCCGGAAAATACGCTAAATTCGCCCGTCGGTGGAGGCGTAGCGTACGGCTATGGGCGAGTTTTTTGGCAGCTTCGAGGGACGAAAGGACACTAAGAGCCGTGTCGCGGTCCCGGCTGCCTACCGCACTGCGCTGCGTGAGGCCGCGACGGGGGAAACCTTGTCGGTCGTGCTCTATCCGTCGCATTCCGCGCGCTGCATCGAATGCTGGTCGCCCGATGCCTTCGCCCAATACGTGCGCGAGGAAACTTCACTCTACCAGATGAAGGAGGACGCGGACGCGATCCGCCAGTTGATGAGCTCGGATGCGATGCGGGCCGATATTGATGGCGAAGGTCGCATAGTGCTTCCGTTCAAGCTGGCCGTTTTCGCCGGGCTGGAAAAGGAAACCTCGGTTACATTCCTGAGTTCGGGTGATCATTTCGAGATTTGGTCAACAACTGGCGCCGCCGAAAAACTCGCGCTCGCCCGGGCCCGGGCGGCCGAAATGGCAACCAGCCGCAAGCTGCGCAATCCGCATTGGCACGGCGCATGAGCAGCGCCCAAGGTCATATCCCAGTCCTGCTTGCCGAAATTCTGGAGGCCCTCGCCCTGCGTGAAGGTGGTGTTTATCTTGACGGCACTTTTGGCGGTGGCGGCTATGCGCGCGGCATTCTCGGGCGCGTGGCATGCAGCCTGTGGGCGATCGACCGCGATCCCGATGCAATTACCCGTGGTGCTGCGCTCGCGGCGGAATTCCCCGGCAGGCTGCACCTGATCCATGGTCGCTTCGGCGATATGGTCGGGTTGCTGGAACGCCATGGGGTAGGCCAGCTTGACGGCATCGTGCTCGATCTCGGGGTGTCGTCGTTCCAGATCGATCAGGCCGCGCGCGGGTTTTCCTTCCGCCATGATGGCCCGCTCGACATGCGGATGGACCATACCGGCCCAACGGCGGCCGATCTGGTCAACGGCCTCGACGAAGCCGAACTCGCCGACACGCTTTACACGCTGGGTGAGGAACGGGCGTCGCGCCGGATTGCCCGCGCCGTCGTCACTGCCCGTGCCCAGGCGCCGATCCTGACGACGGGGCGCCTCGCCGAGATCATCCGCTCGGTGCTGCCCCCCGATCGTAACGGGCATCATCCCGCGACCCGCAGCTTCCAGGCGCTGCGCATTCGGGTGAATGACGAGTTGGGCGAAATCAGCGCGGCACTGGATCAGGCGACGACCCTTCTGGCCCCCGGTGGGCGCCTGGTTGTCGTCTCGTTCCACAGCCTCGAAGACCGGCTCATCAAGAATTTCATGACCGAGCAGGGTGGTCGCCGCCCGTCGCCATCACGCCACGATCCGCGCAGCATGGTCGCCGCCGCCCCAAGCCGGTTCAAGGTCGTCACCGCGCGCGCCGTTCGCCCCAGCGATGATGAATGCAGCGCCAATCCACGCGCCCGCAGTGCCCGGATGCGCGCGCTCGAATGCGTTTCGTCCGACCCTGCTGCAGGTAACGTGTCATGATCCGCCCATTCACCTTGATTTGCGCAGTGCTTGCGATGGTGTCGGGACTTTATTTGTATCAGTCCAAGCACGAATCGCAGTTGCTGGATCGCAAGATCGCCACCATCGTTCGTGCCACCGACGATACCAGGACGCGCATCGGGATGCTGCGCGCCGATTATCAGCTGCTCAATGACCCGACCCGTTTGCAAGGCCTCGCCGATCAGCACCTGACCCTGCGGCCGATTGCGCCCACCCAGTTCAGCACCATGGCCGAACTTGCACGGCGTTTACCGCCGGTTGACCTCGCCCCGCATCCGGTGCCCGAGCCGATCGCCGAGCCCGATGTCGGGCTGTTCGTAACCCAGGTGGAACCGGCCCCGACCGCGCCAAAACTGGCGGCGGTGCCTCCTGTACGGACACCGGCCGCCGCACCGCTGACCCCACAACCTGCCCAGGTCCTGGCAACACCGCTCCCGATCTCCGTGCCCAAGCCTATCAAGCCGACCCCTGAGCCCGCGATCCAGACGACCGCGCTGGTCCCGCAGCCCACGCCACCACGCCGGCCGTCCACGCCGCAATCTGTGGCGCCCGCGGTACCCCAGCCGTCACAAAACCAGTCTGCCATCCACCAAGCCAGTTCTATCCGGCCGGTTCCCGATGCGCGGGCTGCACCCGCCTTCACCTCCGCTCTTGGTATGGCGCGTACCAGCAATCCAATGCCGACAACCCCGGCGCCGAGTTTTCCCAATGATGGCGGGAGTGGTCGATGAGCGAGCCTGATCGCGGCAAGGCGGAAGCGCCAAAGCCGTCCAGTATTGCCCATCGCTTTGGTGCCCCTGCGGGCGCCGGCGTCTTCCGGCGGGAAAACACCCGCGCCACCGCGCCTGGCCGGCGTGGCGCCGAGGGGCTGGAAACCTCGCGCGGCCGGATTGTCCTGCTCGCTGGCGGCTTCACGGTGTTCTTCGTGGCGCTTGTGGTCAAACTCGCCCTTGCCACGATCGTCATGCCGGTTATGCCCAAGCCGGTGGCGACCATCCGCCACCCCGAACCGCTGCCGCCAACCCTGATCGGTGGGACTATCAACGCCGCGCCGCCGATCAGTCCGCAGGATTTCGGTATGAAGGCGCAGCGCGCCACCATCACCGACCGACGGGGCGAGCCACTGGCGATTTCGCTGCCGCTGGCCGATCTGATTGCCGACCCCAAGGTTGTCTACGACATCGACCAGGTGGTGGCGAAGCTGCGCACCGTGTTGCCGCGCCTCGATGCCGCTGAAACCAAACGGCAGCTGACCAAGACCGACAAACGCTTCGTCTATCTTGCCCGCCGCATCACCCCGCGCGACATGCTGGCGATCAACACGCTGGGCATTCCGGGCGTTGACTTCCAGCGCACCGAACAGCGTCGCTATCCGCTCGGCACGGTCGCCGCGCAGGTGCTCGGCGGTGTCGATATCGATGGCAAGGGCGTCGCCGGGATCGAGAAGTATTTCAACGACCAGCTGCTCGCCAGCGCGGAACCGTTAAAGCTGTCGATCGATGTCCGCGTCCAGGCGGTGATGCGCGACGAATTGCTGAAGGCGGTCACCGATTTCACAGCGCTGGGCGGTTGCGGCATCATGATGGATGTGCGCACCGGCGAAATCCTCGCCATGGTGAACCTGCCCGATTTCAACAACAACGACTTTGGCCGGGCGACGTCTGAGCAGCGTTTTAATCGCGCAAGCTTCGGGCTGTACGAGCCGGGCAGCACCTTCAAGCTGCAAACCGCCGCCATGGCGCTCGATGCCGGCTCTGCCCATCTCTGGAACGTGTTCGATGCCTCCGGCCCGATCCATATCGGCCGCTTCACCATCAATGATTTCGAGGGCAAGCGCCGCCCGCTGTATTTCCCCGAGGTCATCGCCTATTCGTCGAATATTGGTGCGGCCAAGATCGCCCAGACCGTCGGCGCCGAGCGCCAGCGCGCCTGGCACATGAAGCTCGGTATGCTGAGCCGCATTCCGCTCGAACTCCCCGAAGTGCGCCGCCCGATGGCGCCGCCGGCGGCGAACTGGAAGGAGATTTCGACCCTCACGATCGCCTTCGGTCACGGTATTTCGGTCACCCCCTTGCATGTGGTTCGCGGCACCTCCGCGATCGCCAATCACGGGGTGCTGGTCAGGCCAACCTTGCTCGCCCTCAGCCCGGACGCGCCGATCCCGCCTGGCGAACAGGTGATGCGGCCGGAAGTGTCCGACATCATGCGCAAGCTGATGCGCCTGGTGGTGAGCGACGGGTTCGGCAAACCCGCCGAGGTGCCCGGCTATTACGTCGGCGGCAAGACCGGGACGGCGGAAAAGGCCGGACCGGGCGGCTACAAGAAGCATGTCAATATCCAGGCATTTACCTCGGTCTTCCCGATGAATGCCCCACGCTATGCGGTCTACATGATGCTGGATGAGGCGCATGCCAATGCCAAAACCTTCGGCTACGCCACGGCCGGCTGGGTGATCGCGCCGGCTGTCGGGCGGGTGATCTCCCGGGTGGCGCCGATGTTGGGGATGCTGCCCGATCTCGAGAACGAAGCCGCCATCAAGGCGGCACTCGCGATCCCGTTGCAGCCAACCCATGGCTATGCGGCCGCTGTCGCAGCGAGTGCGCCTAAGCCGACGGTGCAACCGCCCGTCAAACCTGGTCCGCGTTTGACCGCGCCACCGCTGCGGCGGGAGGTGAAGGCAGTGATGTCGGCCCCGGGTGACAATCTTGTGCGGCCCTGAAAATCTGGCCACGCGCGCTGGTGACTACACGGGTGTGACCGCCGACAGCCGTCTGGTGACACCGGGCATGTTGTTCGTGGCCGTCGCGGGCGTGCATGTCGACGGACGACGCTTCATTGCCGACGCTGTCAGCAAAGGTGCGGCGGCCGTGCTCGCGGCCCCCGGCACGATCTGGCCCGATGGTGTGCCACCGCGTCCGCTGCTGATCGATCCCGAACCGCGCCGCGCACTTGCCCGGATCGCCGCCAGCCTCGCTGGCAAACTGCCCGAAACCATCGTGGCGATCACTGGCACCAACGGCAAGACCAGTACCGCCGAGTTTACCCGCCAGCTTTGGCAGCATGCCGGCCGCCGCGCCGCCAGCCTCGGCACGCTCGGCGTCATCGCACCCGGGCATGACGGGGGCTCCGGCCTCACCACCCCCGATCCGGTGACCCTCGCCACCACCATGGCGGCCTTGGCGTGCGATGGGGTGACCAATGTGGCGCTCGAAGCTTCATCGCACGGCCTCGACCAGTTCCGCCTCGACGGGCTGCATTTCACTGCTGCCGCGTTTACCAACCTGACCCGCGATCACCTTGATTACCACGGCACCCTAGCCGATTACCGTCGCGCCAAGCTGCGCCTGTTCGATACGCTGATCGACCCCGGCACGCCGGTGTTGGCCAGCGCGACGTTGGACCTCGAAACCCTGGTGGCGCTGCAGGACATCGCCCGACACCGCGGCCTGCTGCTCAGCAAAGTCGGCGGCCCGAACGACGATCTTGCTTTGGTGCGGGCGATCCCGCGCCCGGACGGCCAGTTGCTGGAAATGCGGGTCAATGGTCGGCCGCTCGATGTGGTGTTGCCGCTGGTTGGTCGCTTCCAGGCCGATAACGCGGTGTTGGCGGCGGGCCTTGCCATGGCAACCGGGGTTGCCGAGGCGGTGGGTTTGCTCGCGCGCCTTGCCGGTGTGCGTGGTCGGCTTGAGCATGCCGCGACCCTTGCCAACGGCGCCGTGGTTTATGTCGATTTCGCCCACACGCCGGACGCCTTGCAGCGCCTGTTTGCAGCGCTCCGCCCGCACACGGGCGGGGCGCTCGGCGTGGTGTTCGGCGCCGGTGGTGACCGCGATCCGGGCAAGCGCCCTTTGATGGGCGCAGCGGCGGCGGCTGGTGCCGATTGGGCAATCATTACCGACGACAATCCCCGCAGCGAAGCCGCTTCTGCCATTCGTGCCGCGGTGGGTGCCGGCGCGCCCGATGCGCGCGATATTGGCGACCGCGGGGCAGCGATTGCGGCGGGTCTCGGCAATCTTGGCCCCGGCGATGTGCTGGTTGTGGCAGGCAAGGGGCACGAACAAGGCCAGGCGATCGGATCCGACATCCTGCCATTCGATGATGTCGCCACCGTGCGGCGCCTGGTCGGCGCAGGATGAGCAAGCTCTATGCCCCCGCCGAACTGACTTTGGCGACCGGCGGCCTGCTGCGGCGACCGTTCCACGTCAGTGGAATTTCGATCGATACCCGCACCCTCAAGCCGGGCGATCTGTTCGTGGCGCTGGTCGGCGACAACGGCGATGGCCATGACCATGCTGGCGTGGCGCTCGCCAAAGGTGCCGCCGGGGTGATGGTGCATCGCCTTCCGGACGGCGTGCCCGACGACGCGCCGTTGTTGCAGGTTGCCGATACCATGGCCGGACTGGTCGCTTTGGCGCGCTTTGCCCGTGCGCGGTTTCAAGGCCGCGTGGTCGCGGTCACCGGTAGCGTCGGCAAGACCACCACCAAGAACATGCTGCGCCGGGGGCTATCTGCGGTCGGCAAGACCTGGGGGGCGGAGGCGTCACATAACAACCATTGGGGCGTGCCGCTGACGCTCGCCCGATTGCCGCGCGATGCGGCTTATTGCGTGGTTGAAATCGGCATGAACCATGAAGGTGAAATCCGGCCATTGGCCGATCTTGCCCGGCCCGATGTCGCGGTGATCACCAATGTCGAGAAAGTCCATATTGGCTATCTCGGCAGCATCGAGGCTATCGCTGACGAAAAAGCAGCGCTGTTGCAGGCGTTGCCGGTAGATGGCGTGGCGGTGTTGCCGGCTGCATCGCCGATGCTGGCGCGCCTGTTGGCCAGGGCAGGCAGCCGCCGGCATGTGCTGTTCGGCGAAATGCCCGATTGCGACGCCCGTCTGCTGGCCGCCGACAGCGACGCCGAGGGCTGCGCGGTCAACGCGTCAATCGCGGGTCATTCCGTCCAACTGCGCCTCGCCGCCCCTGGTCGCCACATGGCGATGAATGCGGTGGCGACCCTCGCGGCGGTGCTGGCGCTGGGAGCCGATCTGGCGCGTGCCGTCGCGGGTCTCGACGGTTTTGCACCGGTTGCCGGGCGTGGCCTGCGTCGGCCAGTGCTGGATGGCGCCGCAATGCTGCTCGATGAAAGCTACAACGCTTCCGCCCCGTCGATGCGGGCGGCCCTTGCCGTGCTGGGCCTGCAACCTGCCCAGCGACGGGTGGTGGTCCTCGGCGATATGCTCGAACTGGGCGGCGCTGGCCCCGCCGAGCATCTTGGCCTGCGTGATGCCGTGCTCGGCAATGCTGATCTCGTGTTTGCCTGCGGTGCGCTGATGCAACCGCTTTTCCAGTCCATCCCGATAGAAAGCCAGGGCGGATATGCCGCCAGTTCCGCTGAGATTGCGCCGATGGTCGCGGCTATCTTGCGCGCCGGCGACGCGGTTCTGGTCAAGGGCAGCCTCGGCAGCAAAATGAAGTTGATCGTCGATGCGATCGAACAGGTGAAGGTTTATTAATGCTGTTTCTCCTCACCCGACCGATCGCGGACCAGTTCATCCTGTTCAATTTGTTCCGCTATCTTACCTTCCGCTCAGGTGCTGCGTGCCTGACCGCGCTCATCCTGTCGCTGATGTTCGGCCCGCGCCTGATCCGCTGGCTGAAATCGGTGCAGGGCGCCGGCCAGCCGATCCGCCCCGACGGCCCCGAGCGGCATGTGCTGGAAAAACAGGGTACGCCCACCATGGGGGGCGTGCTGATCCTGGCCACCTTGTTCATCTCGACCTTGCTGTGGGCGGATTTGCGCAACCAGTATGTCTGGGCGGTGATGCTGCTGACGCTGGGCTACGGCGTATTGGGTTTCGTCGATGACTACATCAAATTGTCCAAGGCCAACTACAAGGGCCTGTCGGCGCGCGGCAAATTGATCGTGCAGATCGGGCTTGGCCTGCTGGCGTCGTGGTGGATTTCGAGCCTGACCGCCACCCCGCTCGGCACCGGGGTGACCATCCCGATTTTCAAGGAAGTGCTGATCCCGCTTGGGATTTTCTTTCCAATTTTCGGCATGGTTGTGATGATGGGGTTTTCCAACGCGGTGAACCTGACCGACGGCCTCGACGGTCTGGCGATCGTGCCGACGATCATCGCCGCGGGGGTGTTCATGCTGATTGCGTATCTGGTTGGCAACCGGGTTTTCGCGGATTATCTGCAGCTCAATTTCATCGCCGGCGCGGGTGAGTTGTGCGTGTTCTGCTCGGCGCTGATCGGCGCCGGTCTCGGGTTCCTGTGGTTCAACGCGCCGCCGGCGAAAGTGTTCATGGGCGATACCGGCGCGCTGGCGTTGGGCGGCGCGCTGGGGGCGGTGGCGGTGGCGGTCAAGCATGAAATCGTGCTTGGCATTGTTGGCGGGCTGTTCGTGGTCGAACTCGCCTCGTCGCTGATCCAGGTGTTCTGGTACAAGCGCACCGGCCGCCGGGTGTTCCTGATGGCGCCGCTGCACCATCATTTCGAGAAAAAGGGCTGGTCCGAGCCCACCATCGTGATCCGGTTCTGGATCATCTCGGTGATCCTGGCGCTGCTTGGCCTGGCCACGTTGAAAATCCGGTGAATTTCCCGACCAATCTTTTTGCGGGATTGCGGTTTGCCGTTATCGGCCTGGGCAGGAACGGCCTGCCGGTGGCGCGCCGGTTGGTGGCGTTGGGGGCTGCCGTAACGGTCTGGGATGATACCGAAGCGGCACGCGTGGCGGCGATCGGACTTGATGTGCGGATACCGGACATGAACGGCCTCGACGCGCTGGTGCTGTCGCCCGGCATTCCGCACCATTTGCCGAAGCCGCACCCGATTGCCGCCACGGCGATCGCGGCCGGCGTGCCGATCCTGTCGGACGTTGAATTGCTCTATCGTGCCGTGCGTCTCGCCGGATCGCAGGCGCGCTTCGCCGGCGTCACGGGCACCAACGGCAAATCCACCACCACCGCGTTGCTCGCCCACATGATCGCCGGCACCGGGCGGCCAGTGGCGGCGGGCGGCAATCTCGGGATTGCGGCGCTCGATCTGCCGTTGCTCGGCAATGACGGCGTTTATGTGATCGAAATGTCATCTTACATGTTGGAGCGGCTCGCGACGGTTCGCTTTAATGCTGCCGTGATGTTGAACCTCAGTCCCGATCATCTTGACCGCCATGGCGATATGGCGGGCTACGCGCGCGCCAAACGGGCGATCTTTGATCGGCAGACCGATGGCGATCTGGCGGTGGTGGGCATCGAGGATGACATGTCGCGCGCCATGGCGGCGGAGCTGCATGCCGTCACCATCGCGGGCGTTCCCCGCGCTGATTTTTGGGCCAACGGCACGCTATTGCAGGACAGCTTCGGGGTGATCGTCGATCTGGCGCAGGCGCGTGCCCTGCCTGGCGCACATAACGCGCAGAATGCGGCGGCAGCGTCTGCGATGGCGCTGCATCTCGGGCTCAGCCGCGCCGAAATCGCCGCCGGCATCCTGTCCTACCCCGGCCTGCCGCATCGCCAGGAAGATGTCGGCAGCATCGCGGGCATTCGTTTTATCAATGATAGCAAAGCCACCAACGCCGACAGCACCGCCCGGGCCATGGTTTGCTACGACCACTTCATCCTGATCGCCGGCGGGCAAGCCAAGGAAGGCGGGATCGAGCCGCTGACGAAATACTTCCCGCGCATCCGCTTGGCACTGCTGATCGGGCGCGACGCCCCGATCCTGGCCGCCACCCTGGCCGGGCACGGCGTGCCTTATCGCTGCGTCGGCACGCTGACGGAAGCAACCGAACAGGCCTGGCAGGCGGCACGCGATGGCGTGGCCCCGGTCGTTCTGCTGTCCCCGGCCTGCGCGAGTTGGGACCAGTTCACTGGCTTTGACCAGCGTGGCGACATGTTCCGCGATCAGGTCGCCGCCATCAAATTGCGGGAGGGCACATAATGTCTGACTTCACCCGCGCGGATAACTCGGTCCTCGGCCGCTGGTGGTGGACGGTGGACCGGCTGACGCTGGTCAGCATCGCCGTGCTGATCGGCGTCGGCTACGTGATGATGCTGGCCGCAAGCCCGGCGGTGGCGGAGCGCATTCGCATCTCGCGTGACGTTTTCATTCTCAAGCAGGTGTTCTTCCTGCTGATCGCAATTGGAATTGTGATCGGTGTCAGCATGCTGTCACCACGCGGCGTGCGTCTGCTGGCGCTGGCTGGCTGCATTGCCGCCCTCGGAATGACCGCGATGACCTTGATTGTCGGGATGGAAATCAAAGGCGCCAGGCGCTGGGTGAGCCTGCCCGGCATGTCGATGCAGCCGAGCGAATTTCTCAAGCCGTGCTTCGCTGTGGTCGCTGCCTGGCTGCTATCGGAAGGTCGGCGTGAGACCAATTGGCTCCGCCGGCTGATCTGGCCCGCGGCTGCGCTCGTGGTCATGGCCGTCATTGGCCTGTTGCTGAAAGCCCAACCTGATATCGGCATGCTGGCGGTGTTGCTCGGCGTGTTTGTGGTCCAGCTTTTCGTCAACGGGCTGAACATTTTCCTGACTGTGGGCGTGGCTGGTCTGATCGCTGCCGGCGGGGTCGCCGCCTACACCTTCATTGGCCATTTTCATGACCGGGTCGAAGGATTTCTCCACCCCAATCGCAGCGACGGCACCTCGCAGATCGACCGCTCGATGCAGGCCTTTGGCAGTGGCGGCCTGCTCGGACGCGGCGCCGGCGAAGGTCGGGTTAAGGACTTCATCCCCGACGCCCATGCCGATTTTGTCTTTGCCGTCGCCGGCGAGGAATTCGGTCTGCTGGTCTGCATCTTCATTCTCGCGGTGTTCGCCTTCATTGTGCTGCGGGCGCTGATGCGCCAGTTGCAGGAACGCGATCTGTTCGTGGTGCTGGCGGTAACCGGCCTTGCCTGCGGTTTTGGATTGCAGGCCTGGGTCAACATGGCATCCACCCTCGGGCTGATCCCACCCAAGGGCATGACCTTGCCATTCATTTCCTATGGCGGATCGTCGGCGCTCGCGGTGGCACTCGGCATCGGCATGATGCTGGCGTTGACCCGCCGCCGCATTCCGAGTGAACCGACATGAGGGGCCCGATGGTGCGCCCGATCGTGATTGCGGCTGGCGGTACGGGCGGGCATTTCTTTCCCGCCGAGGCACTGGCGGCGGAGTTGCTGGCCCGGGGCGAACGGGTCGTGTTGTTGACCGATGCCCGATCCGCCGGCCTGACATCCGCAGTATTCGCCAATACCGAACGCTTCGTGATCCGTGGCGCCGGCATTGCCGGGCGCGGCTGGGTGCGGGCGATCAAGGCGGCCGCTTTCCTTGCCGCCGGCACAGTCCAGGCGCGCCGGATCATGGCGCGGCTCAACCCGTCGGCGGTGGTCGCCTTTGGCGGCTACCCAAGCGTTGCGCCGGTGCTGGCCGCACGGTTGTTGAAGCCCCGTCCGGTGATTATCCTGCACGAGCAGAACGCGGTGCTCGGCCGGGCCAATCGCTTTCTGTCGCGCTTCGCTGATAGCGTTGCCACCAGCTTTGCCGAGATCCGCTCCGTGCCCAAGGGCGTGGCAACTGTCTTGACCGGCACACCCGTGCGCCCGTCGGTTGCGGCCCTTTATGGCACCGGCTTTGTGCCTCCCGCCGATCGCATCCAGCTTCTGGTGCTGGGCGGTTCGCTCGGCGCGCGGGTGTTCAGCGATGTGGTGCCGCAGGCCATCGCGCGTCTGCCGGCCGACTTGCGCGCGCGCCTGGCAATAACCCAGCAATGTCGCAGCGAAGATCTGCCGGCAGTGCGCGACGCCTACGCAGCCCTCGCAACCGAGGCGACGCTGTCCAGCTTCTTCCCCAATGTCGATGACCTGCTGCGCGCCGCCCATCTGGTGATCGCGCGCGCCGGGGCGTCAACCATTGCCGAACTTGCGGTCGCAGGACGGCCAAGCATTCTGGTGCCACTGCCATCCGCAATCGACGATCACCAGACTGCCAACGCCGAGGGTCTTGCGGCGGGTGGCGCGGCCTGGCTCATCGCGCAGCCCGATTTCACCGCCGATGCTCTGGCCGAATGCCTTGCGAGCCTGCTGGCCGCTCCGACCACGCTGACCCGTGCCGCCGCCGCCGCGAGCGCGCTCGCCCAGCCCCATGCAGCAAGCGCGCTCGCCGATCTCGTCCAGTTTCACGCCCGTCAGGAGATCACGCCATGAGGGCGATGCCACGTTCGATTGGCGCTATTCATTTCGTCGGAATTGGCGGCATTGGCATGTCCGGCATTGCCGAGGTGCTGCATAATCTCGGTTACACCGTGCAGGGCAGCGACATCGCCGAGGGCAGCAATGTTGCCCGCCTCCGGGCTGCGGGCATTCAGGTCTTTATCGGACATGCCGCAGCCAATCTGGGCGCCGCCCAGGTGGTGGTTACCTCGACTGCCGTCAAATCCGGCAACCCCGAGGTCCAGGCCGCGCGCGAACGGCTGATCCCGGTGGTGCGCCGCGCCGAAATGCTCGCCGAACTGATGCGGCTGCGCTGGGCCATCGCCGTCGGTGGCAGCCACGGCAAGACCACCACGACATCGATGGTGGCAGCCGTTCTGGAAGCCGCCCGGCTTGACCCGATGGTGATCAATGGCGGCATCATCGAAGCCTATGGCAGCAACACCCGCCTGGGCGACGGCGAGTGGATGGTTGTCGAGGCCGATGAAAGCGACGGCACCTTCCTGCGTCTGCCGGCCACGATTGCGGTCGTTACCAACATGGACCCCGAGCATCTCGACCATTGGGGCACGGCGGAAGCCATGCTCGGCGGCTTCGAGCAATTCGTGCAGAATGTGCCGTTCTACGGCTTTGCGGTGCTGTGCATCGACCACCCCGCTGTGCAGCAGATGATCCCGCGTCTGTCGGATCGCCGCATCATCACCTATGGGTTTTCGCCGCAGGCGGATGTGCGCGGCGAACGTCTGAACGCCGACACCAACGGCTCGACCTTTCATGTCGGGGTTACCGACAGGATCACCGGACGAACCAAGCAGATGGGTCCGTTCCGTCTGCCGATGGTCGGGCAGCACAATGTTTCCAACGCATTGGCGGCGATCGCAATTGCGGTTGAGATGGATATCGACGCTGACAGCATCAAATCCGCCTTCCTCGGCTTCAAGGGCGTCAAGCGCCGTTTCACCCGCACCGGTGATGCGGGCGGCATCGTCGTCATCGATGATTACGGCCACCACCCTGTCGAAATCGCCGCGGTCCTGAAAGCTGCCCGCCAGACCGGGGCCAATAACGTGATCGCGGTGGTGCAACCGCATCGCTACACCCGCCTGGCAAGCCTGTTCAGCGAGTTCTGCACCTGCATGAACGAAGCTGGCACGGTGATCGTGGCCGATGTCTACGCCGCCGGCGAGCCACCGATTGACGGCATCAACCGCGATGCCCTGGTCGAGGGCCTGCGCGCCAGCGGGCATCGCAGCGTAGTGCCGTTGCCGAGCCCGACCCATCTCGCCGAAATGGTCCACGCCATTGCCAAGCCAGGCGATCTGGTGGTCTGCCTCGGCGCCGGCAACATTACTGCCTGGGCCCAGGCGCTGCCCGCGCAACTTGCCGCTCTGCAAGGCCCCAGGACGCCAAAGCGATGATGGCCGATCCTGCAACCCTTCACCTTCTGGATCGCCTGCCGCCCTTACGTGGGCGGGTGCAGGCCGATGCCCCGCTTGGTCCGACGACATGGTTTCGGGTTGGTGGTCCGGCGGAGGCGCTGGTTCGGCCGGCCGATGTTGACGATCTGCGCCAGTTCCTTGCCGCGCTGCCGCTTGACATCAGCGTCACGACGCTGGGTGCGGCATCGAACCTGATCATCCGCGACGGTGGGGTGCATGGCGTTGTCTTGCGCCTGACCCGGGGCTTTACCGCGATCGAAACTGATGCCGATGGCGTGGTGGCCGGCGCCGGCGCATTGGATGTCACGGTTGCCGAGCATGCCGCCGCCGCCGGCCTCGACGGCCTCGCCTTCCTGTGCGGCATCCCCGGCAGCATTGGTGGCGCAGTCGCGATGAATGCCGGTGCTTACGGCGGTGACATCGCCGGATGCCTCGACTGGGTGGAGATCGTGACGCGGGATGGTGCGTTGCACCGGCTGACCGCTGGCCAGATCTGCTTGGCGTACCGCCATTCCAGCCTGCCACCCGAAGCGGTGGTGGTGCGCGCCCGGTTGCGTGCCCGTGCCGGCGATCTGCATAGAATCGCGGCCGAAATGGCGGAAATCCGTGCCGCACGCGAGGCCAGCCAACCGGTCCGTGCCCGCACCGGCGGCTCCACCTTCCGCAACCCGCCCGACATGAAGGCCTGGGAGTTGATCGACAGCGTCGGCGGACGGGGCTTGATCCGTGGCGGCGCGCAGGTGTCGGAAAAACACTGTAATTTTCTGATCAACACAGGCAACGCCACCGCCGCCGATATCGAAGGCCTCGGCGAGGATCTGCGCCGTCGCGTCCAGGCCGCCAGTGGGATTGACCTGCACTGGGAAATTCGTCGCATCGGGGTGCCGGCATGACCCGGGTTGCAGTCCTGTTTGGCGGCATGTCGGCCGAGCGCGAGGTCAGCCTGTCATCGGGCCGTCAGGTGATCGCGGCCTTGCGCGTCGCCGGCTACGACGTCACCCCGGTGGAAGTCGGCAGCGATCTGGCCGCGGTGTTGCGCGCGCTCGATCCGCGCCCCGATGTCGTGTTCAACGCGCTGCATGGCCGGTTCGGCGAAGATGGCGCGATCCAGGGTGTGCTGGATTGGCTCGCCATTCCCTACACCCATTCCGGGGTCCGTGCGTCAGCAGTTGCGATGGACAAGGCGGCGGCCCGGGCAGTGTTTCTGGCAGCCGGACTGCCGGTCGCGCGTGGCGCAGTGGTCGATATCGCCGCCCTCGAACATGCCGATCCGTTGCCGTTGCCCTATGTGATCAAGCCCGTCAATGAAGGGTCATCGGTTGGCGTCGAGATCATGCGCGACGGTGGCAATCGCCGGGCTGAGGTTGCTGCCACCTGGCGTTTCGGCCCCACCGCGCTGGTCGAGGAATTCATTCCCGGGCGCGAATTGACCGTGGGCGTAATGGGCGATCGGGCGCTCGATGTCACCGACATCACCTCAACTAATCTGTTTTACGATTACGAAGCCAAATACGCTGCGGGTGGTTCGCGCCACATCATTCCCGCCGCCATCCACCCGGCGATCTATCAGCAGGCCAAGGACGTCGCCCTTGCCGCCCATCGCGCCCTGGGCTGCCGGGGCGCGACACGGTCGGATTTTCGCTACGACGACACCGCCGGTGAGCCTGGTCGGTTGATCCTGCTCGAAGTCAACACCCAGCCGGGCCTGACGCCGACCTCGCTGCTGCCCGAACAAGCGGCCCATCACGGTATGGACTTCCCCAGCCTGTGCGCGTGGATGGTGGAGAACGCGTCATGTCGCGGGTGAAATCTCCGGGCCCTGACGGCGCCGCGCCACGCCGACGCATCGTTCCTGTGCCAACGGCCCAGGCTGCGGATCCCATGGAAGAACCGAAAGCGGCCGCGGCATGGGCGATGCCCGACCGGCCGAGCCGCCGCCGGCTGATCTGGCGACGCACCCGTGCACAATTGCGCACGGCATTGCTGGTAATGCTGGTGCTGGCGGGCGGTGCGCTCGCGTTCACCGGCTTTCAATCGCTCGGCCAGGGCGCGGATTTTGGCGATCGACTCGGCGATCTCGGCGCCCGCGCCGGCCTCAAGGTGACCGACATCGTGCTCGAAGGCCGCGAGAAAACTCCGCTCCTGGCGATCGCGCGGGCGCTCAGCATTCGTAAGGGCGATCCGATTCTGGCGTTTTCGCCGCGCGATGCCCAGAAGCGACTCGAAGCGATCAAATGGGTGCAGTCGGCCAATGTGCTGCGCCGGCTGCCCGGTACCATCGTGGTGCAGATCAACGAACGGCGCCCGTTCGCGGTCTATCAGGAAAAGCGCGAGTTCTTTCTGATCGATCGGGCAGGCGAGGTGTTGGACGATGATGTTGCGGCGTTCTCGGCCGAGCTTTTGCTGGTGGCCGGCGAAGGCGCCAAAAAGGCAGCAGCGGATCTCATCGATGCGCTCGCGACCCAGCCAAGCGTGCAGGCCCGGGTGGAAACCGCGACCTGGATCGGTGCACGGCGCTGGAATCTGCAAATGAAAGGTGGCACCGAGGTGCTGCTCCCCGAAGGTGCCGCGATGCAGGCGCTCGCCCGGCTGGTCGAATTGCAGGCGAGCCACGCCGTGCTCGACCGATCGTTGAAGCTCGTCGATCTCCGCCTACCGGACCGGTTGACGCTGCGGCCCAACAGCGACTCCAAAACGCCGCAATCCGCCCCGCCGCCCAATACCGCAAGCCAGACCGGGAGAAAGACGTGAACGAAATTCCGCGCCGCTTGCTGCCCCAGCCACCCAAAGCCAGCGAGCCGGGTGATCCGCCGCGCGGTAAACCCCGCCAGTCCGGGGCCTTCGGGGTGCTCGATATCGGCACCAGCAAGATCACCTGCGCCATTGGACGCAGCGAGTCGGATATGAGCCTGCGGGTTATCGGCTTTGGCTGGCAGAAAGGCCGGGGCGTGCGGGCAGGGGCGGTGATCGACATTGCCGAGGCCGAACGTGCAATCCGGGCCGCTGTCGGCCAGGCGGAAGAAGAAGCCGGGGTGCGACTGCGTACCGTCACCGTCAACCTGTCCTGCGGCCAGCCGCGCAGCCAGGTGCTGAACCTGCAAGCCCAGATCGGTGGCCGCGCCGTGGTGCAGGCTGATATCCGGCGGATGCTGCTCGATGCACGCAGTCGGATGGCATCCGAAGGCCGCACCCTTATCCATGCCTTGCCGCTGGATTTTGCCGCCGATGACAGCGAGGGCCTGGACGATCCACGCGGCCTCTTCTGCGACAGCCTGTATGGCCGGGTGCACGTGATCGATGCCGCAACCACCGCGTTGCGGACCCTCGATGCTTGCCTTGCCCGCGGCGACCTCGAAATCAGTGAGTTGGTGGCGGCTCCGATGGCAGCGGCCCAGGCGGTGCTCGACCGTGATGAACGCCAACTCGGTGTGACCGTACTCGATATGGGGGGCGGCACCACCGGCATGGCGGTCTACGCCAACGGGCATTTGCAATACACCGCCCAGTTGCCGCTCGGCGGCGTGCATGTCACCCGCGATATTGCCAACGTGCTGTCTACCCCCACCGCCCATGCCGAGCGGCTCAAGACGATGTTCGGCAACGCCGAGGGTAGCCCGGATGACGACCGCGAGTTTCTCCCAGTCCCACAGGTGGGCGAAGAAGACGAACAGATCCACAAGGTTCCGCGCAGCATGGTGGTGAACATCATCAAGCCACGGCTTGAGGAAACCTTCGAGTTGGTGCGCCAGCGTCTGGAACAGGAGGGTCTTGGTCGTGCTGCCGCCCATCGTGTGGTGCTGACCGGCGGGGCAAGCCAGCTATCGGGGATGTCCGACCTCGCCCAGCGCGTGCTGGGCCGCCAGGTCCGCATCGGCCGGCCGGTATTGCCACGCGGTCTGCCGGACGCTGCCAGCGGTCCGGCATTCGCGACCCTGATCGGCCTGCTCGGCTGGGCTGCCGGCAATGCGCGACCGCTGCACGACATCGACTTCGAAGCAGAACGGCCGAAAGGCCGGTTTCGCCGCTTTGTTAATTTTCTCCGCGAACGGGCCTGAACCTGTTCACGAATCGACTGCACCAGATAAAGCCAACCCAATATGGGAGTGACCCGCGATGACCCTGAACCTGACGATACCACAACACACGCACACCGATTTCCGCCCGCGCATTACCGTGATCGGTGTTGGCGGCGGTGGCACCAACGCGGTCGACAACATGATCGCGATGAACCTTCAGGGTGTGGAGTTCATTGTTGCCAACACTGACGCCCAGCAATTGATGCACTCGCGCGCCGATTGCCGCATTCAGCTTGGCCTGCACCTCACGCTCGGCCTCGGCGCAGGCGCCAAGCCGGAAATCGGCCAGGCGGCGGCGGAAGAAGCGGCCGAGGAACTTATGCGCCACCTCGAGGGCGTCAACATGATCTTCATCACCGCCGGAATGGGCGGCGGCACCGGCACCGGAGCCGCTCCGGTCATCGCGCGGCTGGCGCGGGAACGCGACATCCTGACCGTCGGTGTTGTGACCAAGCCGTTTGCTTTCGAGGGCCAGAAGCGCGCCCGCGCGGCTGAAGCCGGCATTGCCGAGCTTACCAAGTTCGTTGACACCCTGATTGTGATCCCGAACCAGAACCTGTTCCTGATGGCCAATGAGCGTACTGGCTGGCGCGAAGCCTTCAAGATGGCCGACAACGTGCTTTACAAGGGCGTGCGCGGGGTCACCGATCTGATGGTGGCGCCTGGGCTGGTCAATCTCGATTTCGCCGATATCCGCACCGTGATGGCCGAGATGGGCACTGCGATGATGGGCACTGGCGAAGCCGAGGGCGAAGGCCGCGCGCTGCGTGCCGCCGAGCAGGCGATCCAGAATCCGCTGCTCGAACAAGCCAGCATGGCCGGCGCCAAGGGCCTGCTGATCAACATCACCGGCGGCGAAGACCTCACGTTGTTTGAGGTTGATGAAGCCGCCACCCGCATCGGCAAGGAAGTCCATCCCGACGCCAACATCATTTTCGGCTCGGCGATCGATGAAAGCCTCGCGGGTCGCGTGGTTGTCTCGGTCGTTGCAACCGGCATCGACTCGGCGACCAGCCAGCCGCGTAACGAGGAACGTCCGCGCCTGGTGGCCGTTGGCGGTGGTGCGGTGCATGCCGTGTCGGGCACCAGCATCGACAGCCCAACAGCCAGTGGCGCGAGCGCGTCGCCGATATCCCTGGTTCCTGAAATTCCGCTTGCAGCCCGTCCGCAGCCGCAACCCGCAAGCGGTTGGGCGACGCCGCCGCGCGTGACCCCGGCGGAAATGCCGACCCAGGCACCGCCGGCGAGCCAGCCGGTGCAGCGCGTTACCCCGTTACCGCCGCGGCCGGAGCAGACCGCTGAAATCCTCCGCGCCCCCGCGCAAGAACCCCGGGTTGCGCCGCCCATCGACGATACCCCGCTGCCGCCGCGCCAGATCCAAAAGCGCCATCAGCAACCTGTCACCGCGCAACCCAAGGGCGAAGCGCCGCCACGTCGGCAGTCACTGTTCTCGATCGTCACCCAGGCCTTCAAGCCGGTGGCGCCCGTGGCCGAGCAGGCGGCTGTTGCAGTGGCGCCGCCCGCGCCGCGTCAGGCGCCGGTGGCGCAGCAAGCCTTGGATGCTGTCCAGGGTGCTGGGACCGCCGATTCCGATCTCGAAATCCCGACCTTCCTGCGTCGCCAGGGGCTGCCGCCGAAGGCGTAAAGTGCGCTGCAAAATAACGTGCAATATCATTGGATTGACTTGTAATACTAAGAAATAAAGCTTGACTGGCTATCCGTATGCAGGCGTCCTAGCTTGCATACGGGGCGCACCTTTGGCGTTCCTTGCATCGGACCACCCGATGCCCCGGCTGCTAGGACGCTGAATGGACGGACTGCCCCACCTTACCATGCTCCACTTTGATCGGCCCCAGTTCGCGGCGCAGGCGCAGCGTACTCTCAAGGCAGCGATCGATTGCGTGGGTGTTGGGTTGCATGGTGGCCAACGGGTGCGTCTGGCACTTCTGCCTGCGCCAATCGACACCGGTATCGTTTTTCGACGCACCGATCTTGGCATCGATATCCCTGCGCGTTTCGACCTGGTGGTTGATACCAGGCTGTGCACAGTTCTTGCCGCCCCTGGCATGGCGGATGTGCGGGTGGCAACGGTCGAACACGTCCTGGCGGCGCTTGCCGGCGCCGGCGTAAGCAATGCCATCGTCGCGGTCGATGGTCCGGAAATTCCCATTCTAGATGGCTCGGCGCGGGAGTTCACTTTTCTGATCGCCTGCGCCGGCGTGATCGATCAGGCGGCTTCGCAGTCTGAAATTGAGGTGTTGCGGTCGGTTCGCGTGGAGCTTGGTGAAGCCTTCGTGGAATTGCATCCGTCCAGCCATGGCCTTGATCTCGCGGTTTCCATTGATTTCGATGCGGCGGCCATTGGCGCCCAAGCCTTGGAACTACTGCTGACGCCTGAGACATTCCGCGACGAACTCGCCTTTGCCCGCACTTTTGTGATGGCCGATGAAATCGAAGCGCTTCAGCAGGCCGGCCTGGCCCAAGGTGGCAGCCTAGACAACGCCGTGGTGGTCGATGGCGCAACGGTGCTCAATCCGGGTGGGTTGCGGTGCCCGGATGAATTCGTCCGTCATAAAATGCTCGATGTTGTTGGTGATCTGGCGCTCGCAGGCGCAAGGTTGCGGGCCCGGATGATCGGACATCGCTGCGGGCATGCGCTTAACAACCAGATACTGCGCGCGTTGTTTGCCGATGACGCAAATTGGAGGCTGGTATCGGGGGTCGGTTGGCCGCTTGCGGCCGACACTGCGACAGGTAGCGCCGGTAGCCTCGCCGGTTTGCGCGACCATCGACGCGCTTTGGCGGCATCGCCAAGTTAGCCTGCGCTGTGCCTGTGTGGGTGGGGTTCGCCTCGCCCGGCGGCATGCTATAAGCGCGGTCAAATGAACTGGAAGATCGCCGTGCTGAACCCAACTGCCCTGCTTCGCACCCTGTCACTGCCTCGCTGGACGGCTCCGCTGTTGGTGTGGGCATTGCCTGTCATGCTTGCCGGTTGCGCAAGCCTGACAGCGGTTACGCCTTGGAATACCCGGGCCGAAGACCTGATTGCCAAGGAAGATCCATCCACGGTTCCTGTGGAAGAACTTTACGGCCGTGGCGTTGATGCTTTGAATGCCGGAAAATATACTACGGCGGGACGGCAGTTTGATCTTGTCGAACAAACATATCCCTATGCGTCGCTCGCCACCAACGCGCTGTTGATGCAAGCGTATTCTGCGTATCTCGAAAATAAATACGTGCTGGCGATTGGTGCGGTTGATCGCTTTATTCAATTGCACCCATCGAGCCGCGATATCGCTTACGCTTATTACTTGCGCGGCCTCAGCTTTTACGAACAGATCGCCGACGTCAAGCGTGACCAGAAAGGCACGTCCGAGGCGATGGGCGCGCTCCAGGAAGTCATCAATCGCTTCCCCGATAGTTCCTACGCCCGCGATGCCCGCCTGAAGATCGATCTTGCCCGGGACCATCTTGCCGGCAAGGAAATGGAAATCGGGCGCTGGTATGAAAACCAGAAACTCTACGGTGCCGCGATCGGCCGTTTCCAGCGCGTGGTTGATGAATTCCAGACCACCAACCATGTCGCCGAATCCCTGCATCGGCTCACCGAAATCTATCTGACGCTTGGCCTTACCGAACAGGCCACCAAGACCGCTTCCGTGCTTGGGCATAACTACCCCGGTAGCAAATGGTATCAGGAAAGCTATGCGCGCCTCGCTGAAGTTGGGCAGGTTTCCGACGCGCCCACCGCGATCAAGACCGGCCGTCCGGGATTCTTCGGCCGCATCTTCAACGCGATTTTCTAGAGTCCGATCCGTTCATGTTGAAACGGCAGACGCGTGTAAAAATTCTTCTTTCCCGATCACTGTCCGATCGCTCGCAGCCGCTATGCTGACCGCGATCTCCATCCGCGACGTGGTGCTGATCGATCGTCTTGATCTCAGCTTCAATGCGGGATTAACCGTGCTGACCGGGGAGACCGGTGCCGGCAAGTCTATTCTGCTCGACAGCCTGGGGCTTGCGCTCGGGGCGCGTGCCGAAAGTGGCCTGGTGCGCAATGGCTGCGAACAGGCGAGCGTGGCAGCGGTGTTCGCACCTGCCGCCGACCATCCCGTGTTTGCCTTGTTGCGGGAGCAGGGGATCGAGGCGGAGGACGAGATTGTTCTGCGCCGCGTGGTGCTTAAGGACGGCAAATCACGCGCCTTCGCCAATGACCAGCCGATCAGCGCCGGATTGCTGCGCCGCGCTGGCGCGATGCTGGTTGAAGTGCAAGGCCAGCACGAACAGATGGGCTTGGCGGACCCAGCGGTGCAAGCGCGCCTGCTGGATGCTTATGGCGTGAAGCCGTCTTTGCAAACTGCGATCGCGGCGGCGTGGCGTGACTGGCGCAATAGCCTCACCGCCCTTGCTGCCGCCCGTGCGGCAATCGAAGCTGCGGAGCGGGACCGCGATTTCCTCGAACATGCCATCACCGAACTATCTGCTTTGGCGCCGCAACCTGGCGAGGAAGATCAACTTGCGATTGAACGCCAGCGCTTGCAGCAAGGCGAGCGCCGCGCCGAGGCGATTGCCGCCGCAATTTCCGAACTGACGCCGCGCGATCGTCGGAGTGGCGGTCCGGCTGCTGCGTTGCGTGCCGGGGCGCGCGCCTTGCAACGTTTGTTGCCGCCGGGCGACGCGACGGTCGATAATCCTGTCACCCCGGCACTGGCCGCGCTGGAACGTGCCGAGGAAGCCTTGGCCGAAGCCGAAGGCCTGCTTGCCCGGTTGGCCAACGACCATGATGCCGATCCGCGCCGATTGGAACAAACCGAGGAACGCCTGTTCGCGCTCCGTGCTGCTGCCCGCAAGCACGCGATCCAGGTTCCCGAGTTGCCCCAATTCCTCGCCAATTTGCGGATGCGACAGGGTGCGCTGGAAAATGGCACCGCCAAGGTCGAGGATTTGGAACGCCAGGCGGGCGCGGCACGCATTGCCTATGTTGCGGCGGCCGAAGCGCTGACGGCCGCTCGCAAACAATCTGCCACGCGCCTCGAAGTGGCGATCAGCCGCGAACTCGCCCCGTTGCGGCTCGATCGGGCGAAGTTTGTTGCCGAGATTGCGCCGCTTGATGAAACGTCCTGGGGGGTGCAGGGGGCAGATGCGGTTCGCTTCCTGATTGCCACCAACCCCGGCCAAACCCCCGGTCTGCTCGCCAAGGTCGCTTCGGGCGGCGAATTGTCGCGCCTGATGCTGGCACTGAAAGTGGTGCTGGCCGGCGGTTCGACGGTGCCGACTTTGGTGTTTGATGAGGTCGATTCCGGGATTGGCGGCGCAACCGCTGCCGCAGTCGGCGATCGCTTGGCACGGGTTGCCGCCGATGTGCAGGTCCTGCTCGTCACCCACAGCCCGCAAGTTGCCGCCCGCGGGCAGGCGCATTTGCTGGTCAGCAAGGCGACCACCAAAGGCCGCGCGGAAACCCGCGTCGAACATTTGCTGCTCGATGCAAGGCGGGAGGAGATTGCGCGCATGCTGGCGGGCGAAACCGTCACCGAGCAAGCCAGGGCGGCGGCCGACAGCCTGCTGGCGACCACATGACGCCGGTCAACGCACTGACCCTGGACGAGGCCGCGGACGAGCTTGAATTTCTGGCCGCCGAGCTCGCCCGACATGACCGCGCCTACCATGAACTCGATGCGCCCGAGATCAGCGATGCCGAATACGACGCGTTGCGGCGGCGCAATACCGCGATCGAGGTACGGTTTCCGATGTTGGTGCGCGACGATTCGCCCACCAAACGGATCGGCGCGAAAGCTGCCACCGGCTTTGCCAAGCTCACCCATCTGGTCCCCATGCTGTCGCTCGACAACGCGTTCGATGCGGCGGATTTCAAGGAGTTTTGCGATCGAGTGCGCCGCTTCCTCGGGTTAAAGGACGGGATTTTGGCGATGGTCGGCGAACCGAAGATCGACGGGTTGTCGATTTCGCTGACCTACCGCGATGGGGTCCTGCAGCAGGCCGCCACCCGGGGTGATGGCAGCGAGGGCGAAGATGTAACCGCCAATGTGCGGATGATCGGTGCCGTTCCGCAGACGTTGCGGGGCCACGCCCCTGCGCTGATCGAAATCCGTGGCGAGATTTTCATGACCAAGGCAGATTTTCTGGCATTGAATGTCGCCCAGGCTGCGGCCGGCCAGAAACTCTTTGCCAACCCGCGCAATGCGGCCGCTGGCAGCCTGCGCCAGCTTGACCCTGAGATTACGAAAGCCCGGCCCTTGTCGCTGTTCGCCTATGCGATGGGTGAGGCGAGCACGCGGCCGGCCGACACCCATTCTGGTTGGCTGGCGCAGCTCAGAGATTGGGGGTTTGCGGTCAACCCGCTTTGGGAAAAGCTGGAAGACAGCAGCGCCGCTGCCGGGTTCCAGACCAGGATCGGCGCACAACGGGCTAGCCTGCCCTACGACATCGACGGTGTTGTCTACAAGGTTGACGATCTGGCCTTGCAGGCGCGGCTTGGGTTTGTCGGGCGCGCGCCACGCTGGGCGATCGCCTGGAAGTTCCCCGCCGAGCAGGCCAGCACCGTTCTGGAAGATATTGTGATCCAGGTTGGCCGCACCGGCGCGCTCACGCCAGTGGCAGCGCTCATGCCGGTGAATGTCGGCGGCGTGCTGGTATCGCGCGCCAGCCTGCATAACCAGGATGAAATTGCCCGCCTGGACGCTCGGGTTGGCGACACGGTGGTGCTGCAACGCGCCGGCGATGTGATCCCGCAGATCGTGGCGGTGCTTGCCGAAAAGCGCCCAGCCAATTCCGTGCCCTATGTCTTCCCACAAATGTGTCCGGTCTGCGGCAGCCTCGCCATCCGTCCCCCGGAGGAGGTCGTGGTGCGCTGCACTGGCGGCCTGACCTGCCCGGCGCAAACCGAGGAACGGCTGATCCATTTCGTTTCGCGCCTGGCCTTTGATATCGAGGGTCTCGGCGACAAGACCATTCGCGAATTCCATGCCGAAGGACTGATCAAGGGTCCTGCCGACATCTTCCGGCTCCCCGAGCACGAGGCCGAAATCGGCAAACGCGAGGGCTGGGGGGAATTATCGGCGCGCAATCTGAGTGTCGCCATCCGCGCCCGGCAGACCATCGGGCTCGCCCGCTTCATCTACAGCCTCGGGATCCGGCGCATCGGGGAGGCCAACGCCAAGCTGCTGGCCCGCCATTATTCCAGCTTCGCCAACTGGCGCGTGCAGATGGAAGCGGCCGTCCAGATCGGATCGGAAGCCCGTAGTGATCTCGGGAGTATTTTGCGGGTCGGCACCGCAATTGCCGAGGAACTGGTGGAGTTCTTTGCTGAGCCCCGCAACCTGGCAACGATTGATGAGGTCGCATCATTTCTAACGATTGAGGACGCTGCCGCCCCTGCCGGTGATGCCAGCGCGCTGGCCGGCAAGATTGTTGTTTTCACCGGCAGTCTCGAAACCCTCACCCGGCAGGAAGCCAAGGCGATGGCCGAAAACCTTGGCGCCCGGGTCACCGACAGCGTCTCGAAGAAGACCGATATCGTGGTGTTGGGTGCCGATGCCGGCTCGAAAGCGCGCCGCGCGGCGGAACTTGGTGTACGAACGATGACCGAGGCCGAGTGGCGGCAACTGGCATCTTCGTAGCAGTGTGACACCAAGTCTTATCGGCGTGCGGCCGGAGGTGCCCCCAACCACCGCCGCTGCCTTGTTCAGGCAATCGGCGGTGGCGGGCGACCGCTATGTGGCGTTCTACTTATAGACGAACGCCCGATCATTGAGGTCGATCGCCGGCAACTCGTCCTTTTCCGCCCAGTAATCCTGGTTATGCTGCCATTCCGGCTTGTCGCCGCGTTTGGGCAGCAGATGCATGCCGCGCATCAGATAGCCCGGATTGAAGTTCTGCGGATCGATCCACGGCAGCAGCGGCATGTTGCTGTCTTCGGCGCGTAGGGCAGGGGTGACGCTTTTCACCCCCTTGGCCTTCATGTGGTTCAGCATGTGGCAAACAAAATCGGCCACCAGATCGGCCCGCAACGTCCAGCTCGCGCGGAAATAACCGAACACCCAGGCCATGTTCGGCACCCCGGTGAACATCATGCCGCGATAGGTGACGGTGTCGGCAAACACCAAAGGCTTGTCGTCGATGACAAATTCAATGTCGCCCAAGATGTTCAGATTGAACCCGGTGGCGGTCACGATGATGTCGGCTTCCAGGGTCCCGCCCGATTTCAGCAGGATGCCCTTCTCGGTGAAGCGCTCTATCTCATCGGTGACCACACTCGCCTTGCCGCTCGCCACGCCCTGGAACAGATCACCATCGGGGATGAAGGCGATGCGCTGGCGCCACGGGCGGTAGGGCGGAGTGAAATGCTTGTCGATATCGTAGTCCTTGCCGAGGTAATGCCGCACCCCGGCCAGCAGATCCTGCTTGACCTTCTCGGGTTCCTCGAAGGACCGCTTGGTGAACACCGCACCTTCATACAAAATCTTGCGGCGGACGATTTCATGGATCCAGGTCTCATCGACCTGCAATTTGCGCAATTCATCGGCAAGCTCGATCGCGTTGCGCCCGGTGCGGAAAAAGGTCGGGGTCCGCTGCAGCATCGTCACATGTTCGCAGTCAGCGGCAATTGCCGGCACCACGGTCGCGGCCGTCGCGCCCGAGCCGATCACGATAACTTTCTTGCCCTTGTAGTCGAGGTCATCCGGCCAGTTTTGCGGATGGACGATCTTGCCCTTGTAGTCGGCCATGCCAGCCCATTCCGGGGTGTAGCCCTTCTCGTGGCGGTAATAGCCCTGGCACATCCACAGGAAATTGCAGGTGAAGCGGGACACACTGCCGTTATCGGACCGCGTGGCCTCTACCGTCCAGAGCTGGGTCTGGCTCGACCACGCCGCATGGGTGATCTTATGGTTGTAGCGGACATGGCTCGCGATGTCGTTTTCGTCGATCACCTCGGCCATGTAGCGGCGGATTTCCTCTGCGGTCGCGATCGGCGCACCGACCCACGGCTTGAAGCGGTAGCCGAAGGTGTAAAGATCGCTGTCGGAGCGAATGCCGGGATATTTATGCGTCCACCAGGTGCCGCCATAGCTGTCCTGGGTCTCCAGGATCACATACGATTTATCAGGGCATTGCTGGTTGAGGTGATAGGCCCCACCAATCCCGGAAATTCCGGCGCCGACGATCAATACGTCGAAATGCTCGGTCTGCTGCTGGGCGGGTGCCTGGCTAAGGATGACTGCGTCGTTCATGGTTTCCGACTTTTCTGGACGGTTGCGGCCCAGCCTGGACCTGGATTTGGCAAGTTTGCCTTGCATTGCACCTTGATGAAACCGGTTTTTTCGCGGGCCTTCATTGACCGAGATCAAACCGGTCGGGATTGTGGCCGCCTAGTGCACGACACCACATGCCGATAAGCGCCGTTTGGAGACAAGCCCCATGATGCCCTCGATCTTCCTCAGCCACGGCTCGCCGATGTTACCGCTCACCGACGCGCCAGCGCGGAATTTTCTGTCCGGCCTCGCCGCCAGCCTGCCGCGTCCGGCCGCGATTGTGGTGGCATCCGCGCATTGGGAAACGGCGGCACCGGAGGTCAACGCGGTCGCCACCAACGACACCATCCACGATTTCTTCGGCTTCCCGCCGGCGCTCTATCAGATGCGTTATCCCGCACCCGGCGATGCGGCGTTGGCCGGCCGCATTCAGGGCTTGCTGCAAACCGCTGGCATGACCTGCTCGGTTGATCGAGCTCGCGGCCTCGATCACGGCGCCTGGTGCCCGTTGCTGCTGGCCTATCCCGATGCCGACATCCCGGTTTTGCAGATCTCGGTGCAAACCCATCTTGGCACCGCCCACCATGTCCACCTCGGCGCCGCCCTTGCCCCCTTGCGCGCCGACAATTTTCTGGTGATCGGATCCGGCAGTTGGACGCATGATCTCCGACGTTTTCGTGGCCAGACCATCGATACGCCGGAACCACCTGATGTGATCGCATTCTCCGACTGGATGGATCGCGCGCTGCTGGAAAACCGGCTGGACGACTTGCTCGACTATCGCCACCGCGCCCCGTATGCGGCCGCCGAGCACCCAACCGAGGAACATTTGCTGCCGCTTTACGTCGCCTTGGGGGCCGCTGGCGCCGCGCCCAAAGCCACCCGCATTCATACCAGCGCCAGTTACGGAATATTGCGAATGGATGCCTATAGCTTCGCCTGACCGCCGGCTCGAAATTCGGCGTTGCCAACTGGGCTTGGATAGTGCTGCACTGGCACCCGACACGCTCTTCAAGAAGCAGCATCAAGGGACAGGAAATGGCACAAGGCAGTTGGCGTCGTGGAATAGGGGTTGCAGCCGCAGCACTTTGGCTCGGTATCGCTGGGGCGGCCCCGGTTGCCGCGCAGGAAAAGCCGCAATATGGCGGCAATCTCGAAATCGGCACGCTTTATGCGACGATTTCGGCACTGTCTTGGGACCCGGCCGATTTTGCCTGGAAGCTTAACCACGACACCGGGTTGTATCTCGAAACCCTGTTTGCCGGCGACCTCGACAAAAGCGTCAGGAAGGGCGGCAAATACAATTACAAGCCCGATGCCTGGCTCGCGACAGATGCGATTAAGGGCGAGCTTGCCGAGAGCTGGAAATGGACCGAAAACCCGCTTTCCGTGGTCATCAAACTGCGTCAGGGCATCATGTGGCCGGCCAAGACGGGCGTCATGGAGAGCCGGGAATTTGTCGCTGACGACGTTGTCTTCAGCTTCAACCGGCAGAACACCAGCCCGAAGAACTTCCCCGAATATTATAACTATATCGAGAAGGTCGAGGCGACCGATCGCCACACCGTGACCTTCAAGATGAAGCACTATAATGCCGATTGGGATTATCGCTTTGGCTGGGGGTACTACTCGCAGGTGATTCCGCCGGAACTTGCCAAGGCGGGTGCGTCCAACTGGAAGAACGCAACCGGCACCGGTCCGTTCCAACTGGTGGATTACGTGCAGGGCAACAACCAATCCTATGCGAAGAACCCGATCTACTGGGACAAGGACAAAATCGGCGGGGTCGATTACAAGCTGCCCTTCGTTGATAAGGTCACTTATCGGATCATCAAGGACGAGGCGACGCAGCATACCGGCATCCGCACCGGCAAGCTCGATATCCTCGAATCCATCCGCTGGCAGGCGGTTGACAGCATCAAAAAATCCGCGCCGCAGCTTAAATGGGCGAAATACCTATCTTATTCCGGCACCTACCTTGCTATGCGCGTCGATCGCGCGCCGTTCACCGATGTCCGCGTCCGCCGCGCGCTCAACATGGCGGTCAACAAGCAGGAGATCGTGAAGGAATATTACGGCGGCAATGCCGAGCTGTTCGCCTATCCGCAGCACCCTGATTATATTGGCTATTTTGAGGGGCTGGATACCATGCCGGCCTCGGTGAAGGAGCTTTATACCTACGATCCGGTCAAGGCGAAGAAGCTGCTGGCCGAGGCTGGCTTCCCCAACGGCTTCACCTTCAAGACCCAGGTCTGTTCATGTTCCCCGGATAATATGGACCTGCTGCCGCTGGTCGCCGGGTATCTGGAGCAAATCGGCGTCAAGATGGAAATCCAGCCGATGGAATATGGCGCATTCCTGTCCGCGATGACGACGGCCACCAACGCGCCGGGCTACTTCATGTCCAACGGCCACACCAACCCGACGCGGTCACTGCACAAGAACTTCACCCCAGGCCAGCTTTGGGGCGCGGCGCAGTGGTTCAAGCCGGAATATACCGCCAAGATGGAAAAGGTGTTCGCCACCCAGGACGAGTCGATGCGGATGACGATGATCCGCGAAATGACCCGCGAAATCCTGGATGAGGCCCCGTATATCTGGCTGCCAGTGCCGTATCTCTACACTGCCTGGTGGCCGTGGGTGAAGAACTACGACGGTGAGTTGCGGGTTGGCGCGGTCAAGCCCGGCCCGGTCTATGCCCGGATCTGGATTGATCAGGAGTTGAAGAAGAAACTTGGTCACTAGAGCGTGGTGACCGTAGGTGGAATCACCGAAGGTCTGAATCACGCGACCAAACAAAGAGTTAGAGAGTGATGACCGCGCCTATCAGCGGTGATCACGCTCTAATAGCACCCCGTGTTGACCCGCGAAGACTGGGTCAACACGGGGTACGGTAACGCGGCAATATCCCGATCCGTCCTGCCGAAATTCGATGCCCGGATTAACAATTCTCGCTATTTATTTTGATATCGAAACAAATAAGTCGCAAATCAGAACCCCTGCTCAGGCACTTGAAAACCTGGCACCCAATACCGCCGGTTGATCGTCTGCCAGGATCGGCAGCATGCACGTCAGCGCCGCCAATGGCGGAGGCTGCACCGTGCGGCCAGGCTCGGCCCGTGCCGCCGGCGCAATCTTCGGCGTCAACGCCCGCGAAACCCCGAGCATCCGGCATATCGGTCGCATGATCCCAGCAGCGCTTGGCGCATCCGCGAGCGCAACCTGGCTCGCAGTTTCGGCCAGCAAGGCTTCCAACTGCGCCAAGTAGCCGGCCGCTTCCCAGCCGAGTTCGCGTACAATCCAGGCCCGCTGCGATGGCAGTCGAACCTGCGCGCGCGCCGGCCGAACCACCCGAACCCGCATCTGTGCCTGGGATGCACGCGGCTTGGCCGGTTGCGTCAAGGCCCGATGAAACCGCCGCACCGCCCGGTTGAGGTAGCCCCACAGGGTCAGGGTCATCCCGCTCAGATGCGGCATGCGCAAAAACCGCCGTGCCACCAATGCCGCCAGCCCGGCCATGATCGCCGCAAAACGCCGCGCCAGTTCTGGCGCAGTGTCGGGCAGACCAAAGGGGGTTGCGGATGGTTCGTTCATGATTTGTTCTATAAATCATCAACATGATTTCTGCAAGTTTTTTCGCCATTTGCCGGGCTGCGCTTGCGGCGTTCACCCAATCGGTTGAAACTGGCGCTCGTTCAACCGGAGACCACCGCCATGCTGCAACCCCCTCCCGCCCAACCTGGCATGCGCGAAGACGAGGTCGATACCCCCGCCTTGCTGATCGATCTTGACGCGTTCGAGGCCAATCTCGATTTCATGGCGGCTTCCATCGCCGGCACCGGGGTCAAAATCCGCCCGCACGCCAAAACCCATAAATGCGCGGTGATCGCCCATCGCCAGATCGCCCGCGGTGCGGTCGGCCAATGCGTGCAGAAAGTCGGTGAGGCCGAAGCGCTCGCCTGGGGCGGTGTGCCGGATATTCTGGTGAGCAACCAGGTGGTCGGCACCTCCAAGCTCGCCCGCCTTGCAGCCCTTGCTGGCATTACCCGCATCGCGGTTTGCGCCGATGATCCCGCCAATGTCGCGGCAATCGAGGCTGCCGCCCGCGATGCCGGCCGCCGGATTGATGTGCTGGTTGAAATCGATGTCGGCGGCAACCGCTGTGGCGTGGCGCCTGGGTCAGACGCCGTCGCCCTTGCCCAGGCAATTGCCGCGAGCAAGCATCTCCGCTTTGGCGGCCTGCAATCCTATCATGGCCGCGCCCAGCATATGCGCACCCCCGAACTGCGCGAGGCTGCCATCGCCCAGACCGTCGAAGATACGAGGCGCACCGTCGAAATGCTGCGCCAGCAGGGTCTGAGCTGCGATATCGTCGGCGGTGCCGGCACCGGGACCTTCAATCTCGAAGCCCATTCCGGCGTGTTCAACGAACTCCAGGCCGGCAGCTATTGTTTCATGGATGCCGATTACGGCCGCAACCTCGACGCAGCAGGCCAGCCGGTCACCACCTTCGCCCATTCGCTGTTCGTGCTCGCGACGGTGATGAGCGCGCCGCGGCCCGGTGTGGCCGTGGTCGATGCCGGCCTCAAAGCACTCGCGACCGACGCCGGCATGCCGCTGGTGTGGCAGCGCCCGGACATGAAAGTGGTCGGCCTGTCGGATGAACACGGCAAGATCGAGTTCGCTTCGGAAACCGCATCGCCCAAACTCGGTGAGAAAATGCGACTGGTGCCCGGCCATTGCGACCCAACGGTGGATCGCTACGACTGGTATGTCGGCGTGCGCAAAGGCCGGGTGGAATGCCTGTGGCCGATCGTGGCGCGCGGGTTCAATCACTAAACCGGCGGGCGCGTAACGCCCAAGGCGCCGGTTTACGTGCCCTGATCGCTTTTCCTGCCATGGCCGCGTCGCCGGCCGGCATCGTCAATCTTCAAGACGGTCCGGCGGCGGCCGGCCATGATGTGGCCGCCCATTTCGTCGCCGGTCACGCCACGTCCGGGTGCGCGGCTATCGTCGCCAGCAATCGGCCGATATCAGCCTTGCCAGCGCGAATTGGCCAAACCTAATCAACGGCGCCGAGGGCGCGCGTTAGGTCCTGACAGGATGGTATCTTGCGGTTTTGACATCTTGGTCACGCCCCTATCCCTTGACCGCGCCGCGCCACAATGACAACACTCTATCAGCCGGCAGGAGCAGCCTGCGAATACCCATGATCACGCATTTTGACGGGAGAGAACGATGCCTCAGGTGACACTGACGGTGAACGGCAAAACCTCATCGGTTGAGGTTGAGGCGCGCACCCTTCTGGTAGAATTGCTGCGTGACAAACTCGGTCTGACCGGCACCCATGTCGGCTGCGACACCAGCCAGTGCGGCGCATGCGTCGTCCACATCGATGGCAATTCGGTGAAGGCCTGCACCATGCTCGCCCTCCAGGCCGATGGCACCCAGGTCACCACCATCGAAGGCATCGCCGCTGCCGATGGCACTTTGCACCCGATGCAGGAAATGTTCCGCGAACATCACGCCCTCCAGTGCGGCTTCTGCACCCCCGGCATGGTGATGAGCGCGATCGATCTGGTGGCGAAAAACCCGCAAGGCCTGTCGCAGGACGAAATCCGCCACGGCCTCGAAGGCAATCTCTGCCGCTGCACCGGCTATCACAACATCGTGAAAGCCATCGATGCCTCACAGTCCCTGATGCACGCCAAAGCCGCCGAATAGAGCAGCTGCGTACACCTAAAGGAAACATCCCCATGAACGCAGTCTTTCAAGGCATCGGCGCCTCCGTCCGCCGCACCGAGGATCTTCGCTTCATCAGCGGCAAGGGTAACTATACCGACGATATCAATCGTCCGGGCCAGACATACACGATCTTCAAGCGTTCCGACCGCCCGCATGCCAAAATCACCGGCATTGACAGCGCGGCGGCGTCCGCGATGCCTGGCGTGGTCGCGATCTTCACCGCAGCAGATTTCGCCGGCGTTGGCGGATTGCCCTGCGGCTGGCAGATCCACAGCAAAGACGGCTCGCCGATGGCCGAGCCCAAGCACCCGATTCTCGCTGACGGCAAGGTCCGCCATGTCGGTGATCCGGTGGTCATGGTGATCGCCGAAACCAAGCAGCAGGCGCGCGACGCCGCCGAAGCGCTTGTGATCGGCTACGAAGACCTGCCCGCCTATAGCGCATCGCGTGATGCGCTCGCAGCCGGGGCCGCTGCCGTGCACGACGATGCGCCGGGCAATGTTTGCTACGACTGGCATATCGGTGACAAGGACGCGACTGACGCCGCTTTTGCTAAAGCCGCCCGCGTGGTCAAGCTCGACCTGCTCAACAGCCGGCTGGTCGCAAACCCGATGGAGCCGCGCTCGGCAATCGGCGATTATGACCGGTCCGGCGACATGCACACGCTCTACACCACCAGCCAGAATCCGCATGTGATCCGGCTGCTGATGGGCGCGTTCGTGCTCGGCATCCCGGAACATAAATTGCGTGTGGTCGCCCCCGATGTCGGCGGCGGTTTCGGCACCAAGATTTTCCACTACGCCGAGGAAGCCGCGGTCACCTGGGCCGCCGCCAAGATCAACCGTCCGGTCAAATGGACGTCCGATCGCAGCGAGAGCTTCATTTCTGACGCCCATGGCCGCGACCATGACAGCCACGCCGAAATGGCGCTCGATGCCGATAACAACTTCCTCGGCATGCGGGTCAGCACGATGGCCAATCTCGGCGCCTATCTGTCGACTTTCGGGCCGGCAGTGCCGACCTATCTCTACGCGACCCTGCTCGCTGGCGTTTACAAAACCCCGGCGATCTATTGCGAAGTGAAGGCTGTCTTCACCAACACTGTCCCCGTCGATGCCTATCGCGGCGCCGGCCGTCCGGAAGCGAGCTTCCTGGTCGAACGTCTCGTTGATGCGGTCTGCCACGACACCGGTGCCGATCCGGTGGCGCTGCGTCGGCAGAACTTCATCCCGCGCGATGCCTTCCCGTATCAGACCCCAGTTGCGGTGCAGTACGACAGCGGTGACTACTTTGCCACTTTGGACACCGCGCTGAAAAACGCCGATTACGCTGGCTTCCCGGCCCGTAAGGCCGCCGCCGCCGCAAAAGGCAAGCTGCGCGGCATCGGGATTTCGACCTACCTCGAAGCCTGCGGTATTGCCCCGTCCAAACTGGTCGGCCAACTCGGCGCGCGTGCGGGCCTTTATGAAGTCGCCAATATCCGGGTCAATCCAACCGGCTCGGTGACGGTCTTCACCGGCACCCACAGCCACGGCCAGGGTCACGAAACCACCTTCGCCCAGCTTGTCGTCGATCAGCTTGGCGTGGCCCATAACCAGGTCCAGATCGTTCACGGCGATACCGATCGCATTCCGTTCGGCATGGGCACCTATGGCAGCCGCAGCCTCGCGGTCGGTGGCTCGGCCATGGTCAAGGCGATGGACAAGATCATCCTCAAGGGCCGCAAGATCGCCGCCCATCTGCTCGAGGCGTCGGTCGAGGACATCGAGTTCAAGGACGGCAAATTCTCCGTTGCCGGCACGGATCGCGCCAAGACCTTTGGCGAAATCGCGTTGACCGCCTACGTGCCGCACAACTACCCGATCGAAACCCTGGAACCCGGCCTCGACGAAACCGCGTTTTATGACCCCGCCAACTTCACCTTCCCTGGCGGGTGCCATATTTGCGAGGTCGAAATCGATCCCGATACCGGCGTGACCTCGATCGTGCAGTTCGTCGCGGTGGACGATGTCGGCCGCGTCATTAACCCGATGATCGTCGAAGGCCAGATCCAGGGCGGCGTCGCCCAGGGCATTGGCCAGGCGCTGCTCGAACACGCGGTCTATGACGCTCAGGGCCAGCTTCTGTCGGGATCGTTCATGGATTACACCATGCCGCGCGCTGACAACCTGTCCAACATCTCGGTCGGCACCGAAAACACGCTGTGCACCCATAACCCGCTCGGGGCCAAGGGCTGCGGCGAGGTCGGAGCCATCGGCTCACCGCCGGCGGTGATCAATGCGGTGGTGAATGCGCTGTCCGCCTATGGCGTGCGGCACATGAACATGCCGGCGACGGCCGAAAAAGTCTGGAACATCATCAATGGCGGCCACCGCGCGGCGGCCGAGTAAGCGAGGGACATCACATGTACAACTTCGAATATCAGAAACCCGGTGCCCTCGCCGATGCCGTCAAGGCTCTCGGTGCTGACGATGCCAAGGCGCTCGCCGGCGGGATGACGCTCATCCCGGTGCTGAAACAGCGCCTGAACCAGCCTTCGGTGGTGGTCGATCTCGCCAAGCTCGGCCTGTCCGGCATTACCGTCAGTGGCGACAGCGTCACCATCGGCGCGATGACCACCCATGCAACCGTTGCGGCATCGGCCGAAATCAAGCGCGCCATTCCCGCTTTGGCGGCGTTGGCGGGCGGGATTGGTGACAATCAGGTGCGGTCACGTGGAACCATTGGCGGCTCGCTCGCCAATAACGACCCGGCGGCGTGCTACCCGTCAGCCGCGTTGGCAATGGGTGCGACCATCACCACCAACAAGCGCGCGATCAAGGCGGATGATTATTTCACCGGCATGTTCGCAACCGCGCTTGCCGCCGATGAAGTGATCACTTCGGTCTCGTTCCCGATCCCAGCCAAAGCGGCTTACGTGAAGTTCAAGCAGCCGGCCTCGCGCTACGCCATGGTCGGCGTGTTCGTCGCCAAAGGCCCGGCTGGCATCCGCGTCGCGGTCACCGGTTCGGGGCAGGGCGGTGTGTTCCGCTTTACCGCCGCCGAGGCAGCCCTTGCCGGCAACTGGTCAGCCGCCGCGCTGAACGGGGTGAGCGTTTCAGCCGATAACATGATGAGCGACATTCATGGCAGCGCCGTCTATCGCGCCCATCTTGTCGGCGTGATCGCCAAGCGCGCAGTCACCGCGGCTGGCTAGGTTATTGCGTCGGGCGGAGACTTATCTCCGCCCGACGAGTTCCACCAAGCGCGCCAGAAACGGATCGGTGATCCCGATCTGCTGCAAGCCTTCATGGGTATTGAACAGATACTCCCGCGATGATCCCAACTGCCCACTTGCGGTTGCCAGCCGGTGGATCATTTCGTTCTCGTCAATATCGCCACAATAACTCGGCCCGGCGGGATTGATCGTAAACGCAATTGCATGCCCGATCGCGTCCCCGTTGTCCGGATCATGGATCGGCACCCAGCGCGGAATATAACCGGCCGCCACCATTTCGCGCCGCCACAGAATATCCAACTCCTGTGCCACCATGTCCTCGGCGATCTTCAGCCCGACCCCGGTGCAGCCGCCGCCGGGCGCGAGACCCAACATGAGCCCCGGGTTTTCCGGCGTGCCGCGCCCCATTTTCACCGACAGGCAATAGGATCGCCGCCATTGTGGCGTGTGCACCGCGCGGCGTTCGGCAATATGGATCGCTGGATTCCAGATCAGCGATCCATAGGCGAACACCCAGACACCATCGCCAGGGTCTGGGTGATTTGCCAGCATATCCGCGAGCGAGGCCGCCCGTTCTGCGTCGGACAGCACATGCACATCAGGCATCGCCCGGCGGATATTCTCGGCGAGTTCCCCCGACAGCAACCGCGCCCGGGTTAGAAAGAAATCGCCAGTATCCGCCGGTTTATCGTTCATGACAGACTATTTGCCCGATTTTAGCAGGTCGCGGATTTCGGTCAGCAGTACGTCGCTGGCCGACGGCTCCGGCGCCACTTCCTGCTCGCGCTGCAGCGCGCTCAGCATTTTCACCATCCAGAAAATCGCGAAGGCCACGATCGCAAACTGAATGATCGCGTTAATGAACACGCCAATATTCAGGGTTACCGCGCCTGCCGTTTTGGCCGCTTCCAGAGTTGCGGCGGACGGGCCCTTCAAGGTGATGAAGATGTTGGAGAAATCGATGCCGCCGATCAGCAGGCCGATCACCGGGTTGACGATGTCCTTCACTAGGCTGCCAACGATGCCGGTAAAGGCGGCACCAATGATAACGCCGACGGCAAGATCAACGACATTGCCTCGCATGATGAAGGCCTGAAATTCGCCAAGCCAGCCGGGGGTTTTGATTTGCGAGGGTAGTGCCATTTTTAAGTATTCCTTTTGGGTTTTTATCCACTAGGTGATCGGTACACTTTATTGCGCAACCAGCGCAAGCGGTTTGCCTCCTTCAGCTTGGTCTTGCCGCAATTGCGGCCTATGGCAGTTGGATTACTGACACTGATAAGGAGCGATATCATGCATGTTGGCTTTATTCTCGTTGCCAGCCTAGCGCTCGCCGGGTGCGGCAGCAGTCAGTTCGACCGGGTCGCGACCGGCGCTGGCACCGGGGCCGGCACCGGCGCGGTGATCGGCATCATCGGTGGGCCGATCGGTGTCGGGCTCGGGGCCGCGATCGGCGCTGGGGTCGGCGCGATCACCGGCGGGACAACCAGCCAGAAGCAGCTCGACCTCGGCAAACCGGTCTGGGAATAAGCGTTTCAGACCGCTCCGCCGACATAGGCCTTCAGACTGTCGACCTCGGTTTCCTGCTGGGTAATTCGTGCTTTGACGACGTCGCCAATGCTGACGATGCCAATCAGGACCCCATTTTCCAGTACTGGCAGATGGCGGAAGCGGCCATCGGTCATGATCCGCATCGCCTCGCCCACTGTTGTCGCGCGGGTGGCGGTGGATAGTTGGGTTGTCATCAGCGCGCTGGCGGGCAAGTCCAGCGCCGCCACACCGTGGCTTGCCAGCGCCTGAACGATGTCGCGTTCACTGATGATCCCGACCAAAGCGCCGTTTTCAACGACCGGCAACGCCCCGATCCGGCGTGTCGCGAGCTGGCCGGCTATGTCGGAGACGGTCTGGTCGGGCCGCGCATGGGCGACCGCGCTGCCCTTATGACGAAGGATCGCTGCAACAGTCATGACGAGAACCTCCCGTATCGGGGCCCCGCCGCCGGGACTGGCGCGCGGCCAACCGGACGCCAGCATGCGCCAAGCCACTCCAGAAATGCAAAAACTTGCCGTGCAGCGCAGCAAATCCTGCCTAAACTGCGCGCTGCGTCCGCACCAGCGCGGCAAACTGTCCATCACGCGCCAGCAACTCGGCAAATCCGCCGCGCTCGACAATGCGACCGCCATCGAACACCAGGATTTCATCCGCCGCCCGAATGGTCGACAAGCGATGCGCAATGATAAAACTGGTGCGGCCCTCCATCAGGGCGGCAAGCCCCGCCGCGACCTCGGCCTCAGTCGCCGCGTCCAACGCGCTGGTCGCCTCATCCAGCACCAGGATCGGCGGGTTTTTCAGCGCTGCGCGCGCAATCGCCAAGCGCTGCCGCTGCCCACCGGATAGATTGCCGCCACGCTCGCCCACCACGGTATCCAGCCCGTCCGGCATCGCGCGGACAAAATGATCGGCCTGGGCAAGGCGCAAGGCGGCAAACAATTCGGCGTCGGACGCATCGGGCCTGCCGAGCAACAGATTGTCGCGCACTGACCGGTTCAGCACCGGACTGTCCTGGAACACAACGCCAATCGCTGCCCGCAGGCTGCCGAGCGAAACCCCCCTGATATCCTGCCCATCAATGCGTATCGCGCCCTGATCCGGGTCCCAGAGCCGTTGCAGCAACGCCATAGTGGTGCTTTTGCCGGCCCCGGTGGCGCCGACCAACGCCACGCTTCGCCCAGCAGGCGCAACAAAGGAAACCTCGTGCAGGACCGGCGCGTCCTGGCGATAGGCGAAGCGCACCGCATCGAAAACCACCTCGCCGGGGCCGGGCCGCAGCGCCGGCGCGTCGGCGGCCTCCGGCACCAGATTGGGGGCGTCGAACACCGCGAAATAAGCGGCAAGATTGGGCTTCTCGGCGGAAAGCTGGGCGACGAACCCCATCGCGCCTTCCAGACGTCCGATCAGCAGCAAGGCGAGCCCGATGAAGCTCACGATGTCTTCAATCCGCGCGGTGCCCGCCATCATCATCAGGCTGCCCAGGATGACAATGCTAATCACCGCGACAGTGCTGGCCGCCCGGGTCAGCACATTGGCCACCGCCCACCAGGTTAGCACCGGAAATTGATGGCGGATGACCTGGGCGGCGATCTGGTCAAACCGCGCCCGCTCGGCGTCGAGGCCGGTATAGGATTGCACCAGCGTGACATTGGCGAGCGTGTCCTGCGCGGTGCCGGCCAGCGCCACATGCCAACGCTGTGCCCGCGCCTGGCCGCCTTCGGTGCGGCGGATCACCGCCCAGGTCAGGGCACTGAAAACTGCCATCAACCCGATCAGCACCAGCGCCAGCCGCCAGTTCAGCAGAAGGGTGAGCGGCAAAAGCACCAGGGCCGCAATGAACGTCGCCAGATGGTTCCGCAAAAAACTCAGGATCAGGTTGAACATCGCGTCCGCCCCGGTGATCATGATTTTCATCAGTCGCCCGGAATCGGTTTCGCTGTGAAACGCCGGCGGCAGGGACAAAGCGTGGTCATAAAACCGTGCCATCGCTACCAGCCGGATGCGATGCGCGAGCCGATCCGCGCGCCAAGCGATCAGCATGCTCGCGGCAATGCCGGCAAGCCCGACGGCGGCCCAAACGGCGATCCAGGCGATGATGCCGTTCAAGTCGGCGCCGATGGCGAGCAACCCGATGATCCGGCCGAACAGCAACGGGTCGGTGAATTGCAGGGTGGCGACGACGATGTTGCCGAGGATGAGCCAAGGAAGGCCAGTATTAGGCAAGGCGAAGGGTCTTCTTTTTGTGAACAAAAAGAAGCAAAAAAACTTCATGAATTCGTTGCCGTTGGCTCGGGCTTGCCGAGGGGGCACGCCAACGGCCACAAAGTATCAAAAAGTTTTTTTGGTTCTTTTTGTTCACAAAAAGAACAGCTTGCCTTCCTTAGCACTTGCTCGCCTTGAAGGTTTTGGAAGGCGCCACAAACTCCTCCTGCGCCGCCACGGTCAGAATCTCCCGTGACCCCGCCTCCGCCGTCCGCCGCAGCAGCCCATGGATCGAACTCCCCGCCGCCTCCAGTGCCGCCACAGAGTTTCCGGTCTTCAGTCGATGGAACAGGAACAATGCCGCGATCGCGTCGCCAGCCCCATTGACGCTCAAATCCAGTCGTGGGGTGCGCAGCAGATGGAATTCGCCAGCCTCGCCCACCAGCATATCCAGCGCGTCAGGAGGGGTGTCGTTGGTCGCGAGGCTGGTGATCAGAACGCAGCGCGGTCCCATCGCCTGGAGTTCCGTAATTGCCTGCTTAGCCTGCGCCATCGTGCCGCAGGCATGCCCGGTCAGGCGTTCGACCTCAAAGCGGTTGGGGGTCAGGATATCAGCGGCGGCAATCGCCTCGTTGCGCAGGAAATCGACGATCCCTGGTCGGACATAATCGCCAGTATCATCATCGCCGATCACCGGATCGCAGCAATAAATCGCCGCCGGGTTGGCGGCTTTCACTTTGCGTACCGCGTCGAGGATGGCTTCCCCAATGCTATGGTCGCCAACATATCCGGACAAAATCGCATCACAGGTCGGGAACACCCCGCGGGCGGCGATGCCGGAAATCAGTCGTGCAATCTGTTCCCCGGAATAGACATCCCCGGTCCAGGCGCCGTAGCCGGTGTGGTTGGAGAATTGCACCGTGTTGACCGCCCACACCTCAGCGCCCAGCCGTTGCAGCGGGAACACTGCGGATGCGTTGCCGACATGGCCATAGCTGACCCAGGATTGGATGGACAAAATATTCATTATCGCAAACTAGGCGACCGGCCGATGGCTTGCCAGGGGGCGCGATCCGTCTTACCGAATTGGCCATGGCAAATCCAAAACTCTTCGAACCAATCACCCTCCGATCCATCACCGCCCGCAACCGCATCGCGGTGGCGCCGATGTGTCAGTATTCTGCAATCGACGGCCTCGGCGATGACTGGCATGTCCAGCATCTCGGCGCCCGCGCCGCCGGCGGCGCGGGCATCGTGTTCACCGAAGTGGTGCATGTCTCCGCGGTCGGGCGCATCACGCCGCATTGCCTCGGCCTGTGGAACCCGGCGCAGGCCGCCCATCTCGCGCGGCTCGCGGCGATCATCACGCGCTGCGGCGCGGTCCCTGGCATGCAGATCGGCCATGCCGGCCGCAAGGCGAGCACGGATGTGCCGTGGCGTGGCAACAAGCCGATGGCCGCCGCCAATGGCGGCTGGCAGCCGGTTGGCGCCAGCGCGATCCCGTTCGGCGATGGCTACAGCATCCCCCACGCACTGAGCATCCCTGAAATCGCTGGCATCAAGGCCGAATTCGTCGCCAGCACCAAAATGGCGCGCGAGGCCGGGATGAAAGTCCTCGAACTGCACGGCGCCCATGGCTACCTCATTCACTCCTTCCTGTCGCCGATTTCCAACCACCGCAACGACGAATATGGCGGCGATCTTGCCGGTCGGGCGCGGCTGCTGCTCGAACTTGTCGATGCCGTGCGAACCGAATGGCCGGATGATCTGCCGCTGGTGGTGCGCCTGTCCTGTGTCGACTGGATGGAAGGCGGCCTGACGATTGAGGACAGCATCGCCATCGCCCAGATGCTGAAAGCCACCGGCAAGGTCGATCTGATCGATTGTTCGTCGGGCGGTGCCGCCGCAGTTGGTCCCAAGGTGACCCTGAATCCCGGCTATCAGGTTCCGTTCGCCGAGGCGATCCGCACCCGTGTCGGCATCCCGACCGGCGCTGTCGGCCTGATCACCGCCCCCGCCCATGCCGAGGAAATCATCGCCAATGGCCGTGCCGACATGGTGCTGGTCGCCCGCGCGGTGCTCGCCGATCCGGCCTGGCCGTTGCGTGCGGCGGTCGCCCTGGGCGCCAAGCCGGACCTGCTGCCGCAATACATGCGCGCGACGCTGTGAAAACCCCGCGCCAGATCATTGGTGACCTCGGCCAGTTGGTGGGTTTACCCGCGCATCTCGCCGAAACCATCACCCTGACTGGCGCGGAACCGGCTTTGCCATCGTCGTTCCGTGTCGGTGCCGCCGCCCAGGCGACGATCGGTGCGGTAACGATGGCGGCCGGCGAAATCCATGCCCGCCGCACTGGGCACCCGGCGAATGCCTCGGTCGCCATGCGCCACGCCACGATGGAGTTCCGCAGCGGCAATTATATCCATGTCGATGGCGCGGCGCCGCCCGACCCATGGGATGCCATTGCCGGGGCGTATCGCTGCGGTGATGGTCGCTTCGTGCGGCTTCACACCAATTTTCCACATCATCGCGACGGCGTGCTGCGCCTGCTCGGCTGTGCCAATGATCGCGAGGCGGTCGCGGCCGCATTGCTGAACTGGCAGGCTGAAGCATTCGAAACGGCCGCCACTGACGCCGGCATGGTGGTCGCCGCATTGCGCAGTTTCGCTGAATGGGACGCCCATCCCCATGCGGCGGCGGTTGCGAGCGTGCCGGTTATCACCCTCGAACGGATCGGCGACGCGCCGCCGACGCCATTGCCGACGACCGGCAACCGTCCGCTATCGGGCATTCGCGCGCTTGACCTCACCCGCGTGATTGCCGGCCCGGTATCGGGGCGGGTGCTGGCCGCCCATGGCGCGGATGTGTTGCGCGTTACCGGCGCGCATCTGCCGTCCCTTGGCCGCGCCGAAATCGATGTCGGGCGCGGCAAGCTGCAAGCCGCCCTGGATTTGCGAACCGATGCGGGCCGCGAGACGTTGCGCGGGCTGATCGGTGGCGCCGACATCTTCACCCAGGGCTATCGGCCTGGCACGCTCGCCGGACGCGGGTTTTCGCCCGAAGCCGTCGCCGCGCTCAAGCCCGGCATCATCTATGTCTCGCTCTCCGCTTATGGCCATCTGGGCCCCTGGGCCGGCAAGCGCGGTTTCGACAGCCTGGTGCAGACCGCCACCGGCATCAATCAGGCCGAGGCCGCGGCGTTCGGCACGCCTGAAAAGCCGCGCCCGCTGCCCTGCCAGGCGCTCGATCACGCCAGCGGCTATTTGCTCGCCTTGGGTGCGCTCGCTGGTCTGCTGCGCCGCGCCGACGAAGGCGGATCTTGGTTGGTCCGGGTCACGTTGGCGGGCACCGGGCATTGGTTGCGTGGGCTGGGGCGGCTGGAAGGCGGGTTCAACGCGCCCGACCCGAGCTTTGCCGATCTTGCTGACCTCACAGAAGAAACCGATAGCGGCTTCGGTCGTCTTTCGGCGCTGCGTCATGCTGGACAGATCGCGGGCGCGCCCCCATTTTGGGTTCGGTCGGCAATGCTGCTGGGCTCCGCCCCGCCGATCTGGCCGCAAAGCTGATTTTACCCCTTCCCAAAACCCGCAACCTCCCGCACTAAATCCTCCAATGATCCGACGTAACTCCCGTGTCCGGGCCTTTGCCCCCGATCCCGACGCTGATGGCCGACCGTGCGAGATGCCGAATTGCAAGGCGCTCGGTCAGTATCGCGCGCCGTTGTCACGTACTGCGCTGAACCAGTATCGCTGGTTCTGCCTCGAGCATGTGCGCGCCTACAACGCGTCGTGGGATTTCTACAAAGGCATGTCGCCTGGCCAGATCGAGCAGCAACTGCGCGCCGATGTGTCCTGGCAGCGTCCGACCTGGCGCATGGGCAGCATGGGCGCCAAGGTGAACCCGCAGCAATTCAACAGCGATATGCTGCGTGATCCGCTGAATATTCTGGGCGCCGCCCGTGAAGCCGAAAAGGCACGTCGCCGCAGCGAAATCCCGCCCGAACTGCGCGGCCCCCTGGCGGTGCTGGGTCTGTCGTGGCCGATCACCATGCTGGTGCTGCGCGATCGCTACAAAGACCTTGCCAAACAACACCACCCCGATGCCAACCATGGCGACAAGGCCGCCGAGGAGCGCATCAAGGGTATCAACATCGCCTATTCTGCGGTCCGAACCCGGCTTCAGGCCGATCCGAAACTCGCAAAATCCGCCTAGCGCCTCGCCTGCGTTGGCGTAATAGCTTCCATGTCTAGTCAAGCGTTGAAACCCGAGCCTAAACTGCAAGCTCGAAATGCACAGGATTGCTGGTCTATGAACAAGATTGCCGCCGTCGAAGCCGAAATGCTGCCGACCTCCGCCATCAACATGCCCGATACCACGATTTCCGCGCGCGAAGTTTTCGGCGTCGACATCGATATGCAGGTGCCCGCCTATTCGGTGCGAACCGAACATGTGCCGGAGATCGACCTGTCCTATCGCTTCGACAAGGACACCACCCTGGCGATTCTGGCAGGCTTCACCCATAACCGTCGCTGCATGGTGCAAGGCTACCATGGCACGGGTAAGTCGACCCATATCGAACAGGTCGCCGCCCGCCTCAACTGGCCCTGCATCCGCGTCAACCTCGACAGCCACATCAGCCGCATCGATCTGATCGGCAAGGACGCGATCGTCCTGAAGGATGGCAAGCAGATCACTGAATTCCGCGAAGGTATCCTGCCCTGGGCGCTGCAGCACCCTTGCGCATTGGTGTTCGACGAATATGACGCCGGCCGCCCGGACGTGATGTTCGTGATCCAACGCGTGCTCGAAGTCGAAGGCAAGCTGACCTTGCTCGATCAGAACCGCGTTATCCGCCCGCACAAGGCGTTCCGCCTGTTCTCGACCGCCAACACGGTCGGCCTCGGCGACACCACCGGGCTTTATCACGGCACCCAGCAGATCAATCAGGGCCAGATGGATCGCTGGAACATCGTCACCACCCTCAACTACCTGCCGCACGGCCAGGAAGTCGAAATCGTGATGGCGAAAATGGGCGTCGATCCGTCCGACAAAGCCGAGCGCAAGCGCACCGAAGCGATGGTCGCCTTGGCCGATCTTACCCGCGCGGGCTTCATCAACGGTGATATCTCGACCGTGATGTCACCGCGCACCGTGATCACCTGGGCGGAAAACACGCGCATCTTCAACAATGTCGGCCTCGCCTTCCGGTTGACCTTCCTGAACAAATGCGACGAAGCCGAACGCCAGACGGTGGCTGAGTATTTCCAGCGCTGCTTCAATGAAGAAGTGGCGACCGGCGCGTTTATGAAGAAGTGAAGCGCTTCTTTTTTTGAAGAAAAAGCAGCAAAAAGCTTCCAGCTTTGTAGCCGTTGGCGCAGGACCCTGCAGAGGGGCGCGCCAACGGAAACAATTATCAAAAAGTTTTTTGCGTCTTTTTGTTCACAAAAAGAACTCCTTGCCTAGAAATCTCGCTTAGTAACTATCCAGGCAGCAACACATCATGAGCGGCAGCAGCAACAAGGACAACACCAGGTCCGACGAGTTCAAGCGCGCCACAGCGGGCGTCTTGCGCGCGATCGCTGGCAGTGACGAAGTCCAGGTCGCCTTCCAGCCAGGACCGTCTGGCCTCGCCGGCAAGCGCGCCCGTCTGCCGCTGCCGACCAGGGCTTTACCGGCCGCCGAAATGGCCAAGCTGCGTGGCGCCGCCGATAGCCTGGCCTTGCGCATTCGCCACCATGACGATGCGATCCACAACGCCCGCATGCCGTCGCGTCGCGAGGCGAAAGAAACCTACGACGCATTGGAACAGGCCCGCGTCGAGATCGTTGGCGCCACCCACATGTCAGGCGTGGCCCATAATCTCTACGCCCGCCTGTCGGACGAGTGCGAAGCCGAAGGCATGGACCGCATGACCCGCAAGGATCAGCTGCCCATCCATCAGGCGCTGGCGCTGCTCGTCCGCGAACGCATGTCAGGACAGATTGCCCCGCCTGCGGCCCAGAAAGTGCTCGATCTCTGGCGCGGCACGCTCGGCGACAGCGCCGAGGCTGCCATCGACGAAATGGCGCAAAATAGCGCCAATCAGCCCGCCTTCACCCGCGCCGCCCGCAAGCTGCTGGCCGCGATGGACCTCGCCGAAGCCGAAATCGATGCCGACCAGTCCGACGAACAGGACGGCGAAGACGGTGGCGAGCAATCCGGTGCCCAGGATAATTCCGAGGACAGCGAAGGCCAGTCGCAATCCGAATCCGAAGCCATGCTCGGCGCCCAGCCCGAAGAAATGGAGGGCGAAGCGTCTGACGACGAATCGGGCGAGGAAGGCGAAGAAGACGCCGCTGCCGCCGAAGGCGACGACAAGCCCGGCGGCCCGCAACCGCGCCGTGACAAGCCGCTGCCGGACAATGAAAATGTCTACAAGCCGTTCACTCGCCAGTTCGATGAGGAAGTTGACGCCGAGGATCTGTGCGACGCCGAGGAACTCACCCGCCTGCGCCAGCAGCTTGACCAGCAATTGCAGCATTTGCAGGCAGTGGTGTCCAAGCTCGCCAACCGCTTGCAGCGCCGCCTGATGGCGCAGCAAACCCGCAGTTGGGATTTCGATCTCGACGAAGGCATCCTCGATGCCGGCCGTTTGGCCCGCGTGGTCACCAACCCGACCCTGTCGCTGTCCTACAAGCGTGAACGCGACACCGAATTCCGCGACACCATCGTGACCCTGCTGATCGATAATTCCGGTTCGATGCGCGGCCGGCCGATTACGGTTGCCGCGATGTGCGGCGACATCCTGGCCCGCACCCTTGAACGCTGCGCGGTCAAAACCGAAGTGCTCGGCTTCACCACCCGCGCCTGGAAGGGTGGGCAGGCGCGTGAACGCTGGGTCGCCGAAGGCAAGCCACGCAATCCCGGTCGGCTCAACGATCTGCGTCACATCATCTACAAATCCGCCGATTCGCCCTGGCGCCGCGCCCGCAAAAACCTTGGCCTGATGCTGCGCGAAGGCCTGCTCAAGGAAAATATCGACGGCGAAGCGCTGCTCTGGGCCTACCGTCGCCTGCTCAACCGCCCCGAACATCGCCGCATCCTGATGGTGATATCCGACGGCGCGCCGGTGGATGACAGCACGCTCTCGGTCAATCCCGGCAATTACCTCGAAAAGCATCTGCGCGAGGTGATCAAGGAAATCGAAAACCGCGATCAGGTCGAACTGGTGGCGATCGGCATCGGGCATGACGTGACGCGCTACTACCGCCGCGCCGTGACCATCGTGGACGCCGAGGAATTGGGCGGCACGATGATGGCCAAGCTCACCGAATTGTTTGATGAGAACGCGGCAGCTGCCTGGGCGCGGGCGAGTGCGGAGAAGTCGGCGATTGTGATCTAGAAGGACGATCGCGTGTTGGTTTTGTAAACAAAAACAACACGTAATCGTCCTTCAATCCCGGAGTTTATCCCATTCCCACCCTTCCCAAAATCGCCTTCATCGGCACCGGCGGCACCATCGCCTCCATCGGTGCCACCAGCCGGGAGTTGCAGGATTACGGTGCCAACGGCGTCATCCTCCAGGCCGCCGACCTCATCGCCCGTGTTCCCGAACTGGCCGAAATCGCCGAGATCATCGCGGTGCCTTTCGCCGCCGTGCCCAGCCCGAACATCTACTTCCCGGAATGGCAAGGACTTGTCCGGCTTTGTGACCGACTGGTCGCCGATCACCCGGACCTCGCTGGCATTGTCATCGGCCATGGCACTGCGAGCCTCGAAGAAACCGCCTATATGCTGAACCTCACCGCCAAAATCACCATCCCGATTGTGGTGGTCGGCGCACAACGGCCGGCGAGCGCGATTTCGACCGACGCCAACATCAACCTGTTAAACGCCGTCCGCGTCGCCGCCGCCCCGCAGTCGCGCGGCTTGGGCGTGCTGGTGATGCTCAACGACGAAATCCACGCGGCGCGGGAGGTTACCAAGACCTCGACCTTGCGGATGCACACCTTCCGTACGCCGGATTTCGGCGTGCTCGGCCACGCCGACGGCGATGCGATTGCCTATTACCGCCGTCCGATCCGCCGCGCCGCCCCGGATACCGAATTCGATATTCGTGCTCTCGCCGCATTGCCGCGGGTCGATATCGCCTATGCCTATGCCGGCGCCGATGGCACCGCGGTGCGCGCCTTTGTCGCCGCCGGGGCGCGGGCGATCGTCTCGGCCGGCTTCGCGCCAGGCTTTGCCGGGCCGGGCGATTTCGTCGCCCTGGAGGAAGCCATCGCCCAGGGCGTCATCGTGATGCAGTGCACCCGCGCCGGCAGCGGGCGCACCCATAAGGGCAAGCGCCTGCGCGAAGCTGGGTTCCTGATCAGCGATAATCTCAACCCGCAAAAGGCGCGGCTGCTGCTGGCGCTGGCGCTCACGGTGACCAGCGATCCGGCGGAAATCGAGCGGATCTTCCTGACCTACTGATCAGGCCTCGCGATACCCCAGCAGGAACAGCCCGACCAGCAGGAAGCACAGCGGCCACACCCAGCCGGCAATGCGCTGGCCTCGGCCCGGGTCCAGCCGCAATTCAAGCCAGCGCGCCCAGCCGGCGGCGGCGCCGGCCAGCGCCAATGGCGTATGGGTTAGTTCGATCAGCAATTGTTCCTTGACGTTGGCAATCGCGTGGCTGTGGGTCAGCAACGCCGCCCCACCGATGGCGGTCAGCAGTGGAAACACCAAGGTCATCCAGCGTGCGCGCGCAAGGCCAAGCCGCACCCGCCATTCGAAGATCGCAAAGCACACCAGCAGCACCACGAAAAACCGATGCTGCAGCACCTCGACATCACGCAGCGAGTCGAGGAATGAAATATCGCCCATCGGCCAGGTCTCAGGGTCGGAGCGAAAAAACAGGAACCCTGCCAGCCCGAAGAACACCACCGGCCAATGTCGCGCCGCCCGCAGCCCGGCCTGATTGAGCAGCGCCAGCAGCGCGATGGCGATCACGAACAGCCCGGCCCAATGATGATTGTATTCCGACCACGCAATATCGGCGGCGTTGCGGTCGGGCAGCGATCCTCCCCCAGGCACAAAGGCGGCCTGCGGCTTCTGCGCGCTCGCAGCGGCTTCCGCATCGAGCCTGGCCTGCAACGCCGGCAACGCCAGCGCATCGTGATCGGGGCTTTCTAGCCGCGGCCAGACCGGGGTGTTGCGCTCGACGATTTCGTGAAAGGTGACGCGGTCATGGGTCAGATCAACCCCGGGCGGCACCGAGGTCAGCGATGCGGCGGCGAAGAACAGGGTGAAGCCGATGCCGATTTCCACCTCGGCGAAGCGGCGCAGCCGGGTGATGCTGGTGTCGCGATGCGGCCGCAGGCTGCGGATCAGGCGGAAATTGCCGAAGCCCAGCAGCAGCAGCGCCAGGAACATCGCGCCTTTCGCACCGGCCATAACGCCGTAGGCGGTGCCGTAGCTGGCCGGAACCGACCCGATATACCACACCGCCAGCACGCTCGCCGACAGCAGGATCGCGACAACGCCGATCATGCACATGCTCGAAAAGCGCTCGCCCACCATCCGCCAGGCGGCGCTGTCGCTGCCACGGCGCAAGGCAGCGACGAAGGCCGGAATGCCACCGATCCAGATAGCGGCGCCGAACTGATGCACAAACGTCGCGACAAGCAGAATTTCGCGGCTCTCCACCCGGGCGATGGCATGGGTTGTCAGCGTGCCGGCCGCCAATACGCAGGCGCTCGCCAACACCAGCAGCACCGAAGATCCCGTGCTGTCTTGCAGCGACAGCAACCCGAGTAAAATAAGCGCCACAATGATCTTGATCAGCCCGGCGACGGCGAAATCGGCGCCGAGGGCATCGGCCGGTTCAAGTCCGGTGGTGCTCACCAGCATCGCGAGTTGCATCAGCGTGGTGGCGAGTTCCCCGACAATGAGCCCGAGCAGCGCCCAGCGGGCGATGCGCACCGTATCGGTGATGACAGCATCGCCGGTCGTCCCGATCATCCAGGCACGCGGTCTGGCGAGAAACACCAGGAAAAGCACACTCCCGACCGAAGTTGCCTGACCCACGATGGTGGCACCGTGCAGGATGATGCTGAGATAACCGAACAGATCGACAAGGAGTTGCATATCAGCGCGCAATCGCGGTGAAGGGGATAATGCCGCGGGTAATATGGCCGTCGATCGCCAGCACCTGCCAGTGCAACGCCATGCCACCCGCCGCCAATATGGTCTCCGCTTCCATCAGGTCCGGGGTCGGGCCGGGCTGGATCTGCAAGCGCTGCTCACCGCGTCCGGGCACCACCAGGGTTAACCGGGACCGGCCAACATCGATCCGGCTGTTAAAGCGCAGCCGGATCGCGACGGTTCCGGCCGGCACGGTGCCGTTCGGCGCCGGATAGCCCTCCATCAGAATGGCATGGGCGGCGACAGGAAAGCTGGTGCCAAGCAAACCCAGAACCAGGAAGCCGCGCCGAAGAAGAAATTGTGCACGCATGATCGGCCATTTAGCCGCCCCAGCCCCCCAGGTCCATCGCTCTGGACGCAAGGCCGCAATCGCGGTCTAAACCGTCCCACCCGATGTCGTTATGGACCTTGCAATGTCGCGCCCGCCGCCCGCCATCCGTTCGGATTTTCGCAGGTTTCTGCCAATCACCACCCGTTTCATGGACAATGATGCCTTTGCCCATGTCAATAACGTGATCTATTATTCGTGGATCGACACGGCGGTGAACCGGTTTCTGATGGATCACAGCCTGCTCGACCTTCAGGCGAGCCCGGTGATCGGCGTCGTCGCCGAATCGGGTTGTCGTTACCGTGCCCAGATCGCCTATCCCGATGATGTAACGGTCGGGTTGCGGGTCGACAAATTGGGCAACAGCTCGGTCCGCTACGGGCTGGGGATTTTCCGGGCCGATGAAGATGTCAGCTCCGCTGAGGGACATTTCGTGCATGTCTACGTCGATCGTGCCAGCATGCGACCAGTGCCAATACCGGATCATATCCGCAGGGTATTGCAGACAGTAACAACCGAGGGAGTAACGTAAAATGGACATGGGATTGCGCGGCAAGACCGCTTTGGTGTGTGCGGCGAGCAAGGGCCTGGGTAAAGCTTGCGCGATGGCGCTGGCGCGGGAAGGCGTCAACGTCACCATCACCGCCCGCGGCGTCGATGTGCTGGAAGCCACCGCCGCTGAAATCCGTGCGGCCACCGGCGCGCGGGTCACCACCGTTGCCGGGGACATCACCACCGAAGCCGGGCGCGCTGCCGCTTTGGCCGCCACGCCCGACATGGACATCCTGGTCAACAATGCCGGCGGCCCGCCACCGGGCGATTTCCGTGATTGGGAACGTGACGACTGGATCAAGGCGGTCGATGCCAACATGCTGACGCCGATCTTCCTGATCAAATCGGTGGTCGATGGCATGATCGCGCGTAAATTCGGCCGCATCGTCAACATCACCTCAGCCTCGGTGAAGTCGCCGATCGCGGCTTTGGGCATGAGCAACGGGGCACGCGCCGGCCTCACCGGGTTTGTCGCCGGCCTCGCCCGGCAGGTCGCGCGCCACAACGTCACCATCAACGGCCTGCTGCCCGGCCCGTTCCTCACTGACCGGCTGCGTGGCACCTCGGCGGCGATGGCGGGCAAATCTGGCCGTAGCCTCGATGACGAAATCGCCTTCCGGATGAAAGACACCCCGACCGGGCGTGCCGGCGATCCAGCCGAGTTCGGCGATGCCTGCGTGTTCCTATGCGCGGCGTCGTCGAGCTATATTGTCGGGCAGAACCTGCTGCTCGATGGCGGGGCGTTCAATTCGATGATGGGGTAAACCCACGACCGACCCGGCGTTTCGGTACGTCCGCCAGCTTGCCGCCCTGACACGGGGCGGCAAGATCGGCTGGCTGGAATCGCAGGATCATTTTCTGGCCCGCATCGCGCGCCATGACGGTGGGACTGCGATGCCAATCGCGGTCAGATCGCCACCGCTGACCCGCGGCCACGGTCTGGTTTTTCAACCCGACGTCACACCCGCTCCAGACTGGCCGCAAAGAACCCGTCCATCCCGCCGCGATCGGACCAAAGCGCGGGGGTGGTGCGCAAAGTTCCGTCCCCGGTCACCGCCTCGGGCACACCATAGCCATCGGCCGGGATCGGAACCAACCGCAACGGTAGCCGTGCCAGTGCCGCATCAATGCGCGCGGCGCCCTCGGCCGGCAGCAGTGAGCATACTGCGTACACCAGCCGACCGCCTGGCCGCAGCATGGCGCAGGCCGCGTCGAGCAGTTTGTCCTGCAATTTATTGAGCGCGCCGATGTCGCTCGCCCGTTTGATATGCACCACATCAGGATGGCGGCGGATGGTGCCGGTGGCGCTGCACGGCGCATCGAGCAGGACCGCGTCGAGCAGGGCCGGGGGCTGCCAGCTTGTGGCATCGGCATGGATGATTTCGGGGGTCATTCCCAGGCGCGCGAGGTTTTCGCGCAGCCGATCAATCCGTTTGGCATCGCGCTCGACCGCGATCACCCGCGCGCCGCTCGCCGCAAGCTGCGCGGTCTTGCCACCCGGTGCGGCGCAGAGATCGGCGATCAATTCGCCGGCCCGGGCTGCCAGCATGCGCGCCGGCAGGGCAGCGGCGGCGTCCTGTACCCAGAACCCACCTTCGGAAAACCCGGCCATATCGGCCACCCTGGTGCCCGGCGGATAGCGCCACGATCCGGTCGGCAGCTTCACGCCATTTTCCGGCGCCTCGAAGCCTGTCGCTAGAGTGAGGTCGATCGGGGCCTCCTGCTGATGCGCGGTCGCAATCGCCCGCGCATCCCGCCCCCAGGCCGACCATAGCCAGGACGGCGTATCGAGCCGGGGCGCATCGAGCTCGGCCAGCGCTGCCGCCCCACCGGCGGCAATGCGGCGCAGCACCGCATTCACCAACCCGGTAAAGGGGGCAAGTCCTTTCGCGCGGGCGAGATCGACCGCAGTCGCCACCGCGGCATGGGCCGGCGCGTCGAGCAGCAGCACTGCCGCAGCACCCAGTCGCAGCACATGGCGCACCGGCACGGGCGGGCGTTTGGTGAGGTACGGTTCCATAACCGCATCCAGCGTGCCCAGCCGGCGTAATACGCTCGCCGCCAGCCGATGGGCGGCAGCGCGATCACGCGGATCAATCGAGGGCAGCGCATCGAGCGCTTCCTCGATCGGGCGTCCGCGATCGAGCACGGTGGTCAGAAGATCGAAGGCGGCAGCGCGGGTGGGGTCGGTCATGCCGTTCTATTGCCCCGATCGTTCCCGCCACGCCAGCCTGCTGATGCCGGGGCTAGAGCGTGATGACCGTAGGTGGAATTACCGAAGGTCTGAATCACGCGACCAAACAAAGAGTTAGAACGTAATCCGTTGAAGTTGAACCAGCAGGCACGCTCTAGAGTCTTGTTTTCACGATCATCTTTATCCGCCCCATCGAAGCCGATTGAACGAGTGATGATCTAGATCTGCTGCTTGGCGGCTGTGGCTAACCGGTGGATCAGGTCACGATCGGCTTCGCCCACGACGATGTAGCCGTGCTTGCCATCATCCCATGTCGCCAGATGCTGTTTTTCCCGCCGTTCGACCAGAATCGGGCTGGGAGTCGCGTCATGCCAGAACATACAGAACCCGATGGGCAGGCCGTTGGCGCGGGTGTACATCAACTCCGCCACCGGCGCGCCATCGACCACGACCATCCGCCCGCCGGCAAAGGTCAACCCGGCCGCGCTGAAATCGGGGACGAGCAGCGTGCCCTTCACCCGCCGGCCAAGCCAGGCCTTGAGGTGATCGATCTGGGCTGCTGGCACTTCCACCAGATGTACTGTTTCTCGCGAATAAACCGCATGGTACTCGGCAACTTCGCTCAACATCCGCGATCGCCCGGACACTACAAGGTCTGGCCAGGTCGCTCCGGTGCCATACCCCAGCACTGCTAGCATCAGCGCGGCCGCCATCGCCATCCAGCGCCGCATCGCAGGTCGGCGCGGACGTATCGCGGGCGCCACAGTGGTCGGGCCCTTGGCGTACAGGCCCTCCGCGAAAGCCGCCCGCAACAAGGCGGTGGTTTCGCGGTGGAGGGCCAGCATCCGTTCGGCGTCCGGATTGGCGGCAATATAAGCCTCGACCTCGGCCGTGGTTGCGGCGTCGAGTTCGCCATCGGCATAGCCGACGAGAAGGTTTTCCATGGTTTGCTTGTCAGTCATGTCTAACGGGTCTCGCCCGGTCGTTTGTCGCGGCCAGCCCCGCCGCGCAGTGGGAATTGGGCGACGCCGTCTGGCTTTGGCGCCGGGTTCATACGCTGATGCAAATCCTGTCTTGCCCGCGATAGCCGGCTCATGACCGTGCCCAACGGGATACCGAGGGTTTCCGACGCCTCACGGTAGGTCAACCCGTCAACACAGACCAGCATCAGCAGGATGCGCTGATCAGCAGGCATGTCCTGCATGGCCAGTCGGACCGCGGCAAGGGTGATGCGGCCGTCGACAACCGCCTGCCCATCATCGCCGATCACGCCGGTTGCCGTGTCGAGATCGTCATGCTGCCGCCGCTTGCGGTAGCGTAGTTCATCGATCCAAAGATTGCGCATGATCCCATACAGCCAGGCATCCAGTCTTGCGTGTTCGCGTAGTTGCGCCGACCGCAAAATCACCCGCTCGCACGTGAGTTGCACCAGATCATCGGCATCGGCTGCCGATCCGGTAAGCGCGAGACCGAACCGTCGCATCCGTGGCAGCAGTGTAACCAGCGTATTGCGGAGGTCGGGACTCATCGAAATATTCTCATCGTTCAGCAAGCAGACGATTGCCGGGTGAAAAATATTCCATCACCCTGACAAATACTTCCCGCCACGTCGAGTGCGTCGCCGATAAAGACCGGCCAATCGAATTTTGGTTGCCGGAACCGTGATGCCAAGCCGGCAGGCGATGTCCCGACAGGACCTGAGCGTGGCAATAAGCGTCAGCAAAGCGTGATCGTCAATTATATCACAATTGCCCGACGGACCTTCGGGCGATCCAGCTGAATTCTGTAAGGCTGCAAGCCTGTGGGGCACCACAGGGGCGGCCAATGAAACGTGCGGCGACATCAAACATCCTTTCCGCGAAGGGGCCGGCGACGACCTGGTGGGCAAAGCTTCGCCTCGCCCAAAATCACCGACAGGTGCGGCACGAGGGTGCTATCGCTTTGGCAAAGATTGCCTACAGATCGGCGTCACTTGGATATACGACGGCGCATTGCGGCGATAAATTCCCGGATAAAAATAAAACTTCACAATTAAAAATGTGCCGTCACCAACCCTTTTTGGTCAGGCCCAAGCTAGTAAACCGGCGTCAGAGCAATAGTCACCGAAAGGACGCCAATTTCGGTAATCGCAAGGCTGGCATCGCCATCGGTCCAGCACCATCCCACTTCGCCCGTTAGCCAGCCAGGCCCGGTTCCGAAGGCGACTGAACGACCGTTCAACTCGATATGGGCGATTGCAACCCCCAGCCTGCGGCCATCAGCGCTGGTGGGATCGGTATCGACCGGTCGGGCGCGCCGCGATCGAATGGCAACCGTTCGTGGGGCCGGAATGTTGAAATTCCAGGTCCCATTAAGCTGCACGCCGTTGAGCCGGATGCCGTCCATCGAAATATGTAAGTCCGGGTCATCGGTCATGGTAAAACCGAGCCCGGCTGCGCGCGCGGCAACCAACGCCCGAACCGCCTGCAACTCCGCACCCTGGGTGACCAGTTGTGCACAGCCCTCCCGGCTCCAGACCGCACGGGCAAACTCAGGATGCAACTGAACCGACGGCCCACCTTCGACAAAGGCATGGCGGTTGCCAGTATCGAGATAGGTTTCGCACGCTAAGCCCGCAGCAAATATAACCGCGTGGCGCGCGAGTTCGATGTGCCAGTAGGTTACCCGGCCCCAATTCTCCTGATGAATTGTTGCGCCATTGTCCAGGTAACGCACCGGGATGAAAACGCCGTTCACGAAAATCCCATGATCCGGGGATAGCCAAAGATCGCAGTCCGGTGTGGTTCCGAACGCGTGCTGCATCACCCGGATTGGCTGTACGTCGTGCGGGCGCCTGTGTCGGGCGCAATCAAGACTGCGATGCCCGAGCCATATAACCGGTGCGTTGCGGCCGTCGAACAGCATCACCCGGTCGCCGATCTGCAAATTCTCGACCGATACCAGCCCGGAAACGGTGCTGATCTGTGTGCCAGCGGCAAAACACGCGGTAATGCCGCCTCCACCGCCGGCAAAGCCGGTGGAAATGCTGCTGCTACCGAGGCCCGATAGCTCAGACGGATCGAACAGATGCCCCGGGTCGAAGTCGATCAACGCCGTCATGGTCGCAGTGGTTGCGTCGTAAAACGCCAACTGGTTGGTGGCGGCGTCGAACCGTGCGTTGCCAGATGAAACGCGGATCACGTTGCCAGCCTGGAACCCTGCCACGGATAGGATCGACGGGACCGAGTAGATCGATGGGAACAGGCTGAAATCTTCAATCGTACTCGCCTGCACGGCCAGCGTCCCGGTGGCGTCGGCGAACACGATGCGGGCATGCACCCCGGCCGCAATCCCGAAACGATTGGCAACCGCCGGATTGATCGCGGTGAACACCCCGCCATTGGCGATGTTCACCTGCCCGGTTGGGATAGCGCTTTCGCCAACATAGTTGGTGTAGGCACTGGCCAGGATTGTCGCGCCGTTATCGTTCAGCACGCCGAAATCATTGCCGCCATTGTTGCGCCCGGTAAGGGTGAGGGTGCCGGACGCAGCGATGATGGTGCCGAGATTGCGTGCGAAGGAAAGGCTGGCGGCGCCAGCGGTGATGATCGTGGCACTGGCGCCGATGACCGGGTCCTGGAACGCGCCGAAACTTGCCACCCCGCCCCATAGGGTTGCCACTGCTGGACCGGAGAGGTCGCCGAGGTTGATCTGGCCGACATCCAGCGTGCCGGTGCTGCGCAGTTGCCCACCGGCCGCGATATCAATGGTGCCGGGCAGGGTCGGGTCAATCGCATCCACGACGTGCGAAAGACTGTCCACGGTCAGTGTGTGCCCATTGCCGACGTTCAGCGGACCGCGCCATGCGATCCCGTTGAGAGCCACCACACTGCCGCTAAACCCGCCAGGTCGTGCGTCGACATACCCGTTGAACAGGGTTGCACCGTTGAACACCGCGCCGGCGAGCGGCCCGGTGGCGCTGAAATCGACCGTGCCGCCACCGAGGTCAAAAGTTCCTGAAATCACAATCCGGCTGCTTGGATCGACATTTAATCCAGCAGCCAACAACGCGGCGAGGCTGGTGTTGCCAATATCTGCCTCGCCGCCATTGCTGATCGCGATGATGCCGCTGTTACGCACACTGCCAAGCAGCACCAGGGTCCCGCCATCGACGGCAATAGCGCCGCTGTTGACGAGCGTGCCGGAGCTAAAGCCGGCCTGGGTCCCGACCGTCAGCGTCTGCCCCGCGCTGACCGTGATCGTGCCGGCAGTGGCAAGCGTCGTTGTGGCAATCAGTGTGCCCAGGCCTTGCACAGTCAAATGGGTGTGGCTCCCCAGCCCCAACGCCGCACTGCCCGACAGCACGCCACCCAATGCGATGGCGGCATTGTCGAGCGTTTCGCTGTCGACGAAATTGAGACCGCCGCTGGCAATGTTCAACTGCCCCGTCAGGCTGCCATCCTCAGCGGCCAAAGCCAGACCGTTGCGTGCGCTCAGGCTGCCGATGATCTCCAGCGCGCCGCGCCAGCCAATACTGTCGAGTGTACCGCCCGACGCGAGCAGCGCGCCGCCCCTTGCGGTGATGCTCGCATTGCGCAGCGCGCCAACCAGATTGAGAGTCCCGGCTTGCAGATCGATGCTCGCGGTGGTCAGGATGCCTCCGACCGATAACGTCGCCTGCCCGTTGCTCAGGATCAGTCCGCCGACCGTCTGAATGCCGGTCTGGCTCACCACATAGGCGATCGTGCCAGCCAGGCTTGCGGTCGCGGTCGCGTCGGGAACGCCGATCGGCGTCCATAAATTCGCATCACCAAAACTGCCGGTGAGGCCGAGCCATTGGGGTGCCGATTGGGTCGCGGGCGGAAAAATATTGGTGATCGGGCTGGCGATAAAGTCGGTGGTGATGGTGCCGGTCCCAAGCCCGGTCAGTTCATCGGCACTGTAGATATGGGCCGTCCCCAGGCTGACGCTGATCACCTCACCCGGCGCCGCGCTGTTGGAAAAACGCAGGCTGTTACTCGCCGGATCGAATTGCGACGTGTCGGCGAAATCCGCCATGATCACTGCCCCGGCAACCCAGCCGTTGATTGTGATGGTGTCAGATCCCGTGCCGGGATGTGTGGCAATCTCAAACGTGCCGTTATTGTCGATGAAGCGTGCGTTGACATGGTTACGGGCAAGCCCGGTGGCATCAACCAGTTTGAAGATGCCGCCATTGCCGATCTGGGTCTGCCCGACCGGGATAGGGTTGCCGGCCTGATAGTCGGTAAGCCCGCCCGCGATCAGCAATCCGCCTGCGGTCTGCAAAAGGCCGGCATTGCTGATCATCCCATTATTACCGGTCAGCGTCAGCGTCCCGGACTGGACGATTACCGTGCCCTGATTGCGAGAGACCGCGAAGCCTGCCAGCCCATTCGCCAGCACCGTCGCGTCCGGGCCAAGGCTGGGCGGGGTCAGTCGGACCTGCCCGCCCGGCGCCGCCAGATTGGCGCCCACGATCGCGGCGGGCGTGGTATCATTCCCGAGCGTGATTGTGACGGCATCCAGCAGGCCCGCGGACGATAATGCTGCCCCGCCGGCACTGACATCGATGCTGCCGAAAAGGCTGCCAACGGCGTCTAGAAAACTATCGGTGCCGTCAACCGTCAGCGTGGCACCGGCTGCAACGCGGGCCGGTCCCCGCCATACAATGTTGCCCAACGCGAGGCTGCTGAAGCTGAACTCACCAGCGTCAGCATCGACCGTTCCGTTCATCAGGGTTGCGCCGCGCAGCACGGCCTTGCTCAGCGGGCTTCCGGCCCGGAAATCCAGACTGACGCCACCGAGATCGAGCGTGCCAGTCAAGACCAGAATGCCCGCGGGGTCGATCGCGATAGTTCCCGCAAGCAGGTCTGCCAGGGTGATGTTCCCCGCCGTCAGATCAAGCTCGGCGCCCGCCGCAACGCGGATGCTGCCGGTATTGCTAAAGCCAGTGGTGCCGCTGCCACCCAGCGTCAGCGTGCCGCCTCTCACCTTGATGTGGCCCGCGTTTGTCAGGCTGCCGGTCGCCAGAAGGCTTGTGGTGCCAGCGCTCGCCTCAAGCGTCGCATGATTGCCGAGCGTAAGCCCGGCGGCGGCGACCAGCGTGGCACCGAGGTCAATTGTCACGTGATCAAGCGTTTCACGATCGGCGATCGTAACGGTTCCGCTCGCAACGGTCAGGCGGCCATCGGCGACGCCATCGGCCCCTAACACGCTGATACCGTTGCGGATGGTCAAGCCGGCTGCGGCGGTGAGATCCCCAATCCAGGTGACGTTGGAAAGTGTTCCGGCGCTGCCTTCGCGCAAGTAGCCAGCCGTTTGCGTGACAATCGTGTCCCGCAAGGTGCCGGGCAAATACAGCACGCCATGCTCGAGCGCCAAGCCTGCAGACGCGCTTAACGTGCCACCAACAGTCAGGGTCGCAAGCGCATTGTTGATCGTGGCGGCGACAACGGTCGTGGTGCCGGACTGGCTGGCGACATAGGCCACAATGCCCGCCAGGCTGGCAGTTTCCCCTGCGCCCGGCACCCCCGATGGGGTCCACTGGCTGGCATCGTTGAAATTGCCGGTCAGCCCAAGCCATTGCCGTGTTCCCGGCACGAAAGCCGGCAAGATGTTGGCGGCGGCGACAAAGCTCGTCGCAATGCTCGCTCCCCCGAGGCCGATCAACTCGTCCGCAGCAAAATGGTGGCCACTCGCAAAGGTGATCTGGGCGCGGGCCAAGCCGCTCGCGGGATCAAGGAATAGCAGGGTTTGGCTGGCCGCATCGAATTGCGACACGCTTCCGTTGACCGCAATGATGCTGTCGCCATCGGTAAAGCCGCCCACTGCTATGACCGCCGGTGGCGCTGTGCCGGCGGCGGTTGCGAGCGATAATGTCCCGGCTCCATCGGCGAAAATGATATTGGCTTGTGTTCCGGTGCTGGTTTGGGCCGACACGAAATCGACCTCCACCACGCCGCCATTGCCGACGATGATCTGGCCGGTGGCGACAGCAATGCCGGGTTGGTAGTCGGAATAGGAATCGAGGCGCAGCACCCCGCCATTGACGACGATGCTGCCATGGTTGATCGCGGTGACCGGGGAATAGGGCCCACCACCCGAAGTTCCGTTGGCGTTGCCAGACAGCATAAGACTGCCGGATTGCACCAGCACGGTGCCAAAATTGCGCGCCAGTCCGAGCACCGCATTGCCGTTTGACCGCACAATGATGTTCGCGCCCAAGGTCGGGCCGACAACGGAGCTCTGCCCGTCTGCCAGGATCGTCCCGGCCAGTGTCGCGGTGCCGTTCGCACCCGCCACGCCCAACGCAATGGTCAGGTTATCAAGGGTCCCGGTTTCCAGCAGGCGCCCGCCTGCGGAGATGCTGAGTGTCCCGCCCGCAATGCTGCTTGTCGCGTCCGCGAAAACAGTCATTCCGGCGGGTACGGTCCAGGAACCGCTCCACCTGACCTGGCTCAAGGTGAGTTCATTGCCACCAAACACCGCGCCGGCTGCGTCAACCGTACCGTTGCTCAGGGTCTCGCCGCGGAATTCCACCCGGTGCAGCAGACTGTCCGGGCGGAAGTTTACCGTCGCGCCGCCAAGGCCGAGTGTACCCGCAAGCGCGAGCGTACTCGCACGATCAATACTGATGGTGCCGGCGGTCAGTGCGGCCCACGTCAATGCGTTTGCGGAAATATCGAGCAGCCCGCCATTGGTGAGTGAAATGGTTCCGGTGTTGCTAACCCCGATCGGGCCCCGCAACGCCCCGGCGATCACAAAGCTTGCCGGTACAGTGATGGTGCCACCCGACACCAGGAAAGTCCCGCTATTGACCAGTGTGCCGGCGCCAAGGGTCAGGGTGTGGCCAGCCGCAACCCTGATCACGCCTGCATTACCGATGCTGGTCACAGCCAGCAATGCGCCGGATGTCCCAGCGGCGACCGTTCCGCTATCGATGTCGATGCTGGTAAGGCTGGCCAGCACGCCGCTAACGCCCAGATTGGCGCGCGGACCGGAGATAACCAACCCGCCGATAATCGCGGTGCCGGATGTGCTGACATCGTATGCGTTGATGCCACCTAAGCTCGCGAGATCAGCTGTCCCGGGAGTCCCAGTCGGCGACCACGCAGCGTCGGTGTTGAACAGCCCGGTCTGGCCGTTCCATTGCTTGATGAGCACCGCAACCCTTTCAAATTCCTGCCCAACGCCTGAAATGGCGTACCAGCCGTCGGGCTCCGACCAAGCGGTATCACCGAGCGGCCGCAGCGAATGATCAAATCGCCGATATTTTGTTGTGAAATCGCAAATTAACGGTTAAAACCGTGCGACTATTGCCACTTTGCAGAGTGGGTCCGCGCGACCGGGCATGCGCCCTTGCCATAGGTGGCCCGAGGTTTGCCACTAGACTCGGATCAACCGATCCTCTAGACCGCCGTCCCTCTACCGGAACGCGGGAGATTTCCGGGTGTGACGCTATGGCCGTTCCTCAGCAGGTTCGGCAATGCCAGCACCCGAGGTCGCATGCACCGCGGTCCCCCCCTGAACGCCTCGCGCGCATTCTGCGCCGAGCAAGCAAGGATATGGGATTATGGCTAAAAAGATCGTCGGCTATATCAAGCTGCAAATTCCTGCTGGCAAAGCAAACCCTTCGCCGCCAGTTGGCCCGGCCTTGGGTCAACGCGGCCTGAACATCATGCAGTTCGTCAAGGAATTCAACGCTGTCACCGCGCAGATGGAGCCGGGCACGCCAACCCCGGTTGTCATCACCGCTTTTGGTGACCGCACCTTTACCTTCATCACCAAGACCCCGCCGAACACGCATTTCCTCAAGAAAGCGGCCGGGATCACCAAGGGCACGACCACCCCAGGCAAGGGCGCTGCGTCCGGCCGGGTGACCACGAGCCAGCTGCGTGACATCGCGGCGATCAAGATGAAGGACATGAACGCCAACGACGTCGATGGCGCAGTACGCATGTTGACCGGTTCGGCCCGCTCGATGGGTCTCATTGTGGTGGAGGGCTGATCATCATGGCACACAATAAACGCCTGACGTCTGGCTACGCCGCGTTCGATCGCACCCAGTCTTTTGATCTCGCCGCCGCAATCGCGATGGTGAAGAGCAATGCTCGTGCGAAATTCGACGAAACCGTTGAAATCAGCCTCAATCTCGGCATTGATCCGCGTCATGCCGATCAGATGGTGCGTGGCGTTGTCGGCCTGCCGAATGGCACCGGCAAATCGGTCCGCGTTGCGGTGTTCGCCCGTGGCGCCAAGGCCGAGGAAGCCCTCGCTGCGGGAGCCGATGTGGTCGGCGCTGACGATCTGGCCGAAAAGGTCCAGGCTGGCGACATCCAGTTCGACCGTTGCATTGCAACCCCGGACATGATGGGCTTGGTTGGTCGTCTCGGCAAAATCCTCGGGCCGCGTAACCTGATGCCGAACCCGCGCCTCGGCACCGTCACCATGGACGTCAAGGGCGCGGTTACCGCAGCCAAGGCTGGCCAGGTTGAATTCCGCGCCGAAAAGGCCGGTATTGTCCATGCTGGCATTGGCAAGGCATCGTTCGCGACCGAAGCGCTGCTGGAGAACGCCCGCGCCTTCGCTGACGCGATCATCAAAGCGAAGCCGGCTGGCGCCAAGGGCACCTACCTGCAAAAAGTCGCCGTCAGTTCGACCATGGGCCCCGGCGTGCGCGTCGATGTCGCCACAGTCGGTGCCGGTACCGCGCTTTAACGAAATACGCCGCCGGCTTGCCGGCGGTGGGCAGGGGGCGGGAGCCCCCGAACCTGTCCAAGACCACATGTTGCCTACGGCTCCGTTCACGGAGTGTCGGGCATTGAAGGCCTGATCCAGGGTCGCACGTGGGAGACGGGGAAGCCCGGGATTTTTGCCCATCTTCCCTTACGGATGATGGGACCCTGGCGGTTCCGCAAGACCGGGCGTTGCAAGACGCTCCGGGGACAGGCGAACCGGGATAGTTCAATGTCGGCAACGACGGCGAAATATCCCATGGGTAAACCGGTCGGAAATGGTGCAAACCATTGCCGACCACCGATGGAGACGGGATTTGGACCGTACGGAGAAGCACGCCTTCGTCGACCTCCTCGCCGCCGTATTCGCCGAGACGTCGATGGTTGTGGTCACCCAGAATAAGGGTCTGACCGTGGCTGAATCGACCAATCTGCGACGCCGGATGCGCGAAGCTGGGGCGACGTTCAAGGTTGCCAAGAACCGGCTGGCCGTCCTTGCTTTGCATGGGACCCGCTTCGACAGCATCGCACCACTGCTTAAGGGACCGACCGCGCTTGCGTGGGCCCGGGACCCGGTTGCCGTGGCGAAAGCCGCTGTCGAGTTCGCCAGAACCAACGATAAGTTCGTCATTCTCGGTGGTGCACTTGGCACCCAGGCACTCGATGTGGCTGGGATCAAGGCATTGTCGGAATTGCCGTCGCTGGACGTGCTGCGCGCCGGATTGGTGGGGATGATCCAAACCCCCGCCACCCGTATCGCCGGTATTCTCCAGGCGCCGGGCGGGCAGATCGCGCGGGTTCTGGCGGCCTATGCCAAGAAAGACGATGCAGTCGAGGACGCAGCCGAAGCAGCCTGAGTTTTTCCGAGGGCGAAAACATCGCCCGAGGATTTTGTGGAACCCCAGTTGCCCTGCCAAGGGCTGCTCTTGCATGGAATCGGCAAGGGCCTAGATTAAGGAAGATATGAAAATGGCCGATCTCGCGAAACTTGTGGACGACCTGTCCGCCCTGACCGTTCTCGAAGCTGCTGAGCTTTCGAAGATGCTCGAAGAAAAATGGGGCGTCTCCGCCTCCGCGCCGGCCGCTGCCGCCGCTGCTGCCGCTCCGGCCGCCGCTGCTGCCGTGGTCGAAGAACAGACCGAATTCACCGTGATCCTGGCCGCGGCTGGCGACAAGAAGATCAACGTGATTAAGGAAATCCGCACCATCACCGGTCTCGGGCTGAAAGAAGCCAAGGATCTGGTTGAAGGCGCGCCGAAGACCGTGAAAGAAAGCGCGACCAAGGATGAGGCCGCGAAGATCAAAAAGGCATTGGAAGAGCAGGGCGCGACTGTCGAAGTCAAATAACGCTTGCTACGCCGGACTTGCTGAATACGGGTGGGGACCGCTTTGCGAAAGCAGGGCGGACCCTGCCCGGTTCGGCGTTGCTAACGACCGAACTGCGACCAGACTAAATAGCGACCGACCGCACCAGACCACTGACGGGAAATAGGCATGAACGCGATCTCCAGATCCTTCACCGGGCAAAAGCGCATCCGCAAAAGCTTCGGACGCATCCCAGAACTGGCTCGGATGCCAAACCTGATTGATGTGCAGCGCTCGAGTTACGAGGCGTTCCTGCAGATGGCCACCCCGCATGACAGCCGGACCAATACTGGCCTGCAGGAAGTGTTCAAATCGGTTTTCCCGATCGATGATTTCGCTGGCCGCGGACGGCTGGAATTTGTCCACTATGAACTCGAAGACCCGAAATACGACGTCGAGGAATGCATTCAGCGCGGCATGACATACGCTGCGCCGTTGAAGGTGATTCTCCGTCTGATCGTTTGGGACCTCGACGAAGATACCGGCGCGCGCTCAATCCGCGATATCAAAGAGCAGCCGGTCTACATGGGCGATATGCCGCTCATGACCGATAACGGCACCTTCATCATCAACGGCACCGAACGCGTCATCGTCAGCCAGATGCACCGCTCGCCTGGCGTGTTCTTTGATCATGACAAGGGCAAAACCCATTCGTCGGGCAAGTATCTGTTTGCCGCACGGATTATCCCCTATCGCGGTTCGTGGCTCGATTTCGAGTTCGACAGCAAAGACCTCGTGTACGTGCGCATCGATCGCAAGCGCAAGCTGCCGGTCACCACGCTGCTTTACGCGCTTGAAGGCGTGAACACCGAGAAATTGCGCGAAGCCCGGCAGGCGCAAGGGTTGGATATCGACCTCGGCGAAATCCGTGGCATGGACTCGGAAGAAATCCTCAACACTTTCTATTCGCAGGTGGTTTTCACCCGTACCGCCAAAGGCTGGGCGCGTCCGTTCGACCCCGAGGCGTTCCGCGGCATCAAGCTGCTGGATCCGCTGGTCGATGCCGATACCGGCGAAGTGGTTGCCGATTCTGAAACCAAGCTGACCGCCCGTACCGTTCGCAAGATCGCCGAGCAGACCAAGGAAGTGCTGGTTGGTCGCGCTGATCTGCTCGGCCGCTTCGTCGCCGAGGATATCGTTAACGAAAACACCGGTGAAATCTGGGCCGAAGCCGGCGAAGAACTGGCCGAAGCGCGCCTGGTCGCACTGGAAGATGCCGGAATTGACCGTCTGCCCACCCTTGCCGTCGATCAGTCGAACGGTGCCTGGATGCGCAACACACTCGCGGTGGACAAGAACACCAACCGCGACGACGCGCTGGTCGATATCTACCGCGTCATGCGTCCCGGTGAACCGCCGACGCCTGACACCGCCGAAGCCTTGTTCCGTGGCCTGTTCTTCGACAGCGACCGCTACGACCTGTCCGCCGTTGGCCGGGTTAAGATGAACATGCGCCTCAGCATGACGGTCGATGACCAGATGCGTGTGCTGCGCAAGGAAGACATCCTGCGCACTGTCAAGACGTTGTGCGACCTGAAAGATGGCCGCGGCTCGATCGACGACATCGATAATCTCGGCAATCGCCGGGTACGCTCGGTCGGCGAGTTGATGGAAAACCAGTACCGCGTCGGGCTGCTGCGCATGGAGCGCGCCATCCGGGAACGCATGGGCTCGGTCGATATCGACACTGTGATGCCGCATGATCTGATCAACGCCAAACCGGCGGCGGCCGCGGTGCGGGAATTCTTCGGCAGTTCGCAGCTCAGCCAGTTCATGGATCAGACCAACCCGCTCTCGGAAGTGACCCATAAGCGCCGCCTGTCCGCGCTTGGGCCTGGCGGTCTGACGCGGGAACGCGCCGGCTTCGAAGTGCGCGACGTGCACCCGACGCATTACGGCCGCATCTGCCCGATCGAAACCCCCGAAGGACCGAATATTGGTCTGATCAACTCCCTCGCCACATATGCCAAGGTCAACAAATACGGGTTCATCGAAACCCCGTACATGTTGGTCAAGGACGGCGTGGTGCAGCCCGGGCCGCGCTATCTTTCGGCGATGGAAGAAGAAAAGCTCGTCGTGGCGCAGGCCGACGCGCCGATGGATTCGGGTGGAAAATTCACCCAGGACCTCGTCTCGGTGCGTCGCCAGGGTGATTTCCGCCTGGTGAAACCGGAAGATGTCACCGCGATTGACGTCTCGCCGAAGCAGCTGGTCTCGGTCGCCGCGGCGCTCATTCCGTTCCTGGAAAACGATGACGCCAACCGCGCGCTGATGGGCTCGAACATGCAGCGTCAGGCGGTCCCGCTGATCCGCGCCGATGCCCCGCTGGTCGGGACTGGCATGGAAGCAGCGGTTGCCCGCGACTCGGGTGCGACAATCATCGCCCGCCGCGAAGGGGTGATCGATCAGATCGATGGCGCCCGCATCGTGGTGCGCGCCACCGCGGAAGACGGCACCACCAAGGGCGTGGACATTTATCGGCTGCGCAAGTTCATGCGATCCAACCAGTCGACCTGCATCAACCAGCGCCCGCTGGTCCGGGTGGGTGACGCGGTGCGCGAAGGCGACATCATCGCCGATGGCCCGTCCACCGAGCTTGGTGAACTGGCGCTCGGCCGCAACGTGCTGGTCGCGTTCATGCCGTGGAATGGCTACAATTTCGAAGACAGCATCCTGATTTCCGAACGGATTGCCCGCGATGACGTCTTCACCTCGATCCATATCGAGGAATTTGAGGTCATGGCGCGCGACACTAAGCTCGGCCAGGAGGAAATCACCCGCGACATTCCGAACGTGGGCGAAGAAGCGCTGCGCAACCTCGACGAAGCCGGCATTGTCTACATCGGCGCCGAAGTTAATCCAGGTGATATTCTGGTCGGCAAGGTGACGCCGAAGGGCGAAAGCCCAATGACCCCGGAAGAAAAGCTGCTCCGCGCCATCTTCGGCGAAAAAGCCTCCGACGTGCGCGACACTTCGATGAAGCTGCCTCCGGGCACCACCGGCACAATTGTTGATGTGCGGGTCTTCAGCCGTCGTGGCGTGGATAAGGACGAACGCGCGATGGCGATCGAGCGGTCGGAAATCGAACGCTTGGCCAAGGATCGCGACGACGAAAAGGCGATCCAGGAGCGGTCATTCCTCGCTCGTCTGCGCGAAAAACTGCTCGGCGCCAAAGCTTCCGGCGGCTTCAAGGGCATCAAGGCAGGAACGATCATCACTGAAGACGTGCTGTCCGAGCATGTTCGCGGCACCTGGCGCCATATCGGCGTCGCGGATGATGCGGTCATGGCGGAAATGGAAGTTCTGCGCCGTGAATACGATGCGGCCGTTGCCCGCCTGCAAGCCCGCTTTGACAGCAAGGTCGATAAGCTCCAGCGCGGCGACGAATTGCCGCCCGGCGTGATGAAAATGGTCAAAGTGTTTGTCGCGGTGAAGCGCAAGCTGCAACCCGGCGACAAGATGGCCGGTCGTCATGGTAACAAGGGCGTGTGTTCGCGGGTTGTGCCGGTTGAGGATATGCCGTTCCTTGAAGACGGCACCCATGTCGATCTGGTGCTCAACCCACTCGGCGTGCCAAGCCGGATGAATGTCGGGCAGATCCTGGAAACCCATCTCGGCTGGGCTTGCGCCACCTTGGGGAAGCAGGTTGGCGAACTGGTCGAGAATTATCGCCGCACCGGCGCCGAGCGCGAAAAACTGCTCGAACGCCTGCATGATATCTATGGCGACAAGGTTTATGCCGAACAGATTGCGCAGATGAACGAGAGCCAGTTGCTGGAACTGTCCGACAACCTCAAGAAGGGCATCCCGATTGCCACCCCGGTGTTCGATGGCGCCCGGATGGGCGATATCGAAGGCATGCTGACCAAGGCAGGTCTCGACACGTCTGGCCAGGTTGTGCTGACCGATGGCCGCACCGGCGAACCGTTCGGCCGCAAGGTGACGGTTGGCTACATCTACATGCTCAAGCTGCATCACCTTGTCGACGACAAGATCCATGCCCGCTCGATCGGTCCTTACTCGCTCGTCACCCAGCAGCCGCTCGGTGGTAAGGCGCAGTTCGGTGGACAGCGTTTCGGCGAAATGGAGGTTTGGGCGCTTGAAGCTTACGGTGCCGCCTACACGCTGCAGGAAATGCTGACCGTGAAATCCGACGACGTGTCCGGCCGCACCAAGGTCTACGAGGCCATTGTGCGCGAACAGGACAATTTCGAGGCCGGCATCCCGGAAAGCTTCAACGTGCTGGTCAAGGAATTGAAATCCCTCGGCCTGAACGTCGATCTGGACATGCACGCTACCTGATAACGCGACCGGTCCGGGCACAAACGCCCGGACCGTTTTCTACCCAAGCTGATGATTGCTGGCCGAGCCACTGGCCGCCAAGGAGAGCGCGATGAACGAACTGATGAAGATTCTGGGCCAGACCGGTCAGACTACGACCTTCGACCAGATCAAGATCCAGATGGCGTCGCCCGAGCAGATCCGTTCCTGGTCTTACGGCGAGATCAAGAAGCCCGAAACCATCAACTACCGCACCTTCAAGCCAGAGCGTGACGGCCTGTTCTGCGCCCGCATCTTCGGGCCGATCAAGGATTATGAATGCCTGTGCGGCAAGTACAAGCGCATGAAGTTCCGCGGCATTATCTGCGAAAAATGCGGCGTTGAAGTCACCCTCGCCAAGGTACGGCGCGAACGCATGGGCCATATTGAGCTCGCCTCGCCGGTCGCCCATATCTGGTTCCTGAAGTCGCTGCCAAGCCGTATTGGCCTGATGGTCGATCTCACCCTGAAAGAACTCGAGAAAATCCTCTATTTCGAGAGCTACGTGGTGCTAGAGCCCGGCACGACCGACCTTAAGATGTTCCAGCTGCTGAATGAAGATCAGCTGATGGCCAAGCAGGACGAATTCGGCGAAGACGGTTTCCGCGCCGGCATCGGCGCCGAAGCCATCAAGGGCATTTTGGCCGGGATCGACGCTGATGCCGAAAAGGTTAAGCTGCGTGCCGACCTCAAGGACACCACCTCGGAAGCCAAGCGCAAGAAGCTCGTCAAGCGTTTGAAGCTGATTGAGGCGTTTTCCGAATCAGGCGCAAAGCCGGAATGGATGATCCTGGACGTCGTGCCGGTCATCCCGCCGGAATTGCGCCCGCTGGTGCCGCTCGATGGCGGCCGTTTTGCGACCTCGGATCTGAACGATCTCTATCGCCGCGTCATCAACCGCAACAACCGTCTGAAGCGGCTGATTGAGCTGCGTGCACCAGATATTATCGTGCGCAACGAAAAGCGCATGCTGCAGGAATCGGTCGATGCGCTGTTCGACAACGGCCGTCGCGGCCGCGCCATCACCGGCGCGAACAAGCGTCCGCTTAAGTCGCTATCCGACATGCTGAAAGGCAAGCAGGGCCGTTTCCGCCAGAACTTGCTCGGCAAGCGCGTCGATTACTCGGGCCGGTCGGTGATCGTGGTCGGGCCGGAACTCAAGCTGCACCAATGCGGCCTGCCGAAGAAGATGGCGCTCGAGTTATTCAAGCCGTTCATCTATTCCAAGCTCGAAAAATACGGCCACGCCACCACCATTAAGGCCGCCAAGCGGATGGTGGAAAAGGAACGCCCCGAAGTCTGGGACATCCTGGAAGAAGTGATCCGCGAACATCCGGTGATGCTGAACCGTGCGCCGACCTTGCATCGTCTCGGTATCCAGGCGTTCGAGCCGGTGCTGATCGAAGGCAAGGCAATCCAACTGCATCCGCTGGTCTGCACGGCCTTCAACGCCGATTTCGATGGCGATCAGATGGCGGTTCACGTTCCGCTGAGCCTCGAAGCCCAGCTCGAGGCGCGCGTGCTGATGATGTCGACCAACAACATCCTCAGCCCGTCGAACGGCAAGCCGATCATCGTGCCGAGCCAGGATATTGTGCTCGGGATTTACTATCTGTCCCTCGAAACCCCCGAGTTCCGTGCAACACCGGATGCGGAAGCGCATGGCTATGGCACCATCGGCGAAATCGAACATGCGATGGCTGCCGGCGCATTGCAGCTGCATGACAAAATCCTCGGCCGCTTTCATACCGTTGATGCCCAGGGGAACCCGGTCATTCAACGCGTGCTGACAACGGCCGGCCGGATGATGATCGCCCAGGTGCTGCCAAAAAATGTCAACGTGCCGTTCACCCTGATCAACCGCCAGTTGACCAAGAAGAACGTGTCCGATGTGATCGACGCCGTGTACCGCCATTGCGGCCAGAAGGAGTGCGTGATTTTCGCCGATCGTCTGATGGGACTTGGTTTCGCCCAGGCAGCCAAGGCAGGGATCAGCTTCGGTAAGGACGACATGATTATCCCGGCTGAAAAGAAGGGGATGATCCTGAAGACACAGGGCGAGGTGAAGGAATTCGAGCAGCAGTATCAGGACGGACTGATCACGGCTGGCGAACGCTATAACAAGGTCGTCGACGCCTGGTCGAAATGCACCGATGAAGTCGCCGGCGCGATGATGAAGGAAATTAAACGCCAGGAAATCGGCTACCCGACAAACTCGGTGTGGATGATGTCCGACAGCGGCGCGCGTGGCTCGCCGGCACAGATGCGGCAATTGGCCGGCATGCGTGGCCTGATGGCCAAGCCGTCGGGCGAAATTATCGAGCAGCCGATCATCGCCAACTTCAAGGAAGGCCTGTCGGTTCTCGAATACTTCAACTCCACCCATGGCGCCCGTAAAGGTCTGGCCGATACCGCACTGAAGACGGCGAATTCGGGCTACCTCACCCGTCGCTTGGTTGACGTCGCGCAGGATTGCATCATCACCGAGGATGATTGCGGCACGGTGCGCGGCCTGACCGTGAAACCGGTGATGGATGGCGGTGAAGTGGTGTCGTCGATGTACGAACGCGTCCTCGGTCGTACCACGGCCGATGCCGTGATCGATGCAGCGACCGGCGAAGTGATCATCGGCGCCAATGAGCTGATCAGCGAAGAAGACGCCGAGCGGATTGAAAACGCGGGCGTTGAGGTCATGCGCATTCGTTCGGTGCTGACCTGCGAAGCCAAGGTCGGGATTTGCGGCCATTGCTACGGCCGCGATCTGGCCCGCGGCACCCCGGTTAACCAGGGCGAGGCAGTTGGTGTTATCGCAGCCCAGTCGATCGGCGAGCCTGGCACCCAGCTTACCATGCGCACCTTCCATATTGGCGGCGCCGCCCAGCGTGGCGCCGAGCAATCCAGCGTGGAAGCCAGCCATGATGGCACGGTGAAGATGAACAACCCGAACGTCGTTGTGTCTGGCGCCGGCGTGCCGGTGGTAATGAGCCGCAATTGCGAAATTGTCCTCACCGATCCTAACGGTCGCGAACGCGCCCGCTTCCGCGTGCCATACGGTGCACGCCTGCTTACCACTGAAGGCGCGACGGTTGCCCGCCAACAGAAGCTCGCGGAGTGGGATCCCTACACTCTGCCGATCATCACCGAACAGGATGGCAAGATCGAATACCTTGACCTTCTTGAAGGCGCGACCCTGGTTGAGCGCGTCGATGAAGTGACCGGTCTTACGTCCAAGGTTGTGGTGGATTACAAGCAAAACGCCCGCGGTGCCGATCTGCGCCCGCGTCTGCAGCTGAAAGACGCCAAAGGCAAAGTGGTCCAGATGACCAACGGTGCCGAGGCGCGCTACTTCCTCCAACCGGACTCGATCCTTTCGGTCGAAAACGGGGCGCAAGTAGTTGCCGGCGACGTGCTTGCCCGGATTCCGCGCGAAGGCAGCAAAACCCGCGACATCACCGGCGGTCTGCCGCGTGTTGCCGAACTGTTCGAAGCGCGTCGCCCGAAAGACCACGCAATCATCGCGGAAAACGATGGGCGGGTGGAATTTGGCAAGGATTACAAAGCCAAGCGCCGGATCATCGTCAAAAACGATGAAACAGGAGAAGAGTCGGAATATCTGGTGCCGAAGGGCAAGCACGTCTCCGTCCAGGAGGGTGACTTCGTGCGCCTAGGTGATCCGTTGGTTGACGGCCCACGCGTGCCGCATGACATCCTTAAGGTGCTGGGCGTTGAAGCGTTGTCGGACTATCTGGTGAACGAAATCCAGGACGTTTATCGACTCCAGGGCGTGAAGATCAACGACAAGCACATTGAGGTGATCGTCCGCCAGATGCTGCAAAAGGTCGAGATAACCGGGCACGGCGACACAACCTTCCTGGTTGGCGAACAGATCGATAAGGTCGAGTTCGATGCCGAAAACAACAAGCGCATCATGGCAGGCGAAGCGGTGGCGACTGCGGAACCGGTGTTGCAAGGCATCACCAAGGCCAGCCTCCAGACCCAAAGCTTCATGAGTGCCGCGTCGTTCCAGGAGACGACGAGGGTCCTCACCGAGGCGGCAACGGCCGGCAAGGTCGACAACCTGATTGGCCTGAAGGAAAATGTCATTGTTGGCCGCCTGATACCGGCCGGGACCGGCGCCATCATGAACCGCCTGCGCGCAATCGCGGCGGGTCGCGACCAGGGGCATATCGCCCAGGCCAACGTCGCCTTGCCGTCCCGCGCAGCCGAGTAGAGACTCGGCATTCGGCGGAAACCTCCTCGGACCGCTGTCGCAATTCTATGATGAAAGAGGCCAGGAATTTCTACCTGGCCTTTTTCATTGTTGGAGAACCCGAGTCGTTATAGCTTGCCATGAGGCGATCCGGGTCCAGCCTGCTAATCCCGCAACCGCCATGCAACTTCGGCATGGCCTGCTGCCAAATTGGTCCGATCAAGCGCTTGACTTGCACAGTCGCTACCCGTAGTTATCCGCCCCTCGGGACAGTTGGTGGTTTCCACCTTGGCTGCCTGAAAAGTTCAAACCTTCGCGTACGGTGCCGTCTTCGGACTCAGGCCGTGTGTTGGTTGAACACCGCAGATGGGGGGCGACCCCAGCTGCGGTGATTGTTTATGGAAGTTGGTCTTCTGCCTCTGTAACGGAGGTTTCGACCAGTAGAGAAAGAGGGTCCATGCCGACCATCAACCAGCTGATTGCCCAGGGTCGCCATCCGGCCCCGAAGCGCAACAAGGTGCCCGCATTGCAGGGTTGCCCACAGAAGCGCGGCGTTTGCACGCGCGTCTACACGACGACGCCGAAGAAGCCGAACTCGGCGCTTCGTAAGGTCGCCAAGGTCCGTCTCACCAACGGGTTCGAAGTCGTGAGCTATATTCCTGGCGAAGGTCATAACCTGCAGGAGCACAGCGTTGTGCTTATCCGCGGCGGGCGCGTGAAGGATTTGCCGGGCGTTCGTTATCACATTCTGCGTGGCGTTCTGGATACCCAGGGCATCGCCAAGCGTCGTCAGCGCCGGTCGCTGTATGGCGCCAAGCGGCCGAAATAGGGAGGGCGGAGCATGTCACGTCGTCGCCGCGCGGTTAAACGCGAAATCCTTCCGGACGCAAAGTTCGGTGATGTTGTTATCACGCGCTTCATGAATGCGCTGATGTATGACGGCAAGAAATCCGCCGCCGAAGGCATCGTCTACGGCGCCATGGATACAATGAAGAAGCGCGGCGGCCCAGCAGCCGACCCGGTCGCGATGTTCCATACAGCGTTGGACAACGTGAAGCCGGCTGTTGAAGTCCGATCGCGCCGCGTTGGCGGAGCAACCTATCAGGTTCCCGTCGAAGTGCGTACCGAGCGTCGCCAAGCATTGGCCATTCGCTGGATCATCGACTCAGCGCGCAAGCGCGGCGAGCACACGATGGAAGAGCGTCTGTCGAACGAGTTGTCGGATGCGGTGAACAACCGTGGTTCGGCTGTGAAGAAGCGCGAAGATACCCATCGCATGGCCGAAGCCAACAAGGCCTTCAGCCATTACCGTTGGTAATTTGATCCACCCAACCCCGAAACCAGACCGGGCACGGAGACACGACGATGGGTAAAGCTAAATTTGAACGTAACAAGCCGCACTGCAACATTGGCACGATCGGCCACGTCGATCATGGCAAGACGTCGCTGACCGCGGCGATCACGAAGATTCTGGCAAAGTCGGGCGGTGCCACGTTTACCGCCTATGACCAGATCGACAAGGCGCCGGAAGAGCGCGCTCGTGGTATCACGATTTCGACCGCGCATGTGGAATACGAAACCGCTAATCGCCACTATGCCCACGTCGATTGCCCCGGACACGCCGATTATGTGAAGAACATGATCACCGGCGCCGCTCAGATGGACGGCGCGATCTTGGTGGTTTCGGCAGCCGACGGCCCGATGCCGCAGACCCGCGAACACATCCTGCTCGCACGCCAGGTTGGCGTGCCGGCGCTCGTGGTGTTCCTCAACAAGTGCGACATTGCGGACCCCGACCTGCTAGAACTCGTTGAACTTGAAGTGCGCGAACTGCTGACCAGCTACGGCTTCCCGGGTGACGATATCCCCATCATTCAGGGTTCGGCTGTCTGCGCTCTGAACGACACTCAGCCGGAACTCGGCGAACAAGCAGTGCTGAAGCTGATGGAAGCGGTTGACGCCTATATTCCTCAGCCGGTGCGCGAAGTTGATAAGCCCTTCCTGATGCCTGTCGAAGACGTGTTCTCGATTTCGGGCCGTGGCACCGTGGTCACCGGTCGTGTTGAGCGCGGCATCGTGAAGGTTGGCGAGGAAGTCGAGGTTATCGGCCTTCGTCCGACCATCAAGACCATCGTCACCGGCGTTGAAATGTTCCGCAAGTTGCTCGATCAGGGCCAGGCTGGCGATAACATCGGCGCCTTGTTGCGCGGCACCAAGCGTGAAGACGTCGAGCGTGGCCAGGTTCTGGCCAAGCCGGGCTCGATCACTCCGCACACCAAGTTCAAGGCCGAGAGCTACATCTTGACCAAAGAAGAGGGTGGCCGTCATACGCCGTTCTTCACCAATTATCGTCCGCAATTCTACTTCCGCACCACCGATGTCACCGGCATTGTGCAGCTGCCGGAAGGTGTGGAGATGGTGATGCCGGGCGACAACGTGTCGATGGATGTGGAATTGATCCATCCCATCGCCATGGATGAAGGTCTGCGATTTGCTATCCGCGAAGGTGGCCGCACTGTCGGCGCCGGCGTGGTTGCAAAGATTGTCCAGTAACACACGAAAGGTTCCAGGCCTCCGGGCATGGAAATGCTGAGCGATGGATAATCAGAACATACGCATTCGCCTCAAGGCGTACGATCATCGGGTGTTGGATAACAGCACTAAGGAAATCGTGAACACCGCCAAGCGGACGGGTGCGCGGGTGCGAGGGCCAATTCCCCTACCGACCCACATCGAACGTTTCACGGTCAATCGGTCGCCGCATGTCGACAAGAAAAGCCGCGAACAATTCGAAATCCGCACTCATCGTCGTCTGCTCGACATTGTCGATCCGACCCCACAGACGGTGGACGCGCTCATGAAGTTGGATCTTGCCTCCGGCGTTGACGTCGAAATCAAGATCTAACGCCCGCGCCGGGAGCCTTCCGGCCGGTAAATTTTGGCCTACGGACCCGCGCTTGGGTCCCTCTGGGGAAAGAAACTTATGCGTACAGGACTTCTCGCGAAGAAGCTGGGCATGACCCGGATCTTCAAGGAAGACGGGACCCATGTTCCCGTCACCGTGCTTCACCTGGACGAACTCCAGGTTGTTGCCGCGCGCACCACAGAGAAAGACGGCTACGACGCCGTCCAGCTCGGCTGGGGGCGCGCGAAGGTCAAGAATGTTACCGACCCCAACAAGGGCCACTTCGCGAAAGCCAAGGTTGAGCCGAAGATGAAGGTCGTTGAATTCCGCGTGGCAGCTGATGCGCTGCTGGAACCCGGCGTCACCCTGTCCGCTGCCCATTTTGTGGTCGGTCAGAAGGTCGATGTGACTGGTGTTTCGCAGGGCAAAGGTTTTGCCGGCGCCATGAAGCGTTGGAACTTTGCCGGCCTTGAAGCCAGCCACGGCGTGTCGATCAGCCATCGTTCGCATGGCTCGACCGGTAACCGTCAGGATCCAGGCAAGACCTTCAAGAACAAGAAAATGGCCGGCCATATGGGCCAGGACCGCATCACGACCCTCAACCTGGTGATCGCCGCGATTGATGTCGCGCGTGGCTTGGTGATGGTGCATGGCGCAGTTCCGGGTTCTAAGGGTGGCTACGTCACCGTGCGCGATGCGATCAAGAAACCGCGCCCGGTGGATCTCCCTTACCCGGCGGCATTGATCGAGGCGAATGCCCCGACCAGCACGCCCGTCGAAGCAGAGGGTTGAGGACAATACGATGCAAATCGAAATCAAAACCCTCGAAAATGGTTCGGCCGGTGTGACCGAGCTTCCTGAAGCCTTGTTCGGAGCAATTCCACGCAAGGACATCATGGCCCGCGTGGTTCAGTGGCAGCAGTCGAAGCGCCGTGCGGGAACCCACAAAATCAAAGGTATGGGCGAAGTTCGCGGAACAACAAAGAAACCGTACAAGCAAAAAGGCACAGGCAGCGCCCGCCAGGGTAGCTTGCGCGCTCCGCAGTTTCGCGGCGGCGGTGTGGTGCATGGTCCGGTGGTCCGCAGCCACGAATACGATCTTCCGAAGAAGATCCGTCGACTGGGCCTGATCAGTGCTCTCTCGCAAAAGCAGGCAGACGGAAAGCTGGTGGTGCTCGACACCATTAACGGCCCAACAAAGACCCGCGACTTGCAGGTCAAGCTGAATGCGCTTGGTTGGACATCCGCTTTGGTCGTCGATCGGGACATTGATGTCGGTTTCGCTTTGGCGAGCCGCAACATCATCGGCATCGATTTGCTGCCGACGGTCGGGGCCAATGTGTATGACATTCTCCGCCATGACGTGCTGGTCATTACCACGGCCGGACTTGAAGGCCTGAAGGAGCGTCTGGCATGAGTGAGACCCAGGTGGTGAAGGCCCCGAAAAAGGGCCCAACCCTGTCGCGGGAAGCGATGTACACCATCATCCGCAGCCCGGTAATCACCGAAAAAGCGACGGCGCTTGCCGAGCGTAGCCAGGTGGTGTTCAAGGTGGCGATTGATGCCAGCAAGCCCGAGATCAAGGCCGCGATTGAAGGCCTGTTCGGTGTTAAAGTGCTTGGCGTTAACACGTTGGTGCTCAAGGGCAAGACGAAAATGCACAAAGGCCGTCCGGGTCGACGCTCGGATGTCAAAAAGGCTTATGTGCGGCTTGCCGATGGTCAGTCGATCGATCTGACCACCGGTCTGGCATAGGGCGGGAATAGCTGAAATGGCGATGAAAAATTTTAATCCCGTCACGCCTAGCCTTCGCGGCACGGTGCTGATCGACCGCAGAGATCTGTGGAAGGGCAAGCCGGTTAAGGGCCTGACGGAAGGTAAACATTCGACCGGTGGCCGTAACAACCATGGTCGGATCACCAGCTTCTTTCGCGGTGGTGGGCATAAGCAAACCTATCGTATCGTCGATTTCAAGCGCCGCCGTGCCGACGTTCCGGCGAGTGTTGAGCGTATTGAATACGATCCGAACCGCACCGCCTTCATCGCGCTGTTGAAGTATCAGGACGGCGAGCTTGCTTATATCCTTGCTCCGCAGCGTCTGAAGGTTGGCGATAACGTCATTTCGGGCGCTCGGGTCGATATCAAGCCGGGCAACGCTATGCCGCTTGGTGCCATCCCGGTCGGGACGATCGTGCACAACATCGAATTGAAGCCCGGTGCGGGTGGTAAAATTGCCCGCGCTGCTGGCCAATATGCCCAGCTCGTCGGGAAAGATTCTGGCTACGCCCAAATCAAGCTGATGTCGGGTGAACTTCGTATGGTGCGCGGCGAGTGTATGGGTACGGTTGGGGCGGTTTCAAACGCCGACAACTCGAACCAGAGCCTCGGCAAGGCCGGACGCAATCGCTGGTTGGGCCGTAAGCCGCATAACCGCGGTGTTGTGATGAACCCGGTTGACCATCCGCATGGCGGTGGTGAAGGCCGAACCTCGGGCGGCCGTCATCCGGTTACGCCTTGGGGTAAGCCGACCAAGGGCTACAAGACTCGTATGAACAAGCGGACGGATCGTTTGATTATTCGCAACCGCAGCAAGGGCAAGGGCTAAGCCATGACCCGTTCCTCCTGGAAAGGCCCGTTCGTTGACGGGTATATGCTGAACAAGGCCGAAGCGGCCCGTCAGTCTGGCCGCAATGAGGTCATCAAGATCTGGTCGCGCCGTTCCACCATCCTGCCGCAATTTATCGGTTTGGTGTTTGGCGTCTATAATGGCAAGAAGTTCCTGCCGGTGCAGGTGTCCGAGAACATGGTGGGGCATAAGTTTGGCGAATTCTCGCCGACTCGTACATTCACTGGCCACTCGGCCGACAAGAAGGCGAAGCGGGGCTGATATGAGCAAGCCGAAACATCCGCGTATGCTGGCTGATACCGAGGCGCAAGCGATCCTGCGCAACGTTCATGTCTCGCCGCGCAAGCTGAACCTGGTTGCTGGTCTAATCCGCAACCGTTCAGCCGCCAACGCCGTTGCCACTCTTACTTTCAGCAAGCGCCGCATTGCTCAGACAGTGAAGAAGCTGTTGGAGAGTGCGATCGCCAATGCCGAGAACAATCACGGTCTCGACGTTGATCGCCTCTATATCCACCGTGCAGAGGTCGGCCGCGCCATCGTTATGAAGCGTTTTATGGCTCGTGGCCGCGGCAAATCCTCCCGCATCGAGAAGTGGTTCAGTCACATCAAGATCGTGGTTGCCGAACGGCAGGAAGCGGTTCTCGATGAGATGCCCGATGCTGCCGCGATTGCGGCGGTGGATGCTGAATTGGCTGCGGTCGAGACCGTGGCCTCCGAACAAGGGGCGGCATAACCCATGGGTCACAAAGTAAATCCAATCGGCCTGCGTCTTGGCATCAACCGGACTTGGGATAGCCGTTGGTTCGCTGGCTCAGATTATGCCAAACTCCTGCATGAAGACTTCAAGCTTCGCGCTCATCTACGCGCCCGCTTATCTGGTGCCGGTGTCTCGCGGGTAGTTATCGAGCGGCCGGCAAAAAAGCCCCGCGTGACCATTTATGCCGCGCGTCCCGGTGTCGTGATCGGCAAGAAGGGCCAGGACATCGAGAATTTGCGCAAGGACCTGGCAAAACTCGCCAAGTCCGAGGTGTCGCTGAACATTGTTGAAATCCGTAAGCCGGAAATCGATGCGACCCTGGTTGCGGAAAACATTGCTCAGCAGCTTGAGCGTCGGGTGGCGTTCCGGCGCGCAATGAAGCGCGCGGTGCAGTCGGCCATGCGGCTGGGCGCCCAGGGTATTCGGATCAACTGCGGTGGCCGTCTCGGCGGCGCCGAGATTGCTCGGGTCGAATGGTATCGTGAAGGCAGGGTGCCATTGCACACGCTGCGTGCCGACATTGATTTCGGCGTTGCGACCGCGAAAACCACCTACGGCACCTGCGGTGTCAAGGTCTGGATTTTCAAAGGTGAGATTCTCGGCCACGACCCGCTGGCGCAAGATCGCCGTGCGGCCGAACAGGCGCCGCAGCGGTAAGGACGGACGGACATGCTCTCCCCCAAACGCACCAAATACCGCAAGGCCCATAAGGGCCGCATCCATGGCTTGGCCAAGGGTGGCACTGATCTAAACTTCGGTACCTTCGGCCTAAAGGCGCTGGAACCGGAACGCATTACTGCCCGCCAGATCGAGGCGGCACGCCGCGCGATTACGCGTGCGATGAAGCGCGCCGGCCGTGTCTGGATCCGGATATTCCCGGATGTTCCGGTCTCGTTGAAACCGGCCGAAGTCCGCATGGGCTCCGGCAAGGGAAGCCCCGAGTTTTGGGTTTGCCGGGTGAAGCCGGGCCGTATCATGTTTGAGATCGACGGTGTCACTGCTGATCTTGCCAAAGAAGCCTTGACGCTTGGCGCGGCGAAGTTGCCGATCAAGACCAAGTTCATTGCCCGCATTGGGGATGCCTAAGATGGCAAAAGAAATGAAACCCACGGACGTCCGGTTGAAAACAACTGACGAACTTTCGGCGATCCTGCTGGACCTGCGTAAGGCGCAGTTCAATATGCGGTTCCAGAAAGCGACTGGGCAACTCGAAGGTGTCGGCGATGTTCGCCGGGTCCGTCGCGATATCGCGCGGGTAAAGACAATTCTGGCGGAGAAGACTTCCTCCGCCACGCAGTCCTGAAGGAGAACGGACGATGCCAAGGCGCGTCCTTAGCGGGCAGGTTACGAGCGATAAGATGAACAAGACCATCACGGTCCTGGTCAATCGTCGTGTGATGCATCCGCTGTATAAGAAATTCATCCGGCTCTCGAAGAAATATGCAGCCCATGATGAAGGTGAGATCTGCAAGATCGGGGATACGGTGCGCATCGAAGAATGCCGTCCGATCAGCAAACGTAAGACCTGGATTGTGATCGAACGCAACGGCCAGGTTCTCGCCAACGCCGTATCCGTAACCGCAGAAGCATAGGAGGAGGGATAGATGATCTCCGTCGAATCCACCCTCGAAGTCGCCGACAATTCCGGCGCCAAGAAGGTTCTGTGCATCAAGGTGCTCGGTGGCTCAAAGCGTAAGACCGCGTCGGTCGGCGATGTTATCGTCGTCTCGATCAAGGACGCCATTCCCCGTGGTAAGGTAAAAAAGGGCGACGTTCACCAAGCGGTGATCGTGCGTACTTCCTTCCCGGTGCGCCGAGCTGATGGCAGCGCTATTCGCTTCGACCGCAATGCGGCCGTTTTGATCAATAAGTCGATGGAGCCGATCGGCACCCGCATTTTTGGGCCAGTGGTCCGCGAATTGCGCGCCAAGAAGTTCATGAAGATCATCTCGCTCGCGCCGGAGGTGCTGTAATGGCCGCCCGAATTCGTAAAGGCGATCAGGTCTTGGTTATCAGCGGCACCAGCAAGGGGCGTCGAGGCGAAGTTCTTCGGGTCATTCCGAAGGACGATCGCGCGGTCGTGCAAGGCATCAATATGATGACGAAGCACACCAAGCCTAAGGGTATGGGTCAGCCAGGTGGCATTATTCAGGTTGAGGCGCCGCTGCACTTGTCCAATCTGAAGTTAGTTGATCCGAAAACCGGAACGGCAAGCAAGGTTGGGTTCCGGGTTTTGGAAGACGGTCGCAAGGTCCGCGTCGCCAAGGCGACCGGCAACCTGATCGAAGGTTGAGGATAGAGCGATGAGCGACAAGAAGAAGTCCGGCGGTAAGGCCCCCGTAAAGGGCGGCGCCAAGGGCGGCAAGACTGCTGGCAAGGCCGGCGCGAAAGGCAATAGCGCCAAAGGCGGCGCTGGAAAGCCCGGGGACCTGCCGTCTCGGGGGCGCGGCGAAGTCAGCTTCACCGTTTCAGCCGAATCGGCCTCTGGAACCGGCGAAATGCCGCGGATGCTGAAGCGCTATCACGACAGCATCCGCGCAGCGATGCTCACCCAGTTCGGCTACACCAACCCGATGCAGGTGCCACGCCTGGAGAAGATTGTGTTGAATATGGGCGTTGGCGAAGCGTCGGGTGACCAGAAGAAGCTCGACGCGGCAGTGTCTGAAATGGCCTTGATCGCTGGGCAACGGCCGGTGAAGACCGTGGCGAAGAAGGCGATCGCTGGCTTCAAGATCCGCGAGGGTCTCCCGATCGGTTGCAAAGTAACACTTCGCAAGACCCGGATGTATGAATTTCTTGACCGTCTGGTGACGATTGCTCTCCCTCGTGTCCGTGACTTCCGCGGCATCACAGGCAAGGGTTTTGATGGACGCGGAAACTTTGCTATGGGCCTCAAGGAACAGATCGTGTTCCCCGAGATTATCTATGACAAGGTTGAGCAGGTGCGCGGCATGGACGTGGTGTTCGTTACCACCGCCAAGACGGATGCTGAGGCAAAAGCGTTGCTGAAGCAGTTTGATATCCCCTTCGCTGCTTGATAGCTGCTGGGGCAGAGCTCGCGTTTTTTGACACAAGGTTTGGAATACCCCCGGCGTAAGCCGGTTGGTTCCGGAGGGTAAGACAGGATGGCCAAGACCTCACAGGTCAACCGCAACGTAATGCGGACACGTATGGCGGCGCGCGATAAGAAGAAGCGCGGCGTTTTGAAGGATATCGTGATGGATCGCACGCTGCCGGTGGAAGACCGGTTTGAAGCGACCATTAAACTTGCGCAACTGCCGCGTAATGGCGCCAAGGTCCGTGTTCGCCTACGTTGCGAACTCACCGGCCGTAGCCGTGGCAACTATCGTAAGTTCAAACTGTGCCGCATCGCCTTACGCGATCTGGCCAGCGCCGGCCAGATTCCTGGCATGACCAAGGCCAGCTGGTAGGGATCCGCAGAATGTCAATGTCAGATCCGCTGGGTGACATGCTCACCCGCATCCGCAATGCGCAGAACGCCCGCCACACGTCATGTGTTGCGCCAGCGTCTCATTTGCGCGCCAATGTGCTCGACGCGTTGAAGCGTGAGGGTTTCATTCGGGGGTTCGCGTCCGAGGAGCTGCGCCCCGGCGTGGCCCAACTTCGAATTGAGTTGAAGTATAGCGAAGGCGAGCCGGTGATTAAGGAAATCACCCGCGTATCCAAGCCCGGACGTCGTGTATATTCCAAGATTAAGGAATTGCCGCGGGTATACGCCGGTTTGGGAGTTTCAATCCTGTCGACCCCACGTGGGGTGCTGAGCGACGCCGAAGCGCGCGCTGCCAATGTTGGCGGCGAAGTGCTTTGCCGGGTCTTCTAAGGGGGATGCTATGTCACGCGTAGGCAAATATCCCGTTGAGGTTCCGGCTGGTGTGCAGGTTGTGCTCGCCAACGGCGTCTTCACGGCGACTGGAAAGCTGGGGCAATTGACCCTGGCTCTTACTGACCGGGTTGATACCATGATTGATGGCAACAAGGTGTCGGTTGCTCCGCGCGGGAATTCGGCCCCCGCCCGGATGATGTGGGGCACGACCCGCGCGTTGATCGCCACCATGGTCAAAGGCGTGTCGGTCGGCTTCTCCAAAACCATGGAAATTACCGGCACTGGCTATCGTGCGGCGGTCAACGGACCGAACCTGGTGATTAATCTTGGGTTTTCCCATGACGTGGTTTACGCGATACCCGATGGGATCAAGGTGACGTGCGAAAAGCCGACCAGTATTAAAGTCGAGGGTGTAGACAAACGCCTCGTCGGCCAGGTGTGCGCCGAAATCCGCGCCTGGCGTCCGCCTGAGCCATACAAGGGCAAAGGCGTGAAGTTCGAGGGCGAACAGATCCTCCGCAAGGAAGGTAAGAAGAAGTAATGAGTGACAACAAAAATCTGGCCCAGCGTCGGCGCGAGAGACTGCGCTTTCAGCTGCGGCGCAAGGCCGGTGGTCGCCCGCGTTTGTCGGTGTTCCGGTCTTCCCAGCATATTTATGCCCAGGTGATCGACGATGCGGCAGGTCGCACGTTGGCCGCTGCCTCGAGCCTTGACCGCGATCTTCGGGAGGCGTTGAAGACTGGTGCCGACAAGGACGCAGCCGCGGCCGTTGGTAAGCTGGTTGCTGAACGCGCTATTGCCGCCGGCGTCACAACGGTCGTCTTCGACCGCGGCGCCTATCTCTATCACGGCCGCGTTAAGGCGCTGGCCGAGGCCGCCCGAGAGGGCGGTCTGGCCTTCTAGGAAACACAGGAATGGCACGGGAACCTCGGGAAGGCGGCGGCCAAGGCCGCGGCGGGCGCGATCGGGATCGCAACAGCAATAGCAATCAGTCGCATGACGGTGGCGATGATCTGATTGACAAATTGGTTACCATCAATCGCGTGGCGAAAGTGGTGAAGGGTGGACGTCGGTTCGCCTTTGCCGCGCTCGTGGTGGTTGGTGACCAGAAAGGCCGCGTTGGCTACGGCGCCGGTAAGGCGCGCGAAGTGCCGGAAGCAATCCGCAAGGCGACAGAACGCGCCAAGCGCGGTATGATTCGGGTGCCGATGAAGGAAGGCCGAACGCTTCACCACGACACCGAAGGCCATTATGGCGCCGGCCATGTTGTGCTTCGGAGTGCGTCGGCGGGTACCGGCATTATTGCTGGTGGTCCTATGCGCGCTGTGTTCGAGAGCCTTGGCATTGGTGATGTGGTGGCAAAAAGCTTGGGCAGTCGCAACCCGCACAACATGGTCAAGGCCACATTTGCCGCGTTGACACGATGTGCGAGCCCACGCTCTGTCGCGAACCGCCGTGGTAAGAAAGTCGCAGACCTCATCGGTCGTCGTGACACCATCGCCCCGAGTGAAGTTGCACAGGAGTCTGGTGATGTCTGATCCGCAGAAGAAAGTGCGTGTGTTGCAGACTGGCTCGGGTAATGGCCAGAAGCCAGGTCAACAAGCGACATTGGTTGGCCTTGGTCTGAACAAGATCGGCAAAGTGCGGGACCTGGAAGACACCCCCTCGGTGCGCGGTATGATCCGCAAGGTTGCCCATCTCGTGAAGGTTGAAGAACTGTCCTGAGCCTGAAAGCTCAAGGATGGAAAGGAATAGCGATGAAGCTCAACGAACTGCGCGACAACCCAGGCGCGCACCTGAAATCAAAGCGGCTCGGTCGCGGTATCGGCTCGGGGAAAGGCAAGACGTCTGGCAAGGGCCATAAAGGTCAAAGCGCCCGTGAGGGTGTTGCTTTGAATGGCTTTGAAGGCGGACAGTTGCCGATCTATCGGCGACTCCCGAAGCGCGGCTTCGTTAACCCGACCCGGAAAGAATTTGCTCCGATCAATATCGGGAGCATCGCGCAGGCGGTTGCCGCAGGCAAACTTGATGCCAGCCAACCGATTACTGAATCTGTGCTTGCTTCCGCCGGTATGGTCCGCGATCATGGGGTGAATGGCGTTCGTTTGCTTGCGACCGGTGAGATCGGGGTTGCTGTGAACATTGTTGTGTCGGGCGCGTCAGCGAGTGCGGTCGCTGCCGTCATTGCGGCAGGTGGGACTGTTACGACTACCGCCAAACCGAAGGTTTCTTCTGACGCTTGAGGCTTCCGCCCGTTGGCGTGGGTTGCTAGGATACGTTTGACGGCGCGCCGATAGGCCCAAACCGGCCCCGCCGGTGCGGGACCGTGGTGCGCCGTTGGCATGAAGGGACTTTCTGATGGCTTCGGCAGCTGAACAGCTTGCGGCGAACCTCAACCTCGGCACGTTGTCGAAGGCAACCGAGCTCAAGAACCGTATATGGTTCACTTTGGGGGCGTTGCTGGTCTATCGGGTCGGATCGTACATTCCCGTTCCAGGCGTGGATGCTGCAGTGATGGGCGAAATGTTGGCGCAGCACGGCGGTGGTATTCTGGGCATGTTCGACATGTTCAGCGGCGGGTCGCTTGGCCGGATGACGGTGTTTGCGCTGGCGATTATGCCTTATATTTCGGCCAGTATCATTATCCAACTGATGACCACCGCGGTGCCGCAGCTCGAAGCCCTGAAGAAAGAGGGCGAGAGTGGGCGCAAACGGCTGAATCAATATACCCGCTATCTCACCGTGGTTATCGCAATGGTCCAGTCATATGGGATTGCGGTCGGGCTTGAGGGTATGCGGGGGGCGTTCGGCGCGGCCGTCATTGATCCTGGCGCTTTCTTTCGAGTCTCGTGTGTCGTGACCCTGGTCGGCGGAACAATGTTTTTGATGTGGCTTGGCGAGCAGATTACCGCCCGCGGCATCGGGAATGGGATTAGTTTGATCATCTTCGCGGGCATTGTGGCCAATGTGCCGCAAGCCTTGGCAAGCCTGCTCGAACTCGGTAGGACCGGCGCGCTCAGCCCATTTTTCATTGCGGCGTTTCTGGTTATTGCGGTGGCGGTGGTTGCGTTTATCGTGTTCATGGAGCGCGCCCAACGCCGCATCGTAATCCAATACCCGAAGAGGCAAGTTGGCCAGCGGATGTTCGGTGGCGACTCGACACATATGCCTCTGAAAATCAACACTTCGGGCGTTATCCCGCCGATTTTCGCGAGCTCTATTCTGCTGATCCCCGCGACAATCTCCGGCTTTGCCGGTGCGAATGGAGAGCCGACCTGGCTTGGCGCGATCGGGATAGCGCTCGGGCATGGTGAGCCGCTTTACATGCTCACCTACGCATTGATGATTATCTTTTTCAGTTATTTCTATACGGCGGTCGTATTCAACCCGGACGAAACTGCGGATAACTTGAAGAAATATGGCGGGTTTGTGCCGGGTATCCGCCCGGGTGGCGCTACGTCTGCACATTTTGATTCCATCCTGACGAGGTTGACCACAATTGGTGGTCTCTATTTGTGTCTCGTGTGCCTGCTGCCGGAAATCCTGATCAGCCGCTATGGCGTGCCGTTCTACTTCGGTGGCACAAGCCTGATGATTATCGTGTCGGTGACGATGGATACAGTTACCCAAATTCAGTCGCATCTTATCGCCCATCAGTATGAGGGGCTGATTAAGAAGGCACGGGTGAAAGGGCGCGGACGGTGAATATTATCCTGCTTGGTCCTCCTGGTGCGGGTAAGGGCACTCAGGCGAAGCGGCTCCAAGATCGTTATGGTATGATACAGGTTTCCACGGGCGATATGCTGCGCGCGGAAGTTGCCGCAGCGAGCGAGGTCGGGCTTCAAGCCAGGGCCGTGATGGCTGCGGGCGCGTTGGTGTCCGACGATATTCTTATTCGCATGTTAGCTGGGCGCATTGTACGGCCTGATTGTGCGCCTGGCTTTATTCTGGATGGTTTTCCGCGGACGGTTCCACAAGCGCAGGCGCTCGACACCATGCTCGCGGGGCTTCGCAAAAGTCTCGATGCGGTTGTGGAACTTGTCGTTGATGACGCAGCGCTGACAGAACGTATTGCTGGTCGGTATACGTGTGCGGCTTGTGGCGAAGGGTACCACGACGAATTTCAGAAACCGACAGTAATGGGCGTTTGCGACCGTTGCCGTGGTATCCAATTTGTTCGGCGTGCGGATGATAATCGAGAGACTGTTGGTGCCCGGCTTGCTGCCTACCATGCGCAAACCGCGCCGATTTTACCCCATTACCGCGCAAGTGGGAAACTCCACCAGGTTGACGGGATGGCCGATATAGATGTCGTGACCACAGCGCTGATTGCGGTGCTCGATGGGGTTCAGGATTGATATTTTTGCATGGGTGATGAGGAAAAATTGATCCCTGCAAGTTGACTCTCCGGGGGCGGCCGCTATAGTCCGGCCCCCAGGGTGGCACCTGCAAACGCGGTGCTGTTCGTTTATGTTCTACCTGCCCGGTTCTAACCGATGGGCAGGCTAAGCCCGTTCCGTGCGTCCCGGCAATTCCGGTTCGTTGGGACAATCAGGAGTGAGACAGCGTGGCGCGTATTGCCGGTGTGAATATCCCGACCAACAAGCGGGTCAAGATCAGCCTTCGCTATATTTTTGGTATCGGCCCGACCAAGGCCGACGCCATTTGCAGCAAACTGGGGATCCCTGAGGATCGCCGGGTTAACCAGCTTTCGGATGACGAAGTGCTCCGTATTCGTGAACTCGTCGATCGCGAATATCGCGTCGAAGGCGATCTTCGTCGCGAGACCGCGATGAACATCAAGCGGTTGATGGACTTGGGTTGTTATCGCGGTTTGCGGCATCGTCGCGGGTTGCCGGTGCGCGGTCAGCGGACCCACACCAATGCGCGCACCCGTAAGGGTAAGGCTGTGGCAATCGCCGGCAAGAAGAAAGTTACTAAGTAGGCGTTTTTCGAGCGCTCGTTACGCGCCCAATTATTTGGGCGACGATCACCTTGCCCCTGCTGGCCGTTACCGTCAGCAGTCGGCGTAAAATTTGATAGGATGATACTCGATGGCGAAGCCAGCAGGCGCCGCGCGCCCCCGTCGCAAAGAGCGCAAAAACATCACGTCGGGCGTTGCCCACGTCGCGGCGACATTTAATAATACGATGATCACGATCACGGATGCTCAGGGCAACACGATTGCTTGGTCTTCGGCTGGGATGTCCGGCTTCAAAGGGAGCCGTAAGTCGACTCCCTATGCTGCGCAGGTTGCCGCTGAGGATGCTGGTAAGAAGGCCCGGGAGCACGGCATGGAGACCCTCGAGATAGAGGTTTCTGGCCCGGGCTCAGGTCGCGAGAGTGCGCTGCGCGCGCTGCAGGCTGTCGGGTTTTCGATCACGGCGATCCGTGACATGACCCCAATCCCCCATAATGGTTGCCGCCCGCGCAAACGTCGCCGGGTGTGATCGGCGCGCGCCCGTCGGGTGCCCATATGACGCCGGGGCGGAACTGCTTCTTCCCCACACCACGCCTAGGCAAACGGCAACGCGCCGTGAGGTGACATTTACATGAGACTTAGCGCTGTTCTGCAAAGAAACTGGCAATCCCTGATCAAACCGGAAAAGCTCCTCGTGGAGCCCGGTTCCGATCCTTCCCGTGTTGGCACTGTGATCGCAGAGCCGCTTGAGCGCGGCTTCGGTATTACACTTGGCAATGCCATCCGTCGCATTCTGCTTTCTTCGCTGCAGGGCGCGGCTGTGACGGCGGTGCAGATTGATGGCGTCCTCCACGAGTTCAGCTCAATCGCTGGGGTCCGTGAGGACGTTACCGACATCGTGTTGAACATCAAACAGCTTGCACTTCGCATGCATGGCGAAGGCCCCAAGCGGATGGTGCTGAATGCCGTTGGGCCGGGGGAAGTGCGGGCGGGCCAGATCACCACTGGTCACGATATTGAAGTTATGAATCCTGATCTGGTGATTTGTACGCTTGATGACGGCGCCAAGCTTGGAATGGAGTTCACGGTTCAACTCGGTCGGGGCTATCAACCTGCGAGCGCCAATCGTCCCGAGGATGCGCCGATTGGGCTGATTCCGATTGATTCGATTTATTCACCGGTGCGGCGTGTGTCGTACCGCGTTGAGCCGACCCGGCTTGGCCAGATTACCGACTATGACAAGTTGGTGTTGAATCTTGAAACGAATGGCGCGGTTGCGCCGGAAGACGCTGTGGCGCTTGCGTCGCGGATCCTCCAGGATCAGCTCCAGTTGTTCATTAACTTTGATGAGCCGCACGCTGCCACTACCGCCGAACCCGAAGATGACCTGCCGTTCAACCGGAATCTGCTCCGGAAGGTCGAAGAGCTCGAACTCTCGGTCCGTAGTGCGAATTGTTTGAAGAACGACAATATCATCTATATCGGTGATCTTGTGCAGAAGTCCGAACAGGAAATGCTGCGCACGCCGAATTTCGGGCGCAAGTCGCTGAACGAGATCAAGGAAGTCTTGGCCTCGATGGCGCTGTCGCTTGGGATGGCTGTCACCGGTTGGCCGCCTGAAAACATCGAAGATCTCGCCAAACGTCTCGAAGAGCCGTTCTGAATTTTGACATGACTGCACGCAAACAGCGTGTGAGGAGTTAGACCATGCGTCACGGCGTTTCCGGGCGGAAGCTCGGCGTTACCACCAGCCATCGCTTTGCGATGTTTCGCAATCTTGCGCACGCGTTGATCAAGCATGAGCAAATCACCACCACCTTGCCGAAAGCCAAGGAGCTGCGGCCGGTGGCTGAGAAGCTCATTACTCTTGGTAAACGCGGCGGATTGCATGCGCGTCGTCAGGCTTACGCCCAGTTGCGTGACGACGTGATTGTGTCCAAATTGTTCAGTGTGATTGCTGAACGCTATAAGGATCGGCAGGGTGGTTATACCCGCGTTCTGAAGGCGGGAATGCGTTATGGCGACGCAGCGGATATGGCAGTGATCGAGTTGGTCGATCGGGATGTCGATGCCAAGGGCTTGGATAGCGGTCCGCGGCCGGAAGTTATGGCGGAGGATGACGCTGAATAGGCAATCGTAGTTTCCGTAAGACGTAGCGCCCAGTACGCATGTGCTGGGCGTTTTCGTTTAAAGGGGCTTGGTTTCCGGTAGCATGCTGGCGTCTAACGCCAGAACGGCCCCCATCCAAATGGCATTGTGCAGATGGTCATCTCGCGGCCGACCGCTCTCAGGGTGTAGAAGTACGGTTAGACCCATACGGTTCATTGCCAGGAACGGTACGAGGCTCGGGAACATATCCGTCGGGAATGCGATTTGATACATTGCCGTCGGATGCGGGCCAACTTTGACGTCATGCCAGCGACCGAGCGCGGTGGCCGGAAAGCGGGCCCCGACCCACTCGCGCAGGCGAAGTGCAGCGGGCTTGGTCTTGGGCGTGTAGTAGATGTGGGCGTGCCATGCGTTGATCTGTGTGGTTTCGCTAGCGATCGCGCGCATATCGGTCTCCCGCGTTGTATTGCTGGTTTGGGTGCCGCTCGTTAGCCGCGCAAGCGGGCGTTATTCTGCCATTCGCCAGTTTGCTCCCGCTGGGTCGCCCGACGGACCGAGCGCAGTGTCAAACCGCATTGTCAATCGCATGGGCAGTCGATACGGCGGCCACGGTAGGCCGGGGGCGGCGGGATCGTCGGTATGCACAAATTCTCCCAACGCGGCCCTCTGGGCATTTCCGATACTTTGGTACTCGCCTGGTTGGGCACCGTCCAGAATTTTTGTTTCCGTCCACGCCGCGGCGGTTCCGAACAGACACGCCAGATCGATCCCCTGGCACGCTCGCAGTTCGCTGCCCCGTGGCGACCAGTCGAATTGGTATACCCAGGCCTGGCCGCCCGCATTGGTGGTGGCCTCGGCCAATGCCAGGGCAGGAAACAGGAACAGATGGTCGGTCATGAGATCGCCCAGCAGGTCGCAATTGTTGCCGCCGGCCCTTCGGTGGCGATAGAGCGTAATTGTGTCTGCGGACCCTGTTATTTCGGCGAAGCGGGTCGCGATTGCCACCGAGCTCGGGGGCAGTAACGTATTGCTGGCCGCAAGATTTGCATGCATCTCCTCACGCGTAGTGCCGATGATCATGCGAATGCCGCGTGCAGCGGCAGGCTGGGCAGCGGCTTGGAGGAACAATGTCGGGTCGTTGTAGCCATGCAGGGTGTCGAACATCGGCATGAAGGGCATGGTTATTTCTGCGAAGCGGCGCAGATTATGGCATACCTTATTTTGCGCCCCGATGATTTGTACAGTCGACAGGTCGGCGAGGTCGGATGGGTTCACCCCTGCCGCGTCGCAGAGTTGGTTCGCGGTTTGACGGGCGATTTCGCGCGATTGCGGGGTAATACCGATCGGGCAACTTGCCAGGAAGATGCGGTGGAATAGGCCCTGGCTATCCCACATTGTCAGGAGACACAGGATTGCATGCGCCCCAGCTTCATGCCCGATGAGCGTGATATTAGCTGGGTCGCCGCCAAATTGGGTGATATGGGTCTGGAGCCAGCGAAGGGCCGCAATGATGTCGAGTAGCCCCATGTTGCACTCCGCCACGCCGGGCAGGTAGAGAAATCCTAACGCTCCAAGCCGATAATTGATGCGCACCACTACGACGTCGCTGTCGGCGCATAAAGTAGCTGGATCGTAGAGTTCCAAGGATCCGGCGCCGGTTTCGTAGCCGCCGCCATGGATGAATACTACGACTGGGCGAGGGGCAAACTCATCCGCCGCGGTGGTGAGCTCTGCAGGCGGCGGCACCGCGGGTGTGGCGATCGACAGGGTGAGGCAATTTTCGTCTTGGGCTGCCATTTCCAAATTACGGGTACGGAAATAGCCTGCAGGAGGTTGGGGCGCGATTGGGCCGTGGCGGCGGGCGTCGCGCGCTCCGGCCCAAGCGGTTATGGCGATCGGCGGACGAAATCGCTCCGCGGTTGCATATGGGATTCCGCGGAACTGGCTGACCCCCGTTGCGCCCCGCAACGCGCCCAGGGTGATGCGAGCGACGGTCACGGTTTTGGGCTCGGGCGTGTATCGGTCGCCAGGCGGGCATAATCTGCCTTTTGTCTGGTTAACATAAATTAAAATCCTACAGAAAACTTACAATATCTTGATATGTATGGATATAATCCCAAAGCTGAGATGGGATTCAAGTAATTTAATGTCGCCATCCGGTGTTATTCACAATCGTCTCTAACTCGTGTTGCGGCAGTACGGGCGCAAGATGTTATGCAGGCAGGCGTTTGGTGGCTAAAAAACGGTTAAAAAAACATAAAATGGGAGGTCTAATGAATACAATTGTAATTTGTGGACAATTGTTGCTAGGGTTCCGGTGTGGAAGCCGTTAACAGAACCGGTTGAGGGGATTAAGTGATGATGGGGATCGACGAGACACGAGTTGCCGCGCCGCATGGCGGTTCTTGGATCGCACGGTAATGCAAGCCCTTGTCGCGACCCTTGATGCTGGCCTTTACGCATCTGTGGCAACCGTGCTGGGGTTGAGCCATCCCGGAATTGTAACACGGCGGGCATATAATGGTCCCGAGGTTCGTGCCTTGCTGGAAGGCGAGGTATTTGTGTTCGTGTGTTTGGATACCGCAATGAATGGCTATGGCCGAGATTTCTCGGCCGACGCTTTAGCATCCCGCTATCCGCAAGCGCAGTTTTGCCTTCTGGGTGGCGCGGCCGGGTTACCTCTGGGCAGCGTCCCGACCCAAGCCGTTGTTCCGCCACCGCAAGGTGTAATGGATGATTCTTGCCTCAGAACGACTGGTCTCGTGGAGGTGCTGCACCCGGTCGAACAAATGCAGCAGCGCGGACGGCCCGAGGGGCCGCCACTGACAGGGCGTCAGCGCGATGTGCTGCGTCTGGTGAGGGAAGCCAGGTCGACCAAGGAAATGGCCCGCCAGCTTGGGCTTGCGGTGCCGACGGTTAAAACCCATCTCGCCGCGCTCTACCGGCAACTTGGGGTGCGCAATCGCGTTGAGGCGGCGATGACCGACGCGACACCGGCGGCCCTAAGGGTAAGCAAGGCGATAGGCTTCGGTGATGCCCCGGTGACCCGGGCATCGCATCTGCGCGCCGTTGGTTGACCTGGACTAGCCGGCCGGATTGTTTCTCACCTTTCTTGTGGCTCGCAAAGCCGGCTATACCAGCGGCTTGCGCACCAGCAGGGGGAAATAAGTCATGCAACTCGGAATGATCGGCCTAGGCCGGATGGGCGGGAATATTGTCCGTCGCTTGATGCGGGCAGGGCATTCCTGCGTGGTCTTTGACGCCAACCCGAAATCGGTTGCCGAACTAGCAGCCCTCGGCGCCACGCCCGCAACGTCGCTCGCCGATCTTGTGGGCAAGCTCGACCAGAACCCGCGCGCCGCCTGGGTCATGCTACCGGCTGGCGAGATTACGGAAACCACTATTGCCACCCTCGGTGGCTTGCTGGGACCGAACGATATCCTGATCGATGGCGGCAATTCCAATTTCAAGGACGATGTGCGGCGTGCCCGTGAACTTGCGGTCAAAGGGATCCGTTACATGGATGTTGGGACCTCGGGTGGCGTGTGGGGGCTCGAGCGCGGATACTGCCTGATGATCGGCGGGGAGAAGGCTGCGTTCGAATTTCTTGATCCTATTTTTGCGGCTCTTGCTCCAGGTATGGGTGACATTCCCCGCACCGCCGATCGTGGCGCGCGCGATACGCGGCCCGAGCAGGGGTATCTGTATGCCGGCCCGTCTGGCGCTGGGCATTTCGTGAAGATGATCCATAATGGAATTGAATACGGCATGATGCAGGCCTTCGCGGAAGGCTTCGACATCCTGCAATCACGCAATGCGGCCAAATTGCCGGATGGTGAACGCTATGATTTTGATCTTGCCGATATTGCCGAGGTTTGGCGCCGCGGCAGCGTGGTGACATCCTGGCTGCTCGATCTTTCGGCGGATGCTCTGGCGGGTGATGGGACACTGGAACATTTCTCTGGCCATGTTGAGGATTCCGGGGAAGGCCGCTGGACCATCGATGCAGCGGTTGAACAGGCGGTGCCGGCCGATGTGTTGGCCGCCGCGCTGTTTGTGCGTTTCCGCTCGCGTCAGTCGCACACCTTTGCCGAAAAAATGCTGTCGGCGATGCGGCTCGGCTTCGGGGGCCATGTGGAGAAGCCCAAAACGTGACCATTGCTTTGGTGATGGGGGTGTCGGGCTGCGGTAAAACCACCATCGCCCGCGGCCTCGCCGACCGGATGGGCTGGCAGTTCCAGGAGGGAGACACGCTCCACCCTGCGGCGAATGTCGCCAAAATGGCCGGCGGCACCCCGCTGACCGATGATGATCGCGCGCCATGGCTGGCGGCGATAGCGGCTGTGCTGCAAGACTGGGATCGGACCGGGGTTTCGGGTGTGGTGACCTGTTCGGCGCTGAAACGTGCCTATCGCGCAAAGCTGCTCGCGGGCTTGCTGTCAGCGCAACTGGTCTATCTCGCGGGCGATCAGGCGATGATCGCCGCACGACTTGCGGCACGCAAGGACCATTTCATGCCGCCCGGCTTGCTCGACAGCCAGTTCGCAGCCCTGGAGCCGCCCGGGCCGGGCGAGCATCCGCTGATCGTTCCCATCGATCAGTCGCCCGATGCAATGGTCGCGCACGTCGTCGCAGCGTTCAGCTGAAGAGTTGCCGTACCGCATAGAGGGTGCGCAGCACGCCCCAGCCGAGTGGAATGCCGACAAGGAGCCAGAGGAAGATGAATTTCGCGCTCATGGCGTGGTTCCTATTGCTCGACCTTGCCGCGGAAGTGGTGCTTGGGATCCACCGCCGTCATGAGATGATTGCAGATAAAGCCGATCAGCAGCAGCCCGGCCATGATATACATCGTGATCGAGTATGCTTCGGCCTTCGGATAGCCGCTGTCGATCCAGTGTTGGCGGAGATAGTTGACCAGAACTGGCCCCAACACGCCCGCGGTTGACCACGCGGTGAGCAGTCGTCCGTGAATGGCCCCGACCTGCATGGTGCCAAACATATCGCGCAAATAGGCTGGGATGGTTGCGAATCCACCGCCGTACATCGATAGAATGACGGCAAAACCAGCAATGAACAGCGATACCGATCCCAGACGCCCAGTGGTGGGTACGAGTGCATAAAGCACGATTCCGAGGGCGAAAAAGATACGGTACGTGTTCTTGCGGCCAATATAATCGGACACCGAAGACCACACGAAGCGCCCGCCCATGTTGAACAGGCTTAGCAACCCCACAAATCCTGCGGCCGCAAAAGGCGTCACCTGGTCGGGGAACATCTCCTGGATCATCGGGGACGCCTGGCCGAGCACCCCGATGCCGGCCGACACGTTCATGCACAGCACCCCCCACAGGAAATAGAATTGTGGGGTTTTCATGGCTTCATTCACTTCGACATTGGCGCGGGTGATCATCCCGCTCGACTCGGTCGGTGCGACATAGCCATCAGGTGCCCAACCCGGCGGCGGCACCTTCACGAAGTAAGCACCCACCATCATGAACACGAGGTAGACCAGGCCCATGGTCACAAACGTGGCAAGCACCCCGGTATCACTTGCGGTTTGGAAATAATCCATCAGGGCGACTGACAACGGCGATGCAATCAGCGCGCCGCCGCCAAAGCCCATGATCGCCATGCCGGTCGCCATGCCGGGTCGATCGGGAAACCATTTGATGAGGGTTGATACTGGGGAGATGTAGCCAATCCCCAGTCCGCAGCCGCCCAGCACACCGTAGGCGAGATAAATCAGCCAGAGCTGGTGGGTCGTAATACCCACCGCGGAAACCATGAAACCGCCGGAAAAACACACAGCGGCAGTGAACATCGCCATGCGTGGCCCGACACGCTCTACCCAGCGCCCAAATACCGCTGCCGATAGGCCAAGGAACACGATGCTGATCGAGAATATCCAGCCCAGCGCCGTCAGGGACCAATCACCGGGAAGCGGCTTGCTGATGCCCAGCAACCTGGTCATCGGCAGATTGAACGTCGAAAACGCATAGGCCTGACCGATCGACAAATGAACCGCGAGGGCAGCCGGTGGGATCAGGAAGCGGTTATAGTCGGCCGGTGCAACGGTGTTTTTGCGAGCCAGAAATCCGACCATTGCCCGTACTCCTTCGGTCTGCTGCTGTGGCGGTTTCGAGGTCGTTCTGAACTGTACTATATCTGTTAGGCATTGCAATCCGTGCGTAGATGACCACAGTTGTCCCAAGCAAACCCCGAGGAAACATGATTGCCCCCCATCTCGCCCGACATCCCGGTGCTGGCCGTGGGCGGGCCCGCGATACGCCGAAAGGGCGCCAGATCAGCGACACGGCCCGTGTTGGGTTAGCCGCGCTGTTCCACGCGGTTGACTGGCGGCGAGATATGCTGGTCGAATATCTGCATGTGATCCAGGACGCCCATGGCCGCATTCCTACCGATCTGCTGGCAGGCCTGGCAGACGCAATGAAGCTGTCTTTCGCCGAGGTTTATGAGACCGCGACCTTTTATGCCCATTTCGATGTCACCGACACCGACCCGCCAGTGCAGATCCGGGTATGCGACAGCCTGCCTTGCATGATGGCCGGCGCCGCTGCCGTGATGGCCGCGATTGCGGCGGGCACCTCGGCACGGCTGCAAAAAGTCCCCTGCGTTGGCCGCTGTGATCAGGCGCCGGTTGCGGTGGTTGGGCAAAACGCGATTGTCCATGCGACAGCCGACGCGGTGCTTCTGGCCTTCGCTGGCGGCCACACCAGCGCGGATCTGCCGACGACGACCGACTATGCGGCCTATGTTGCGACCGAGGGATATGGCTTGCTTCGGCGTCTGCGTGACGGTGGGGTGGCAAGGGAGGCAGTTCTCGCGGCGCTTGATGACGCACAGTTGCGCGGCAAGGGGGGGGCGGGGTTCCCAACCGGGCGCAAATGGCGAACCGTGGGCGGTCAGCCCGGACCGCGTCTGATGGCGGTTAATGCCGACGAGGGTGAGCCGGGAACTTTCAAAGACCATTACCATTTGCGGTCAGACCCGCATCGCTTCCTCGAAGGCATGCTGATTGCGGCTGAAGTGGTTGGCGTCAGCGAGATCTATATTTATCTGCGCGACGAGTACCCGCATTTGCGCGCGATGCTGACCGCCGAGATTGCCAAATTGCCGGCGGGTGGCCCGCCGATCCATCTGCGGCGCGGGGCGGGCGCGTATATCTGCGGCGAAGAATCCGCGATGATCGAGAGTATCGAGGGCAAACGTGGCCTGCCGCGCAATAAGCCGCCCTTCGTGTTCCAGAATGGCTTGTTTGGCCGCCCGACTTTGGTCAACAACGTCGAAACCTTGCTGTGGGTGCGCGATATCGTCGAACGCGGCCCGGCATGGTGGCGCGATCAGGGCCGCAATGGCTCCACCGGATTGATCAGCTTTTCAGTTTCCGGCCGGGTGCGCCATCCTGGGGTCAAGGTGGCGCCGGCTGGGATTACCTTGCGGCAACTGGTTGATGAGTTTTGCGGCGGCATGGAAGCTGGTCACGCTTTGCGCGCCTATCTGCCGGGTGGGGCCTCAGGCGGCATCCTGCCGGCGAGCCTTGCCGATGTGCCGATGGATTTCGGCACGCTGGAACAATATGGCTGCTTCATCGGCTCGGCCGCGGTGGTCGTGCTGTCGGACCAGGACGATTTGCGCGCGGCGGCGCTCAATCTGATGCAGTTTTTCCGCCATGAAAGTTGCGGCCAGTGCACCCCCTGCCGGGTCGGTACCGCGAAGGCGGCGGAGCTGATGGCGCGACCGGACTGGGATAGCGGCCTGTTGAGTGAGCTTTCAGCCGTGATGCGCGATGCGTCGATCTGTGGCCTCGGCCAGGCGGCGCCGAACCCGCTGCTAAGCCTGTTGCGCCATTTCCCCGAGGAGTTCGCGCGATGATCCGCTTTACCCTCAATGGAGATGAGGTCGAGGCCGCCGACGGCGAAACCATCTGGCAGGTGGCGCAGCGGGCCGGGTGCGAAATCCCCCATTTGTGCCACTCGCCCGCGCCGGATTACCGGGCGGACGGCAATTGCCGGGTCTGCATGGTCGAGGTTGAGGGCGAACGTGTGTTGGCGCCGTCCTGCCTGCGCTCCCCGGTCGCTGGGATGGTGGTCCATACCGGATCGGCCCGTGCCGTCGCGGCGCGCAAAATGGTGCTGGAATTGCTGCTTGCCGACGTTGCGGCGCCGATCGCAGACACCAGGTTCAGCGCCATGGTTGGCAGTGTCGGCCTGAGCGCAAGTCGTTTCCCGGGCGGCGCGCGTTGGGCTGCGGACTTGAGCCACCCTGCGATGGCGGTCAACCTCGATGCCTGCATCCAGTGCGGCCTGTGTGTGCGGGCCTGCCGCGAAGTGCAGGTCAATGATGTGATCGGCATGGCGTATCGCGGCGAGCACGCAAAAATCAGCTTCGACTTTGACGATCCGATGGGCGACAGCACCTGCGTCGGCTGCGGCGAATGCGTGCAGGCCTGCCCGACCGGGGCGCTGCTGCCGGCGAGGGTGCTCACCCATGGCAAGCCGGACCGGGCGGTCGCTTCGCTGTGTCCCTATTGCGGCGTTGGCTGTCAGATGACCTATCATGTCAAAGATGATGTCATTGTCTATGTCGACGGGCATGACGGGCCGGCCAATCATAACCGGCTCTGCGTCAAGGGCCGTTTCGGGTTCGATTATATCACCCACCCGCACCGCCTGACCCAACCGTTGATCCGGCGTGACGACGCCCCGAAAGTAACGCATCCCGACATCGATCCGGCCAATCCGTGGACCCATTTCCGTGAGGCAAGCTGGGAGGAGGCGTTGGACCGCGCCGCCGATGGTTTTCGCGCCATTCGCGATCACAGCGGTCCCAACGCGCTCGCCGGTTTCGGCAGTGCGAAAGGATCGAACGAGGAAGCGTACCTGTTCCAGAAGCTGATCCGTACTGGTTTTGGCACCAATAACGTCGATCATTGCACGCGACTTTGCCATGCGTCGTCGGTGGCAGCGTTGATGGAGGGGCTCCATTCCGGGGCGGTAACGGCGCCGTTTGCTGCGGCCCTGGATGCCGAGGTGATCTTCATTATCGGCGCCAATCCGACAGTGAACCATCCGGTTGCGGCAACTTACATCAAGAACGCCATCAAGCGCGGTGCGAAACTGATCCTTGCCGATCCACGCGGACAATCCTTGTCGCGGCACGCAACAATCGACTTGCGGTTCAAGCCCGGCAGCGATGTGGCGCTGCTGAATGCGATGCTGCACACGATCATCCGCGAAGGGTTGGTCGATCAGGACTATATTTCGGCCCATACCGAAGGTTACGCGGAACTGGCGGCGGGCATAGACGGATTTGCCCCCGAGGCAATGGCCGATGTCTGCGGCGTGCCCGCGGATATGCTGCGTACGGCGGCACGGCTTTATGCGACTTCGACAGCGTCGCTGATCTTCTGGGGTATGGGGATTTCCCAACATGTTCACGGCACCGACAATGCGCGCTGTCTGATCGCGCTCGCGCTCTGCACCGGACAGATTGGCCGACCGGGTGCCGGGCTGCACCCGCTGCGGGGGCAGAATAATGTCCAGGGTGCCTCAGATGCCGGACTCATTCCGATGTTCTTCCCGGATTATCTCGCGACCGGCGATGATGGCGCGCGCAGGCATCTCGAACGGCTTTGGGGCGCCAAGCTCGATCCGGCCAAGGGCCTGACAGTGGTCGAGATCATGAACGCGGCCAAAAATGGAGAGATCAAGGGCATGTATATCGAGGGCGAGAACCCGGCGATGTCGGACCCAGACCTCAATCATGCCCGCCAGGCGCTCGCGACGCTGGACCATCTGGTCGTGCAGGATCTGTTTCTGACCGAAACCGCGTTCCATGCCGATGTGGTGCTGCCAGCGTCCGCGATGGCGGAAAAGGCTGGTAGCTTCACCAATACTGACCGCCGGGTGCAGCTTGCCCGCCCGGTGGTGCCGGCGCCGGGGGATGCGCGGCAGGATTGGTGGATCATCCAGCAAATCGGGCAAAGGTTGGGGCTGTCGTGGAATTATCGCGACCCGGCGGAGATATTTGCTGAAATGTCCCAGGCCATGCCTTCGCATGATCATATCAGTTGGGAGCGGCTGGAACGCGATGGCGCGGTGACCTATCCGGTCGATGGCCCTGATGTGCCCGGCCACGACATCCTTTTCACCCACCACTTCCCGACGCCGTCCGGCCGCGCCCGCATGGTGTCGGCGCAGGTGTTGCCGCCTGATGAACTGCCGGATGCCGACTATCCGATGGTGTTATCGACCGGGCGGGTGCTGGAACATTGGCATACCGGTGCGATGACACGGCGGGCCGATATGCTCGATGCGATCGAGCCCGAAGCGGTTGCCCTGCTGTCGCCGCAGGAATTACGCCGGCGTGGCATCGCCCCCGGCGGCACCATCCGGGTGCAGACCCGCCGCGGCACCGTCGATATCCGCGCCCGTGCTGACCACGATGTGCCTGAAAACATGATCTTCATCCCGTTCTGCTACGCTGAAGCCGCCGCGAATCTGCTGACCAACCCGGCGCTTGATCCGTTCGGCAAAATACCCGAGTTTAAGTTCTGCGCCGCGCGGATAGTTTGAAAGCAATCGCCATGACCTTCCCGATCACCGAGCATGTCACTAAATCCGGCCGCCACACCAGTTTCTATCTGTCGTGCGGTGCGGCCGATGCGCCGCCGATCATTTTCGTCCATGGCTGGCCGGAACTGTCGATCAGCTGGCGGCATCAACTGCCGGTGTTTGCCGCCCTCGGGTTCCGTGCCATCGCCCCCGACATGCGCGGTTACGGACGATCGAGTGTGTATGGCCGGCACGAGGATTATTGCCTGGCGGAAATCGTCGCCGACATGCGCGAATTGCTGGCATCCCTCGGGCATGACAAGGCGATCTGGGTCGGCCATGACTGGGGCGCACCGGTGGTCTGGTCGATCGCCAGCCATCACCCGGAACTTTGCCACGGCGTCGCCAATTTATGCGTGCCGTATTTCTCGGCCGGCTTCACCCCGAAAAACTTCCTGCCCCTGGTTGATCGCACGACCTACCCCGAGGATAAATATCCCTGGGGCCAATGGGAATACATGGCCTTCTACGAAGAGAATTTCCCCAAGGCCTGCGCGGCGATGGAAGTCGATGTGCTGGCAACCGTGCGGGCGCTGTTCCGCAAAGGCTCCCCCGACGGTGTCGGCAAGCCGTCGCGCACCGCCACCACGCGCAACGATGGCGCCTGGTTCGGCGGGCTGGGCCGGGCGCCGGAGGTGCCGCTCGACCGCGACGTGCTCAGCGAGGAGGACATGTATCGCTACGCCGCCGCGCTGCAACGTAACGGGTTCTTTGGGCCGGATAGTTGGTACATGAACCACGCCCGCAACGGGGTTTACGCCCAAACCCCTAAGAACGCCGGCAAGCTTGCGATGCCGGTGCTGTTCTTCCATGGTGCCTACGACGCGACGTGCGAAACCATGGTGTCGCGTCTGGCCGAGCCGATGCGGGCCGACTGCGCTGACCTGACCGAGATCGTGGTGAAGTCCGGGCATTGGATGGCGCAGGAGAAGCCGGTGGATGTGAACGCGGGGCTGGCGCGGTGGCTGGCGGTGAAGTTTCCGGGGTTGTGGCCGAAATAGCCTCAACCGCCCCCCCCCCCCGCCGAACGCTCTAAAACGCCGGCAGCCCGCTGACCGCCCCGGTTAAATCCGCGCGATGCGCTAGCGGGGTGAACACCTGACCGGTCGGCAACCGGGTGCTGCATCGCAGTCGCCCATCCATGGTTTGCAGATCGACGTTGAAGCCGGGTTTTTTCAGCAGATCGGTCAGCGGCTAGAGCGTGATCCGTTGAAGTTAAATCAGCAGACACGCTCTAACTCTTTGTTGGGTCGCGTGATTCAGACCGTCGTGTGATTCCATCTAAGGTCATTACGCTCTCGAGTCTTGTTTTCACAATTATCTTGATCCGTCCAATCAAAGCAGATTGCACGAATGGTGATCTAGCCGGACACGTACCAAGCCGGCACACGCTTTTCGCGGAACGCCGTGGTGCCTTCGAGGCCCTCAGCGGAACTACGCTGCATCCAGCCCTCATGCGACAGCATGTCGATCTGGCGGTCATCCAAGGTCAGCCCGTTGGCCGCCAGGATCGACTGCTTGGTGACCGCGACCGCTCCCGGCGCGCTGAGGAAGATCGCGTCGAGCACTTCGGTGAGCCGCGCCTCGATGGCGGCTTCGGCCACGACCTCGTGCACCAGACCGATGCGCAGCGCCTCAGCGGCGTCGAAACGTTCGCCCGTGATGGCGTAGCGGCGGGCCTGGCGCAAACCGATCGCGTTGATCATGTGGGTGCTGATCGGCGACGGGGTGACACCGACGCGGACCTCGGTGATGCCGAACAAGGCGGCCGGCGTGGCGAGGGCGACATCGACACAGCAGACAATTCCGCAGCCACCGCCGAAGCAGGCACCTTGGATGATGGCGATGGTGGGTTTGGGAAATTCATTCAACCGCGTCATCGCGACAGTGGTGGCGCGGGATGCCGCGAATGCGGCCTCGGGTGCGGCTTTGGCGGTCTCCCCGAGCCAGTTGATGTCGGCGCCAGCCTGGAAATGTTTTCCAGCCCCCCGGACCACCACCACCCGCACCGCCGGATTAGCGGCAAGCTGGGCGAGGCCGGCGGTCAACCCGGCCAGCATCGCCGAATTATAGGCGTTGCCGGTTGCCGGGCGGTTGAGGGTTACGGTGGCAACGCCGCGCGCGTCGATGGCGAGGAGAACTTCACTCATGACGCGATCTTTGTCGGATCGGCGTTGGCGCCGCAGATCAGCACGCCAACCCGGGCGCCTGGTGGCGGGGTCCAGGCACCGGACAGCAGTGCAGATAAAGCGGTCGCTCCGCCGGGCTCGGCGATCAGGCGCATACGGTCCCAAAGCGTGCGTTGGGCGGCGACAATAGCCTCATCGGTGACCAGCACCGCTTCTGAGACGAAGCGTTGCGCGATCGGGAACATCAGCGCGCCGACCTCCTTCGCACCGAGCGAGTCGGAGGCGACACCCCCGACCGGCCCCATCACCGGGTGCCCTGCGGCGAGTGCGCCGTGCAAGGTCGGGCAAGCAAACGGCTCAACGCTGATCACCTTGACCCGGCCAGCGAGCCAGGCCGCCATGCCGCCAATCAATCCGCCGCCACCGGTCGCGACCAGAACATGGGTCATGTCTGGAGCGGCGGCCTCGAACTCCAGCGCTGTGGTGCCCTGTCCGGCCAGCACATCGGCGTGGTCATAGGCATGCACCACCAGCGCACCAGTTTCGGCGACACGGATCTGGCTCGCCGCAAAGGCTTGCGCATAGGCCGCGCCGGTGCGGATCAGGCGGGCACCGAAGCTTTCGATCCGCGCACATTTTGCGGCCGGCGTCAGTTCGGGGACATAGATTTCCGCGGTCAGGCCCAGTTGCTGCGCGGCATAGGCAACGGCCGCACCGTGATTGCCTCCCGAGGCCGCGATGACGCCGCTCGCCGGCATCAACCCGTCGGCCTGGGCGCGCAGGATCCGGTTAAACGCGCCGCGCGGCTTGAAGCTGCCGGCATGTTGCAGCAGTTCGAGCTTCAAGGTCACCGGCATTGCCAGCCCAAGATCGCCGGCCGCCAGCCGCATAATCGGCGTGTGGCGCACATAGGGGGCAATGCGCGCGGCGGCGGCACTGATATCGGCCTGGGTAATCGACATTGTCAGCCTTTCGTTAGTCCTTCGATCCCGCTATATTGCGCCATCATGCAGTTCCACGGAAGTTGTGCCGCGCGAGATGGAGCCGGGGTGTTGTTGCTCGGTGGATCGGGCGTCGGCAAGTCCGACCTGACATTGCGGCTGCTTGATCGCGGCTTTGAACTGGTGGCCGATGACCGAGTCGATGTAACGGACGGCATGGCGAGCGCGCCGGCGGGCCTCGCTGGCTTGCTCGAGCTGCGCGGCCTCGGGTTGTTGCGACTGCCCTTCCTGGCCGCCGCCCGTCTGCACATGGTCGCCCAGCTTGGCGGCACTGCCGACCGCTTGCCGCTGCCATCGCGCTTCGCGCCGCTCGATCTGCCCCAAATCAGTCTCGATGCCATGCTGGCATCTGCCGTTCAGCGCATAGGGATTGCGTTGGACCTTGCGTTGGGTATTCGCACCCAACCGGTCGGAGCATTTGCACGATGAACGACGGGGTTGCATCGCGGGTGGTGCTGGTGACCGGCCTGTCCGGCGCTGGCAAGGGATCGGTGCTGCACGCGCTGGAGGATATCGGCTACGAGGCGGTGGATAATTTGCCCTTCGCGCTCCTGGAGAACATGCTCAATCGCAGCCACCCCGATCAGCCATTGCGGGTCGCGGTTGGCGTCGATGTGCGGTCCCGTGGCTTCGATGCGGCAGATTTGGTGGGGATGGTGGACCGCTTGAGGCGCGACTCAGGCATGCGAATTGATCTCGTCTACTGCACCGCTGACGAAGGGATTTTGCTGCGTCGTTACACTGAAACCCGGCGCCGCCATCCGCTCGCTCCGCAAGGCCGGGTGATCGACGGGATCATCGCCGAACGTGCGTTGACTGCGCCGTTGAAGGATGCCGCCGACTTCGTCAACGACACCTCGGAACGTTCACTTGCCGCGCTACGTCAATGGATCGAAAGTAATTTTGGTCCGGATGACGGCGAAGTTTCTGCCCACGGCCTGTCGGTTTCGCTGATGTCTTTCGGCTATCCGCACGGCCTGCCGCGGGAGGCCGATCTGGTTTTCGACGCCCGCTTTCTACGCAATCCACATTACGATCCGGTTTTGCGGCCTTTGACTGGGCGCGATCCGTCAGTGGCGGCGTATGTCCTGGCGGACCCGGATTACGAAATTTTCTTTCGTCGCGTGACCGACCTGCTTGACCTGCTCTTGCCGCGCTTCGTTCAAGAGGGCAAAAAATATGTCACTATTGCGATAGGCTGCACCGGCGGGCGTCACCGTTCGGTCACGTCGGTCGAACGGTTGGCCCGATATCTTCAAGCAGCGTCCTGGCGCGTGAGCATCACGCACCGTGAAATTGATGTTGATGTTCCGTCGCCGGCCGTGCGTACGTGATGGAGCTTCGGTCGATCCCACCGGATCGATACTCTGAAAGGATTTGCGTTCATGCGCCTTCGGGCCGTTGGTTACCGCCGAGCCGTTTTCTTCGGCGCGGCGCGTTCATGATGTTGATCCTGCCAATACCGGCGCGGTCACACCTCCGATGATCGGATTGGTGCTCGTCACTCACGGCCGTCTGGCTGATGAACTTCGATCGGCGATGGAACATGTCGTTGGCGTTCAGCGTAACGTGGCAACTGTGTGCATCGGCCCCGATGACGACATGGAGGGCCGCCGGGCGGAAATCGAGGCCCGCATGTCCGAAGTCGATACCGGTGATGGGGTGGTGCTGCTGACCGACATGTTCGGCGGGACCCCAAGCAATTTGGCGATCTCGCAGATGGACCGGCCCAATGTGGAAGTGATTTCCGGGGTCAATCTGCCGATGTTGGTCAAGCTGGCCAAGGTGCGGTCCACCCAGCTTCTGGCGGACGCGGTGTGCTGCGCCCAGGACGCGGGCCGCAAATACATTGCCGCCGCGTCGCATGTTATGCCGCACGGCTTGCCGGCGCCCAAAACCGGCACCTGCTGATGGCCGACATTGGCTGACCCCGATCCGCCGCCCCCCGAACTGCCGCAAGACGGCGCAATTCTGGTCAGGCATCTGAAGATCACCAACAAGCGCGGCCTGCACGCCCGCGCGGCGGCTAAATTTGTCGCCCTTGCTGAACGCTACGGTGCGGTGGTGGACGTCCAAAAGGACGGCCAATCCGTCTCCGCCCTGTCGATCATGGGACTGATGATGTTGGGCGCAGGGATCGGCAGTGAGATCATCCTGCGTGCCGAAGGCTGGGACGCCAAGGAAGCCATCGACGCGTTGGCCGCCCTGGTGGAAGCCAAGTTCAATGAACAGGATTGATCCGGTATCAGAACGGTATCTGGTCGGCATGCCGGTGTCCCCGGGGGTCGCGATCGGGCCAATGTTCGGGGCAACCGAAGCCCCCGCCCTGGTCCAACGTCGCAAAATCCAGGCCTCCGATAGTGGGGCCGAAGTGTCCCGCCTCGATGCCGCGATCGGCCAGTCTCGCAAGCAGCTGACCAAGCTGCGCAACCGTCTTGCCGTCTTGCCCGAAGACAGCCAGGCCGAAATCGCCCCGCTGCTCGACGCCTATTTGCAAATGATCGGGCCATCACGGCTGATCCGGCAAACACGAAAACGTATCACCGAGGCGCTGGTATCGGCTGAGACTGCCGTTGCTGACGAAACCCAGGCACTCGCCGAAGCGATCCTGGCCCTGCCGGGATCCAGTGACGCCGCCCGCCGCCATGCCGAGGAAGTGCGAGAAATCGGCCGACGCCTGGTGCGCAACCTGACGCGCACCCCGTTTCGGAGCTTCACCGGCCTGCCTTCCGGCGCGGTTCTGATTTGCGAAAGCCTGCGCCCGGCCGACGCGGCCTTGCTCGATCCATCCAAACTGGCCGGTGTCGCCACCGAGGAAGGTGGCGCAGATGGCCATACCTCGGTGATGTTGCGCGCCCTGGGGGTGCCGGCGGTGCTGTCGGTAGACGGGCTCGGTCAGGCGGCGCGCCCTGGGGACCTCGTGGTCATCGACGGGACAGCGGGCACGGTGATCGTCAACCCATCGCCCACAACCATGGCCGCAGCCAAGCGCGCGGTCATTGCCTTTGCGCAGGAACGCGCCCGGTTTAGCCGCATGCGCCGCCTCGCCTCGGTCACCCAGGATGGCCACAGCGTCGAATTGCAGGCCAACCTCGAAATTCCAGTCGAACTGCCGCTGATCGCCCAATCGGGTGCTGCCGGCATCGGGCTGCTGCGCAGCGAATTCATGTTCATGAACCGCGAAACCCTACCCGATGAGGATGACCAGTACGAAACTTACCGCACCGCAATCGAGGCGATGGGGGGCGATCCGGTGACCATCCGCGTGCTGGACTGGGGCGGCGAGAAGGAAATCGAGGCGCTGCAGAACGAGGGCGTTGTGCCCGATATCGCTGACGCCAACCCGGCGCTAGGCCTGCGCGGCATTCGGCTTTTGCTGCGCCAGCCAGCGTTGTTCGAAACCCAGCTTGCCGCGATCCTGCGCGCGGGCGTTGCCGGCCCAACCCGCGTGCTGCTGCCGATGGTGACCAACATCGCCGAAGTCCGCGCCGCGCGTGACCACTATGACCGCGTTGTCCGTAGGTTGCGTCGCCGAGGGGAACGCCTGCCTGAAAAATTGCCGCCACTGGGTATCATGATCGAAACCCCAGGTGCGGCATTATCGGCCGACGCGCTTGCGCAGGAAGCCGATTTCTTCGCCATCGGCACCAATGATTTGACCATGTACACCCTCGCCGTCGATCGTGGTGAAACCGAGGTGTCCGCGCTTTACGACCCCCTGCATCCGGCAGTCCTGCGACTGGTGCAATTCACCACCGAGGCCGCTTTGCGGGCAAATATTGGCGTGTCGGTATGCGGTGAGATGGCCGCCAACCCGCAATTCACCCGGCTGCTGATCGGGCTCGGGCTACGCAGCCTGAGCATGAACGCGGCGTCCGTACCCCGGGTGAAACAGGCGATCCGCAGCGTCAAGGCCGCAGACTGCACGGCGTTCGCAGCCCAGGTGATGCAACAGTCGGACCCGGCGGTTATCCGCCGTATGGTGATGGAGGCAGCATGAACAATGTCGTGGCGGTGGGGCTTGGCATCACAGAATTGCCGTTTGCGACCGGTGCCGGCTACTGGCGCTGGGTGGATTTATGCGAACAGGGGGGCGTCGATTCGCTGTGGCAAACTGACCGGCTCGTCTCACGCGAACCGATCCTGGAATGCATGACCGCGATGGCGGCGCTTGCCGGCCGCACCCGACGGCTAAAATTCGGCGTCAACGTGGTCTCGCTTGCCATGCGTGAACCATTGCTGCTCGCCAAACAATGCGCCACCATCGACATGCTGTCCGAAGGACGGCTGCTGCCGGGTTTCGGCATTGGCAGCCCGCGCGGCCCGGAATGGGCGGCCATGCACCTGGACAGCGCCACGCGCGGCCGGGTGACGGACGAGGCTCTGGAAATCCTCCGCCTGCTCTGGACCCAGGAGCGGGTCGATTATGATGGCCGCCATTTCAAGCTGACCAATGCCAGCATCTCACCACGCCCGGTGCAAGCCGAGTTGCCGATCTGGATCGGTGGCGCATCGGACGCCGCCATTCGGCGCACTGCCCGCTATGGAACCGGCTGGCAGGCGGGCGCCGAAACCCCGGCCCAACTGGCGCCGATCGTATCAGGCATCCGCGATGCCGCGATCGCCGCCGGGCGTCGCATTGACGACGATCATTATGGTGCGGCCTTCCCGTATCATTTCGGCCATGTCGACGATCCTGGCGTGAAGCAGGCGATGGCCGCCTTCACCAAACGCACCGGGCAAGCCGCCGAGGATTATTTCGCCATCGGCGATGCCAGCACCATCGTTGACCGGATTGCCGCGTATGTCGCAGCCGGCGCGTCGAAATTCATCCTGCGCCCGATGGCGCGCGACGAGGACGGAATGATGGTCGCGACCCGCAAGCTGATCGAGCAGGTCCTGCCCGAAGTGGCACGCCGTTGGCCGAGGCCACCAAAGACGCGATAATGCGCCGGCGCAAAACATCCTGTAGGATGCGCTGACGGAGGAAAATAACCATGCAAATTGGCATCCATCTGCCGCATGTTGGGCGCAAGGCAGGGCCGGAGGCGATCCGGCGCGCGGCGATCCAGGCTGAAGATCTGGGCTTTGCCGATGTATGGGTCAGCGAGCACATCATCATCCCGCGCGGTGCGCCCTATCCGCCGAGCGCGATTTTCTACGATCCGGTGCTGACCCTGACCTGGGCGGCCGCATTTACCAAACGCGTGCGCCTGGGCACCACCGTGCTGGTTCTGCCGATGCGCCATCCGATCCCGCTGGCGAAAGAACTTGCGACCTTGCAGGGCTTATCGGAGGGCCGCCTCATTCTCGGCGCCGGGGTGGGCTGGATGGAAGCCGAGTTCAAGGCACTCGGCGTGCCGTTCAAGCAACGCGGCCGGCGGATGGATGAAGGCATTGCCCTGATGCGGGCCGTGTGGTCGCAGGACCCGGTGACGTTTCACGGTAAATATATCGAGGCAGAAATCGAGGAGATGCGCATGCTGCCGCTGCCGGCGCCGATCCCGATCTGGATTGGAGGTATCACCGAACCGGCGCTGGCCCGTGCGGTTCGGATCGGTGATGGCTGGCACGGCACAAGAAGCACCCCGGAAGAAGCCGCCGCGATGGTCAAACGGTTGCGCGCTGAACGTCCTGATCCCGGTTTCGTCATTTCGCTGCGATCAAGCTGGGATGGCGAAGATGCGAACGCGCTGCGCACAACCCTTGCCGGCTATGCCGAAGCCGGCATCGATCACATTGTGATGGAACCCTACGAACGCGCGTTGGAAGGCTGGCTCGCCACCGTCGAAAAAATCGCTCGTGCAGGAGAAGGCTTGTGAACCCTGCCTTGGTTGTCGAAAGCCTGGAATTGCTGGCCGAACGCGACATCGATCCCACCCGCGCAGTCTATGCCCGTCTGTTTTCGGAAAACCCGGAGATGGAGGAGTTGTTCATCCGCGATCACGCTTACAGCATTCGTGGACAGATGGTGCAGATGGTGCTGGAAAACCTGCTCGATTACGCCACCAACCGCACATTTGGCCTACACATGATCCGGGCTGAGCGGATCAATCACGTCAATCTCGGCGTCCCGCAGGAGGTGTTTGGCACTTTCTTTGGAGTAGTCCAGGCGACAATTGGGGAGTTGCTCGGCGCTGATTGGACGCCCGCGATGGATCGTGCCTGGACCGAGTTGATTGATAGTTTGCAGGAAGAGATCCTGGCCTGAGGGTCATTTGACCCGGACAACAGAAATGTTATAACATAACATTTCTGTTGTCCGGGATCACGCCATGCTATCGCGCCGTCAGGCCATTGCGCTCACCGTTTTGCTGCCAGGTTTCGCGCGTGCAGCAACGCCGCCCAGGGTGGTGGCCAGCTTTTCTATCCTTGGGGATATGGTGCGCGAGATTGGCCGTGGCCGGGTGACGCCGATGGTGCTGGTTGGGCCGGATCATGACGCCCATGCCTACCAACCCAAGCCGTCCGACCTGCGCGCTGTCGCCTCCGCCGATCTCCTGGTGACCAACGGGCTCGGCTTCGAAGGTTGGATGGACCGCATGGCCGAGGCTGCAGGCTTCAAGGGTAGTCGCGTCGTTGCGACCGCTGGTATCACCCCGATGACCACCGACGATGGCGGCACCGATCCGCATGCCTTCCAGAATGTGCGGCATGTGATGCGCTATGTCACCAATCTGCGCGATGGGCTGGCGCTGGCCGATCCGGCAGGCATGGATATCTATCAACGCGAGGCGCGCAGCTATCTCGACCGCCTCGAGAAGCTCGATGTCGATATCCGCGCCGCCTGGGCACCGATCCCGCGCAATCAGCGCCGTATCATGACATCGCATGATGCGTTGAGCTATTACGGTGCCGCGTATGGCGTGACCTTCGTGGCACCACAGGGCCTGTCCACCGAAAGTGAGCCGAGCGCCAAGGAACTCCGCGGCCTGATTGCGCAAATTCGTGCCCAGCAAGTCAGCGCGCTATTTGTCGAAAACATCTCCAACGGCGCTATTCTGCGCCAGATCGCCCGCGAATCCGGGGCGAAAATTGACGGCACCCTGTTCAGCGACGCGCTGTCGGCCGCAGGTGGGCCGGCGGGGAGTTACCTTGCCATGATGCGGCATAATACGGCGGCGATGGTGACCGCCACCAGTTAGAGCATGATGACCGCTGATAGGCGTGGTCCCCATGCTCTAACTCTTTGTTTGGTCGCGTGGTCAGACCTTCGTGTGATCCCACCTACGGTCATCACGCTCTAGGGTCTGTTGAGATTGAGGGTTCCGGCGCGGCTTGGAGTGTGATTCAAGCTTTGTATGGAACGCTTTATATTGACTGATGCCCAGTGGGCGAAGATGGAACCGCACTGCCTGGGCAAGCCCACGGA